>JAIPHN010000056.1 GCA_021735185.1 Candidatus Bipolaricaulota bacterium
GGGAGAACCAGAAGGCGCTAAAAGAGCTCGATTCACTTTACGCCAGAGCCCAGTTCACTCAGGAGTACTCATGTACTGCCCCCAAGTTAACGGAGGACGAAGGGCTTGCCCTGATAGATGCCCGGCACCCTCTCCTCGACCAGGATGAAGTCGTATCGGTCACGATAAAGTTCGGAAGGACCGAGCAGGGTGGCACTATTACGGGCCCAAATACCGGAGGTAAAACCGTAACCTTAAAAACCATTGGCCTGTTTACGCTCATGGCTCAATCGGGGATACCCATTCCCGCTCACCAGGATACACGCCTGGAAATTTATCACCATGTATTCAGCGATATCGGCGACGAACAGAGTATTGAACAGAGCCTTTCTACCTTTTCGTCCCATATGGGGAACATCGTTGATATACTGGAGGAAATGGACTCACAGAGCCTCGTCCTGCTTGACGAACTCGGAGCCGGGACGGATCCGGAAGAAGGTGCGGCTCTGGGGTTATCGATTCTCGAGAAGCTGCTGGAAGCCGAAACAAGATTCGCCGTGACGACACACTTTACCGCGATAAAGAATTTTTCCTTTAACCACCCGCAGCTTGCTACTTTCTCGGTGGATTTTGACCCGGAAGAACTGGTTCCGACCTACCATATACTTGAGGGAGTTCCCGGAAAGAGTAACGCGTTTATTATCGCCTCGAGGTTAGGGCTCTCGGACGAGCTGATCTCCCAGGCCGAGGGCTTTCTGGACGAAGGTAAGATTCAGGCGGAGAACATAATTCAGGACCTGGTGGAGGAGAAGAGAAGGATCAGGGAGAAAGGGCGCGAGATAGAGGATAAACTGGAGGAAGCAAAAGAAACGAGGAAGGAGTACAACGAAAAATTAGAACGACTAAAAGCGGATCAGAAAAACGCCCTTAGTTCGGAACTAAGGAACCTGGATCAGTATATAGAGAGGGCAAAAAGAGAGATCGAAGGGGCAATTTCCGAGGCCAGGGATTCCGACGAACAGGAGGCGCGAGACGCGCTGAAGAAAGTTCAAGAGATGGATCAAACTATAGAAAAAGGTCGGAAGGCTGTAGAGCAGGATGGAAAGGAAAAATCCCTCAGTCTTGACGACCTGGAACCCGGAAGGGAAGTTAGAATCAAGAGCACCGACCAAAAAGGGGAAATAGTCAGGGTAAAAAACGAGAACGAGATAGAAGTAAGCGTCAACGGCATTACACTTACCACCGAACTCTCCAGCCTGGAGGGTTACTCAGGCAGCGGGAATCGAAAAGAAGTAAATCGTAAATCGGGCGTCAGTTACAGTAAATCCTCGAAGTCGGTCGGCTTCGAGATTAACGTCCGCGGTATGAACGTTAGAGAGGCTCTGAGAAAAGTCGACGATTACGTCGATCAACTTATCCGAGCCGATAGAACCAAGGGGCGGGTGCTCCACGGAAAAGGAACAGGAACTTTACGACGAAATATAAGAGACCACCTGCGGTCCTCGGATTTAATCGAAAAATGTTACGGACCTCCCCCATCAGAAGGCGGAGAAGGAGTGACCGTCTTCGAACTGTAAAAGAGAGAACTCCCAACCCTTCCCTTGCACGCAACCATCCCATCAATTATAATCGTTTGAATTTATGTTTATAGTCTTTTAGGAATATAGATTAAACGGTTCTTTATTTTTTTAGCCAATTATTTGAACACTATAGATTATTCATAAAAAATTCATATTTAACCGTTAATTTTATTATTACGGAAATATCAAACGCCGCGTAATAGAAGAGGGTAAAAGCCCGGATGCGGCGCCGGGAAGTCCGTGGCATGGTGCCGACCATAAATTAGGGTTCATAGCCCGACGGTCCAGGGTTTGTAGCGCTCCTCAGCCTCCTTGGAAGCGTCAATTTTTCCCAGACCGGTCAAGGTTGCTGTTCGATTCAGCACGGGCAAGGGAAACCTGGCCCTCTTTGTTTCGGTTCATCAGGTATTCTGTCGGTTTCTGACCATCCCCATTCCAAAGAAGAACACCAGTCCAATCACGATAAGTAAATCTCCAAGGCTAAATGCGTTTGAAAGTGGAATCACGCGTGGTAAATATAACCAATCTCCAAAAAAATCTAAAACCGTCGAACCATTCATGTTTATTACATTACCATAAGTTCCTTCTGCAAGCAAACTATTTGCGACTTCGTTTTCTCCTGCCTTTCTCAAGCTGGCCACGGATGCTGGCATATAACCTCCATTAAAAGCGATCACAAGCAAGTTTAGCCCCATTCCGGCACCCATAAAAGGGATCTGCCAGACCCTCCAATTTAACACGACAAACCCGGCCAGGATAAGATATGACAGTAGGTGAAAGTATTCCGTCCCGAATGAAACCAGCGGTTCTGGAGAAAATAACGGAAAAATCAAGAGCTGAATGATTAAAGAAACGGGAACCAGCCATAGATACCGAATATCCAGGTAATCCAGGTGGGCTATCTTCCCCCCGCGAACAAACCCTACCAGAACTCCCAGCACGACGCCCCAGAGAAAAAACATTGGTTAATTTTCCACTTCCACTCTTCCTTCTTCAACTACTTCAAGCAGTATATCTACTACTTCCGGATCCAGTTTGACGCCTGACATTTCTTCGATTTCCTCCTTTGCCTCTTCCTCTGACATTGGTCCTCTATACGGCCTTTTCGTTCTAAGAGCGTTCCATACGTCAGCCACGGCAACTATCCGCGAACCCAGCGGGATATCTTCTTTTTCAAGACCCTCAGGGTAGCCGCTACCGTCCCAGCGCTCGTGCTCGTATCGCACGACATCAACAGAATCCTCATAAATTGCCAGACCGCTCAAGATATCCGCACCGAGCACCGGGTGTTCCTTCATCGTTTCCCATTCTTCCTCGGTCAATTCTCCCTGCTTGAGCAGGACACTATCGGGTATACCCAGCTTCCCGATATCGTGTACCCGGGCAGCGGAAACTATATCTTCTTTTTGATCCGGAGGAATTCTCATCTCGTCAGCAATCGCTTCAGTTAAATCTCCGACAGATTCAGAATGTTTGTGGGTATAGGGATCTCTTTTGCTCAAGAGATCCATTATTTTTTCAAACGTATTTTTTGCCTGTTTTCGAAGATTGACATAATTTTTCAAAGATGCGTTCACTAAAAGGAGAAGTGCAACAACTAAGAAAACAGCCCAGGGTGATGTAACGTAAGTTATAGCAATTAAAACGGATAAAACCGCTAAAGAAAAGTATTCTACATCCAAATCCTGCAAATTGAATTTAAGTTGATATAAAAAGTTTCCCCCTTCAACTAAAGAAATAACTCCAGCAACAAAAGATATGTTAACCAGAATAAAAGTCAAAAAAGCCAAAAAGGGGGAGAAGTACCACCAAAAAATTCAAAAACTATTCCTGCAGACGCTATCGACACAATCGCCTGGCTAATATTAAAAACAGCTTTTTGGGCCCTTAAAGTCATTGACGCCCCCTCAGTTACTATCAGCCCCCTAAGAAGAGTTTCAGATAGTAAAAGAGAAGGTAATGCAACAATAATAGCTAAAGAGGTTCCCCCAATATAAATAGTACTTATATATATTGCAGTAGAAACAGAAATTTCATAACCAGGCATTATCTGAATAAATGAAACTTCAGAGAACAGGGCAAACAGAGATAGTAGCCCCAAAACAAATAAGTTGTAATTCTGATAATCAAAGCCTGGCAAGTACGTATAAACTACAAAACCTCCAATCCCTACTGTAAACCAGATATATAACCTTGACCTTAGCGACAAATCAATATAACCCCATAATATAACTTGTGTTATACATTCCTAGAGATTTTTATTATTATATAACTCTATCACCTCCCTTTCAAAAGAACAATTCCCAAAAATCCTAATTTAATGCCATTTACTTATTGCGCCAACCAACAACGCAAATGTTGCAATACCTAAAAGAATAGAAAGACCCCTCGCACCAAATACTTTACCGACCAGTTCAGTGACCTTTTCACCAGCTTTGTTAGAATTTTCGCCCCATTTCATTGTTTCATACCTCCTTTTGGTATAAAAAATTTGCTAAGTTAAAAGATTAATTAAACTTAAAATATTCAAAAAATATTCGTAAAAATTACCCTCAACTACTCAATAATTATCGACAGCATACACAACTATAATCCAGTCTACAAATGGATTTTCAGGGTATTTATAACTTGAGAGTAGTATAACAATAAACCCCTGGTATGTCAAACCATTTTTTTAGAAAACCCTCCACTCCAGAAAGATTTCTTCGGGTTTCTCTCGGAAGACTTGCAGGGCGGTATCGAGGGAATATATTTTAAAATGATCTATAAAGATCTAGCTGGAGAATCAAACTGTTAGTCACAGGTTCAAGATAGTCTTTCCGGTAAGCGGCCATGTACATTACACTATTGGCCGAATTGGACAGGATTCTGGTTCATTTAACCTACTACCTGTAGCTTGAACCCCTTTTTATCGGGTTATTCCGGCTTTTTACGATAAATAACGAGTCTGGACTGCCCGTAGTCTCGAGAATCTATCAGTTCTATTTTTCCAAACTTTTCCGGTAAATCGTTCTTGAAAAATACCTCCCCGGCGATAATTCCCCAATCTCTAACTATATTTGTCCCTTTGAACTTCCGTAAGGTTTTAACAGTCAGTCCTTCTCCATAAGGCGGACCGAGGAAGACCAAATCGTAGCGCCTGTCCCTCAGCTTGAATTTCTCAAGTGCATTCTTTACATCCATTTCATAGACGGTTGTTTTGTCCTGATACTCAAGTTTTTCTATATTTTTCCCGATCATTCTAATCGATTCATGAAGGTTATCGACGAACGCAGCACGATTTGCGCCACGGGAAAGCGCTTCCAGGCCTACGCCGCCGGTCCCGGAAAAGAGGTCCAGAAAGTCACTCTCGGGTACGACGTTTCGCAGTATATCGAACAGAGCCTTGCGCACCAGTTGCCGCATTGGCCTAACGGCTTCCGGGCCTGGTCCGAATATTTTTCGCCCTTTTTTCTCTCCACTTATAATTTTCATAATTTAATAACGGTTGACGGAGCTCACCTACCCCCATAATATCTTATACCGGTCGAGCAATATCAATTGCAAGGAGCATTCAATTCAAATGGTACTTAATTCACTATCCACGTTAATTTTTGACCTCGACGGTACTCTGTGTAGCTACGATACGGATCTGGAAGAGCACCTGCTCAATACTTTCAAAACGGACGATACAGCGGAACTTCCGATTACGCCTTCCTCGTATCAGGAAGGATTTGGAGTTGAATTTGATAAAGCAATAGACGGGAAGGTAGATCGTCCGGATCTCGAGTTCAGAACGAGAATATTCTGGTTCTTCCTGGAGGACAACAACAAATACAGCGAAAGTGAGATCATCGATTTAGGTAAACAATTTTCGGATCTCCGCGAAAGTTCTCTTTCGCTATTTCCAGAAGTACCCGGGGTCTTTGAAGAATTACGCGACAAATTTAAGCTGGGGCTGCTGACGAACGGACCTTCAAGCCTTCAGCGGAGTAAAATCGAAGAACTGGAAATCGGTAACTGGTTCGATTCGATAATTGTCAGCGGCGAGCATCACCTGGCAAAGCCGGACCCGAAGATATTTGAAGTAGCTCTCGCGGACCTAAATATCGACGGGGAAGAAGCTATCTACGTCGGGAACTCGTTGCAGTACGACGTCCTCGGAGCCAATAACGCCGACCTACCGGTGGTTTGGAGGAAAAACGGCGCAGAGGAGGAAGTCGAAGAAGCTACGCCCGACTTCGTAATAGAAGACCTGACCGAACTAATTAACGGGGAGTTAGCTTCCACTATTTCGGATTTTAACAAAAAAAGGAGTATCAAATCATGAAAGAACGGGATGTCTTACTCGTCGGCGCCGGGCCCGCAGGCATGTTCGGGGGAAGCAAGTTTATCGGTGAGGATCTGGACGTAACCATCCTTGAAAGGGGCAAACCGCCGAAGGAAAGAGAAAGTATCACGTACGGCGTCGGAGGAGCAGGAGCTTTCTCCGACGGCAAGCTCAACCTGACTCCCGAAATAGGAGGAGACCCCACCACGTTTAACCGACAGGGGAGCGAACTCGAACCTTATATAGACGAGATAGATCGAATCTTCGCCGACTTCGGGGGAGGCAGTACCTATTCCGGCGAATCCAAATCGGGCCTCCAGGAATTAAAGAAAAAGGCCGGTAAATACGGCATAGAATTCATCCCCGGCAAACAGAGACATATCGGAACGAAAAAGATTCGAGAAGTAATCGACAACTTCTACCAGCACCTGCTGGAACACGGGGTGGAAGTGGAACTGGAAGCTAAAGTCGAAGAAATAAGTTACGACAAGGGTAAATATACTTTGACCACCGATCAGGAGGAATACGTCGCGCCGTACGTAATAGCCGCTCCGGGTCGATCTGGTGCCTACTGGCTTAGAGAAGTCGCGAACTCCCTCGGGATTCAGACCAAGTACGGGCCAATAGATGTCGGTATCAGGGTAGAATTTCCCGCGGAAATATATCAACCTATTGAGGAAGTAATGTACGATGCTAAATTTAGGTTGAGGACGGAGACTTACGACGACATGGTTCGAACTTTCTGCACGAATCCCCGCGGTTTTGTAGTGAAAGAACCCTACGAGGACTTCACCTTGATCAACGGTCACGCCGAGAACTCGAACGAGTCGGAGGTAACCAATTTCGCCCTCCTTTCCCGGATTACCCTGACGGATCCGATAGAGGATACCACCGAATACGGCAGATCTATCGCTAAGCTGGCAAATACTCTTGGCGGCGGCGAGCCAATTCTCCAGCGTCTCAAGGACTTAAAAGACGGCAGGAGATCTACGGATAAACGGATCGGGAGAGTTCCTTATAAACCGACGCTCTCCGAGCATACTCCCGGGGATATATCCATGGCTTTACCCGATCGGGTCACGGTCAACCTGACCGAAGGGCTGGAAAGATTAAATAACATAATCGAAGGCGTAACGTCGGACAACACGCTTCTTTACGCCCCCGAGATCAAATTTTACGATACCAAATACGACGTTTCCCGAGACCTGGAGACTGATATGGACGGCTTTTACGTTGCCGGTGACGCCTCGGGACACTCTCGCGGTATTGTGTATTCGGCAATCACGGGAATGATCGCCGCCGAGGGAATCAAAACCCGGTTAACGGATGAGACTTAAAAGAACAAAAGGAGACAACAGAAGATGTCAATTAGAGTAAGATTTGCCCCTTCACCGACGGGCCACCTGCACGTCGGTGGAGCCAGGACAGCTCTTTTCAACTGGTTATTCGCAAAAGGCAATTCCGGTGACTTTATTTTAAGGATTGAAGACACTGACCAAACCAGGTCCACTGAAGAATCGATTGAACAGATAGAAGAGTCTCTGTCCTGGATGGGACTAAGCTGGGACGAATACTACCGCCAGACGGAAAGGTTAAACTACTACCGGGAAAAGGCGGATTTACTCCTTCAAAAGGACAGAGCCTACGAGTCCGAAGGTGCTCTCTGGTTTCGCATCCCCCGGGGAGAGACGGTTCTAGTCGACGATCTGGTCCTGGGTAAAGTAAACTACGAGTCGGAAGACCTCAAAGACTTCGTCATAAGACGATCCGACGGGAGTTTCACCTACAACTTTGCCTGCGTTGTGGACGATTCGGAGCTGGGTATAAGTCACGTTATGCGGGGCGACGACCATCTGAACAATACGCCGAAACAGATTCTCGTCTACGAAGCCCTGGGGCTGGAACCACCGGAGTTTGCTCATTTTCCAATGATACTCGGCGAAGATCACAAGCGGCTGAGCAAGCGACACGGAGCAACCTCCGT
>JAIPHN010000057.1 GCA_021735185.1 Candidatus Bipolaricaulota bacterium
ACAAAATGGTTGCCTGGGGTAAAGGATTGATGAAGGCGTTATCGGACCTCGTTAAGCCCACTTAACCAGGCGTGCCAGCGAAGTTTTCCCGACTTCAATTCCCAAAAATAAATTGAACTCAACCCCTTCACGATCGTATGAAAGCGATGCTTAATTCATTAAGGTTAACTTTATCATTTTTCTACAAGCCCCTGTCCCTTACCCGGCAACTGATTTAACATTTAAAAACTCGGCAGTAGTGGTAACCCGGTAGCCAGACAGATAAGGGGCAGGGGCAGGGAAGACCAGAGCGATAAATCCGCCCTGGTAAAATAACTGAGTTGAGGTAGCAACTATCAAAAATCCAGGAGAGTTAAAGTCAACAAGTCGGACCAAAATGCGGGACCTGTAGAAAAATAATGCCGTGCTTGCCCTTTGGTTTCTCGGTTATTTTTGGTAATATTAGCAGGTAATTTGCTTTTTGCAAACCACAATCATACTTCAGGCAGCCATAAATAGGCAATTTACAGGTGGGTGAACGCTTTGATCACGATATTTGGCCGAGTAAACGAGGTAAACGGGATAAGCCATTTGATAAAGGAACCCCAAACCAGACAAAGCTTCGACCAGACCAATGAAGATTAGCGAACATTTAAGAACGGCAAACTGGCATAACGTACTCCACGAACTATTCGGTGCCCTTGGACTACTGGGGCTCCTTCTACTCGTTCCATTCTTCGTTTCGATTCTGTTCCGGGAGTTTCTTTATACGCAATTATTTGGGGGGCTTTCCTTCGGTTCGATAGTAATTGGTTTTGGGGTTTGGCACCTGGATTTCTTTAACAGCGAGGAGATGAATCTGATCGACGCTCTGATCGTTACCGCGCTGGTTTACCTCCTGTTTAGCCTTGTCGGAGCGGTTCCGTTTCTTCCCATTAAAACCTTCCTGGACGGCCTTTTCGAGGCAATGTCCGGGTTTACCACCACCGGACTGACAATGGTTAATGAAACAACGCTCTCCCCGTCACTTCACTTCTTCCGAGCTTATTCTCAGTGGCTCGGAGGGATGGGTATTATCGTCCTCACCCTGGCCATACTCCTGAGACCAGGCAAAAGCGCGTTTAAACTCTACGCGTCCGAGTTCGGTGAAGCCAACATCCAGGGCAGCGTGATATCGACGGCAAAAGCTGTGATAAAAGTTTACATATCCCTAACTACCCTGGGTTTTGTGGCTTTTTACCTCGCAGGAATGGGGTTGTACGACGCGCTGATTCACATCTTGACGACAATTCCAACGGGCGGGTTTTCCCTCTACTCAGAAAGTATCGGCTTTTACAATAGCGAAGCAATTTCGATGACCGTAACCCTCTTCATGATACTGGGTGCTA
Source organism: Candidatus Bipolaricaulota bacterium (assembly GCA_021735185.1). Lineage (GTDB taxonomy): Bacteria > Bipolaricaulota > Bipolaricaulia > M55B111 > M55B111 > JAGXLP01. The sequence goes on from JAIPHN010000057.1 coordinate 1,368, forward strand.
TCAGCTTTCCGCTTTATTACCTGGCAGTAAAAGGCGAAGTTCGAGAGTTCTTCGAGGACCATCAGGTCCAGGCTCTGATAGCGCTGGTACTCCTCGGGTCGCTGGTCTTCATTATCAGTTTCGGTCCCAGCCCGGCAAACGTAGTTCCCGGCATTTTCCAGACTACCACAGCCATAACCACTACAGGATACAATACTGTCCCGACGGGAGCCCTTCCCGACGGGGACAAGTTCGTCACTATACTTTTCATGATTATCGGGGGAGGTACGGGATCGACTGCCGGAGGTATCAAGCTATTTCGATTGTTAATTCTTCTAGGGTTAATTAGACTGGTCTTCTTTCGGTCACTTCTACCGAAAGAAGCAAAGCTACCTCTCAGGTTTGGAAATATTACGGTTGGGAAAGAGGAAGCGGAGTCCATAATTGCCTTCTTCCTTTCGTATTTACTGATACTGGTCATATCAACGCTGGCCGTGCTATGGTTGGAAGGAACCAGCCTGGTAAATTCCCTCTTTGAGGTCGCCTCCGCCGAAGGAACGGTAGGGATGTCCGTCGGCTTAACTTCACCGGACCTTCACCCCGTTTCGAAACTAATTTTAATAGTCAATATGTGGCTGGGCAGGCTGGAAATCACGCCGGTACTGGTGGCACTCTACCCGGGAAGCTGGCGATAAACGTTTTCAGAAAGGTTGCCACTAACCTGGCTGCGGGGATCCTGTCTACTACTAATAGTTTAAGGTTAAATCAGTTTCCAGGTAACGCAGGGGGCAGGCAAAAACTGAACAGCGATTACGACGTGGTGAAAGAACTGAGATAGAGGAACTTTCCGAGCCAGGACAGCAAAAACCAGGTATCAAATTTGATCGGGACGTCGGCCGGTTTGGAGCTCACCAAAAAGCTCCTTTATGTTATCCTCCTTTTTCTCGTTTTCTGTTATTATAATCAGGATGTCGCTTTCGTTTAACTCTGTATTTCCACGAGGGATTACTGCCACACCCTCTCGAAGAACGGAGGTGATTAACGTTCCTTCTGGAAGATCTATATCTTTTATCTTCTCGTTTGCCAGTTCTCCGGGAGATATCTCGACCAGCCTCGCTCCCCCCTGAACAAGCAGGGAAAAGTCCAGGATGTCGTATCCGTGAAGAAGGCTGGATATCTCGGTTGCCGCCGATATTTTTGGCGAGATTACATGATCGACTCCTAACTCCCGGGCAGTTGTCCTGAGGCTGGTTTTATTGAGTTTAGCCACGACCCTGGAAACGTCGAATTTTTTACCGAGTACGGCAATTACCATATTTAAGGCATCGGAATCCGTGGTAGCTATAAGAGCGTCCGCCTGTCTGGCTCCGGCACTTTCCAGGAGTTCGGGTTCCGTTCCGTCACCGTGAAGTACCAGAGCGTCGTATTCGCCCGAAAGCGCCTCACATTTTTCTTCGTCCTGATCTATAAGTACAAGCTCAAACCCCTCGCGGGTAGTCAGGTCCGCAGCAAGCTGAGTTCCTATATCACCGAGTCCGGCAATTATAACTCTCATGTTTTACCTCCCGTTACCGATAACTTTCTCGAATAAAAACCTCGAACGAGAATAATAAAAGGCACCGCAACCATGCCTTTAGGATAAATGCTAATTGCAAAACAAAAACAGAAACCTCACGATGTTTTATTGATGATAGCTTACTTAAGGTCCTTCTGCAAAAAATATAGGACGAAGAGATAAGAAAACCGCGAATATAGTAGAAAAACCCGAACTCAGAAATAAAAGGTTACGAAAAAAACAAAATTCCCGGTACTTTGTACATAAACCGTAAAGACAATGTAAAAACCAAATGTGTGAGAGATATTTTCTGTCGTATTTATTGATACTTGTCGGTGCGAATCTTAGTATCATCTGGCTGGGGATCGTGTCGATACCAATGCGACTCCAGTAGTAAAGACTTTGGAGGTGGGAAGAAGAATATGCGGCTAATCCAGGCGGTAATTCCTGAAGGAAAAAAAGACGAAATAGTCGATCTGTTGACCGAGAAAGGAATAGACTACGTTATAAGTCCTGAGACCTCCCAGAGAAAGTACAGCGACGTATTGTTCTTCCCCATTCCAAAAGAGGGTGTGGAAGAAATTCTGGATGAACTCAGAAACTCGGGCCTGGAAGAGAACGGGTTCACCATCGTTACCAAAGCGGAAGCAATAGTCGCCCGGGAGTTCGAGGAGCTTAAGGAGCGCTACAGGGAATCGGAAGAAGTAGACGAGACCAAGGTAGCCCGACAGGAGCTAAAGGCGAGCGCGGAAAACCTTTCTCCCTCCTCTCCCACTTATTATCTCCTGCTGCTGGCTGCATCGATAATTGCTTCAGCCGGTATACTCCTGGATAACGCGGCAATAGTTGTAGGGTCAATGGTTATTGCTCCACTCATCGGTCCCGCAATGGCAAGTTGCGTCGGAACGATAATAAACGACCAACCTCTATTCTACTCAGGGGTAAAGAAACAGCTACTCGGGGTACTCCTCGCCGTTGTCAGCAGCATCGCGTTTAGCAGGTTGGCTTTATCCGTTATGCTGCCCGCCAACCTGGACCTTCTCTCGCTGTCACAGGTAACCCACCAGATAAATCCCGGTTTCCTCAGTCTGGTTGTTGCCCTTGGTTCCGGCCTGGCCGGCGCTTTCTCTTTAACAGCCGGAATAAATTCCGCTCTGGTAGGGGTGATGATCTCCGTTGCACTCTTACCTCCGGCCGCCGCCGTGGGAATAGGGATCGCTACCGTAAGCCTGGAAATCGCCGCGAGCGCGTCCATTATACTGCTAATTAACCTCGTCAGCATCAATCTCGCCGGAACCTTCACCCTCTGGTTTCAGGGCTACAAGCCCGGTAGGTGGTACGAGCAAAAGGGAGCGGAGAAGGCCACGAGAAGTCGAATATTCGTCCTTCTGGTCCTGGTGACGGTAATTGCCGTTTTTCTGGGTACGATGACCTGGGAAGTGCGACGGAAGGGCCATCGGGTAGCAAAGTTGCGCGAGTTAACCCAAACAGCGATGACCGACGCGGGGGTCGAACTTACGGAATTCACCGTGGAAAAAACCGGTCTTTTCTTTCAGAAGATCGTCGGAGTTTCTGCCGAATACAGCGCTGAAACGTTCAAAGAAGGGCTTGCATCAGCCGTAGACGAACGGCTGGAGAACTATCTGGGTCGAAGTCTGAATCTGAACCTCGGTTATAAGCGGGTTGCTACGGGTTAACCGGGTGACCCAGTCATTTCCATCAAGGAAAGAAACGATGAACATTAACACGGCAATAATGCTTGGAATCTTTTCGCTCCTGGGACTACTTACCTGGTTCCTCCAGGGCGTAGACGGAGTATTCCAGGGTTTAAAATCCAGCCTGGGGACCCTCGGCAGCGTCTGGGCGTTACTCCTGCTGGCTCTGGGGGTCGCCGGTTTCCTTCGGGTACTAGTTCCCCAGGAAGTAGTCTCGAACTACCTGGGCCCGGCGAGCGGTATCAAAGGTTACCTCATAGCCTGGGGCGTAGGAGCCGTTACACCGGGAGCGCCGTTTACGATATACCCGATCGCCGCCACTCTTCTCGAAGCCGGTTCGGGCATCGGTCAGGTCATGACTATGATCCTATCCGCGAGTATAGGTGTAGCCCTTACCAGGGTTCCTTACGAAGTAGCATTTCTCGGCTGGAGGTTCTCAGTGCTCCGGTTTCTCTCGGCATTCGTCGTCCCGATACTGGGAGGATTAATCGCCGGTGCCCTGGGCAAATTCTTACAGTTCGGGTGACAGGAACTAGCGGGAGAAACTACGATTGGGCCGCCTGGAAATACTGGCTAATTTATCTGCCTCGAATTATCCCCGGAGGCGTGGGCATTGCCTGATAGATATCGAATAACTCGAGTTCTTTATCCAAATACGAAATCGGTCCCGATCCCGACTTACGTAAAGAAAAGTCAATAACCCCGCCCCAAGGGCCGGGGCCTCTAGAAAAACAATTGCAAATACACTTTGATCTTTTATAAAAGAAGAGTGGGGTTCCAGGGAACTGGAGTGTTTTCGGCTAGCTCCGGGAAAGCAGGGGTTAGCGATTTGCGAAAGGACCGGACTGGAAAGACGACTAAGAATTTTAGGCCAATTTTACCAGAGGTGATTTCCATGAAAGTGGTTCGATTTGAAGAAGCCGAAAAGTACCAGCCGGAGGAAGACTGGAACAGGACATCGCTTGCCGGAAGCGAAGCGTTTTCCTTCGAGTGGTTCGACAAACCTCCCGGTCACTCCTCTCCAATGCACCAGCACGAAAACGAACAGGTCACTGTGGTCCTGGAGGGGGAATTTACGGTCTATACGGAGGAAGAAAAGTTCAGGCTCGAGAAGTTCGATTCAGTCCATTTTCCTGCTAACGAACCGCACAGAATCGAAAATTCCGGGGAAGAAAGATCCACAGGGCTGGATGTATTTGCTCCCGCCCGGTCTTTCGACTTCTGGCTGGATAAAACTACCAGCTAATCTGGGATACAGCAGGTTTTTGGCTCGCTCACGACTAGATAAGTATTTGAGTTACAAACTGCAGTTAACCGATCTAAAATCCCAGAGCTTCTCGTTTTAACAGGTCAATTATTCCTACCGTATCTATGTCCTTTGGACAGGCTTCTTCGCAATTAAAAACTTTGTTACAGCCCCAGACCCCGCCGCGGCTATCGTCCAGAAAGTCCATCCTTTCCTCTCCCCCCTCATCCCGGCTATCTCTTTCCCACCGAAAAGCCTTAACGAAGGCTCCGGGGCCGAGGTATTTTTTATTATCCCAGTAGGTCGGACAGGCCGAAGTGCAGGCTCCACACATGATACACTCTGTAGCTTCCTGAATTTGTCCCAACTCCTCCGGCGTCTGGAGTCTTTCTTCCTCGGTCTCAGAACCATTTTCGGCAATTAAATAGGGTTTTACTTCCTCGTCCTGGTCAAAAAACGATTCCAGTTCAACCACCAGGTCCTTTATTACTGGAAACCCCGGCAGGGGGGAAACTTTTATCCTTGTCTCATTTTCGGAAACTAAATCAATCAAATGAGTCTTACAGGCTAATCGGTTTTCCCCGTTAATCAACATGGCACAAGAACCACAGGACCCGTGACCGCAGGAGTGACGAAAGGTCAAGCTTCCGTCTTTTTCTTCTTTCAGCTTGATTAAGGATTCAAGTACGGTCAATTCCTCCAGTTCGCCATGATCTACTGGAAAAGAGAACTCCTGATAGAAATTCCCTTCTTCCGTTTCCGGATTATATCTATTTACTTCAAAAACTATTTCCAAAGTTATCGCCTCTTACTTATATTTCAGTTTCTAGGTGTCAACTTCTCTGTACTGGTGCCTGATCTCGCCGGTCGAGTCCCTGTGAAGTAACGAATGCTGTAACCAGTCCGAATCATTTCGCTCAGGATAGTCAGTTCTAAAATGAGCTCCTCGACTTTCTTCTCTGGCAAGCGCCGCCTCGACAATAACTTCCGAGTAATCCAGCATGTTTCCCAGCTCCAGGGCCATTTTTAACTCGGTATTGAATTTCTGACTTGAGTCTTCTACGACCAGTTTTCCGTCATAATCCTCCTGTAGCTGGTAAATTTGGTTCAGCGCCTCTTTCAGGTCCTCCCCAGACCGGAAAACCCCACATTTCTCCGTCATGATCCTCTTCAACCGATCCCGTAATTCGGAAACTTTAACAGATCCCTCGTTCTCCAACAAAGACTCGATCCTTGAACCGTATTTGCTCACAACCGCTTCATCAACTTCCACCCCGTCCGAACTACTTGCTTGCTGGGCTGCAAATCGGCCGGCCCTTTTGCCAAATGTCACCGCTTCCAGCAACGAGTTCGTTCCCAGTCTGTTTGCCCCGTGGACACTCACACAGGCTACCTCACCTGCTGCGTACAGATTTTCCCAGGCAACACCTATTTCCTTACTCTGGACCCGAGCCTCGATGTCGGTCGGTACTCCGCCCATGCAGTAGTGCGCCATCGGCTGAACCGGTATTGATTGCTCTACCGGATCGATGTTGGCAAAGTCTAAAGCAAGTTCTCTGATCGTCGGCAACTTTCGCTTTATTTTTTCTCTGGAAAGGTGGGTCAGATCCAGATGGAGGTAATTTTCTCCGTTTATCCCTCTCCCCTCGTTAATTTCCCGTTGCATCCCCCTTACAACCTTGTCCCGCGGCGCTAGTTCCATATTTTCAGGTTCGTACCTTTTCATAAACCGTTCTCCCCTGTCGTTCTTGAGGTAACCTCCTTCACCGCGAGCCGCTTCTGTAATCAGAATTCCCTTATCTTTTAAGCCGGTCGGATGAAACTGGATAAATTCCATATCTTCTATGGGTATTCCATTC
>JAIPHN010000058.1 GCA_021735185.1 Candidatus Bipolaricaulota bacterium
TAAAGGCCTTACCGGCAAAAATCGATAACCGGGGAGAAAGAACTATTTCGATCGACGGGCTGGGGAGAAGTAACGCCGAGGTAGGGCTGGACGAAAAAGTCCAGGTCAGGAAACTTCCGGCAACCGCGGCCAAAAAAGTGACCTTAAAACCCCTATTCAACGTAAACCTGGATAAAGAAGACAAGAAGTACATTTTATCGACACTGACAAACCATCCGGCAACCGAAGAAGACGTCGTCCGGGTGGAGCTTTTTGGTTCGGACAAGCAGGACTTCCTCGTACAGGATCTGGACCCAGAGGGGCCTGCCTTATTAAATAAGACCACGGAACTGAGAATTAACGAACCGGAAAGAAAGAAGAAAGCCGGCGGAGAGTTGACGTACGAATATATTGGCGGGCTGGATCGCGAAATACGGCGCCTGCGAGAAATGATAGAATTACCACTGAAGTTCCCGGAAATCTTCCAGAAGCTCGGAGTCGAACCCCCGAAGGGTCTTCTATTACACGGTCCACCGGGAACGGGCAAGACTCTTCTGGCACGGGCACTGGCCAACGAGACCGACGCGAGTTTTTTCAACATAAGTGGACCGGAGATAATGGGTAAGTACTACGGGGAAAGCGAAGCGAGGCTGAGAAATATCTTCAGCGATGCAGAAGAGGCGGCGCCCAGCATCATATTTATCGACGAGCTGGACGCGATCGCCTCCAAAAGAACGGAACTCAGCGGGGAAAAACAGGTGGAAAAAAGGGTGGTTGCTCAACTGCTCTCCCTGATGGACGGATTGGAGTCGCGAGGGGAAGTAATCGTGATAGGCGCTACAAATATTTCCGATTCCATCGATCCGGCGCTGCGCAGGCCGGGAAGGTTTGACCGGGAAATAGAAGTCGGCGTACCCGACAGGGGCGCGCGGAAAGAAATCCTTCAGATACATACCAGGCCGATGCCTCTTTCCGATCAGATCTCCCTGGATGAGCTGGCCGAAGCCACTCATGGTTTTGTAGGTGCCGATCTCGAATCCCTGGCAAAAGAAGCAGCCATGGCTTCGCTCAGGCGAATATTCCCGGAAGTTGATTTCGAAGACCAGGGTATACCTTATTCCGCCCTCCGGGACCTGGTAGTTACGAAGGAGGATTTCCGCAAAGCTCTAAAAGAGGCTGACCCTTCGGCTCTTAGAGAAATTTTCAGCGAGATTCCCAAAGTCAACTGGGAGGATATTGGTGGTCTGGACGAGATCAAACAGAACCTTGTCGAAATTATTCAGTGGCCGCTCGAGCACGAGGACTTATTCGAAGAAGCCGGGACACAGCCACCGAAAGGCGTCCTGCTATATGGAGAACCGGGAACGGGAAAAACCCTTCTGGCGAAAGCAGTCGCTAACGAATCAAAAGCTAACTTCATTTCCGTTAACGCGTCGAACTTTATCTCCAAGTGGGTGGGGGAATCGGAAGGAAAGATAACGGAAGTATTCAAAAAAGCGAGGCAGGCAGCACCCTGTGTACTGTTTTTCGATGAAATAGATAGCCTCACGCCGGAAAGAGGAGGAGGCGAAGGTAATCAGGTGATAGAGCGCGTCGTAAGTCAGCTGCTCGTAGAACTGGATGGGACCGAGGAACTTCACGGGGTCGTAGTGATCGGGGCGACAAACCGGCCAGATATAATAGACCCGGCACTTCTTCGGTCTGGCCGCTTCGACGTCCAGCTGGAACTACCGAAACCCAACCTGGAAGCAAGAAAGGAAATATTCGGGGTTCATACCAGAGAAAAACCGGTTTCAGCCGATGTTGATTTTCGGGAACTTTCTGAAGAGACCCAAGGCCTGGTAGGGGCGGATATCGAATCTATCTGCCAGGAAGCCGCGCTTCTCGCAATACGACGGGTACTCAATCAAGACGAGAAACTCGAAATAAGGGAGAAGGACTTCTACGAGGCAAAAGAGTCCACGATAAACCTTTAAAAAGAAATCAATATCCGTACAATCCTTACTGAGGTCCAGTATAATAACAAGTCAATGTAGGTGTATATATTTATGAATAATTCAAACAATTTATTCTCGATCTTTCTTATTGAAGATAGAGAGGAAGATATCGATATTACCCGGGAAGCCCTCAACCAGGCCGAGAAGGAATGTGAGCTGGAGGTCGCCAAAGAGGGAAAAGCCGCGTTAAAGCGATTAAAGGATAAAGCAAACGAAAAAGGCAGTCCACTTCCGGATATAATTCTGCTGGACCTCAACCTGCCAAAGATGGACGGACGAAAAGTTCTGAAAGAGCTAAAAGACGACGAAAAACTGGCCCCGATACCCGTGATAGTTCTCACCGTTTCAAAGCGAGACAAGGACATCGCACGGTCTTACAACTCGGGTGCAGCCGGCTACATAACCAAGCCAATCGATTTCTCTGAATTCGTCAAGACAATAGATGTCGTCAATAATTACTGGTCAATCTGCGAGATTCCCGATCGAAATTAATTGTCGGCGGACCCGAGAACTCTATACAAACCCAACACGCGTTTAAAAGTTTTTAGTTGGGCAATCGCTCCAGGATTATTTCGGGTCACAACTTTTCAGCAAAACAAACTATTTACGCTTTTAATGCTTTAAATATCATAATATTACACTGGAATTCAACGAATGGATAAAAAAAACGTAAATAAAGATGTAAATGAATCGTACCGGAAAATATTTAAAAAGATTCCCAGCCTGGCATTGATCCTCGACCGGGAAGGTACCATCCTCAGCTGCAACGACAGAATAGAAACCCTGCTTGGATACGAACCCGAGGAAGTGACGAACCGGAGGGTGGATAAGCTAGTCTCAGCTGTCTTTCGAGAGAAGATCAGAGAAAAAATAGAGAGTACGGAAAACCACGACCGTTTTTACGAAAATTACGTCGAACTACTCTCCAAATCGGGCAACAGGGTAGAGGGTAACATCCGAACGGCAATTATCCCCGAAACCCGCGAAGGTACAGGTAAAACGGTACTTATATTTGAAGAAATTACCGAGAGACAGCTGGAGAAACTCAAAACCAAACTTGAGAGAATACGCAAGAAGAACCAGGATCTGGAGGAATTAATTCAAACCATATTTCACGACCTCCAGGAACCGGTCCGATCCATCGGTTCCTATATGGACATACTTCAATTGAAGCACGAATCGGACTTGCCCAAAAAATCTCGAAGTCGGCTTGGCAAGGTCAAAGAAAACGCCAAACGGATGGAATCCCTCCTGTCGGATCTCTCCGATCTTTCTCAACTAAGAGGAAATAACTCTTTCCAGCTATTACAGGTCCCCGGGATCGTAAAGAGATTAACTCAAGAATTCAAAAAAACCATGGGGGGTCTGACGGTTGAAGTTCAGGACGGCTTTCCGAAAGTATACTTTGATCCCTCTCAAATGAAGATACTTCTACGAAACCTCATCCATAACGGATTGAAGTTCAACGACCCACCGCGGAGGGTTATCGTGGGCTATGAGAGGACTCCACCGGGCGAAAATATAAAATTATTTGTAAAGGACAACGGGCAAGGTATTGCAAAAGAATACCGGGAAAAAATATTTGAGATCTTTAACGTGCTCAAACCCGACGGGACCAAAAACGGGACTGGTGCCGGGCTTGCCATCTGCAAGAGAATAGTCGAGGACAACGGAGGAGAAATCTGGATTGATTCCGAATTAGGGAAAGGTACCGTAGTTCATTTTACGGCACCAATATACGAAGAGGACGATCGGGGGGGAGAATTTTTTTCTCAATTCTCACTTCCCGAAGTTGATTCGATCGGTACCTCTGATGAAGGACCCGGTTTTTTTGACCGAGAAACCCATCTTCACAATCGCAAATACTTCGATCAAATACTGGAGCCACGTTTGAAGGGCTATTGCGAGAATGGACACGATATAACTTTTCTCGTGATCAAACTTTCCAATTATGCTAAGGTCAAAAAAAATTACGGTTCTGACGATTATTCTAAACTACTGAACCGATTGATCTCTAGCCTGAAAAGCGCAATTCGTAGGTCTGATTTGATCTTCCGAATTTCTGAAAAGACGTTCATGATTATTCTGCCACGGACGTCAGGCGCCTCGGACGAAGTAAAAACCAGGATTAGCACTCAAATTTCACAGTTAAACTCTAACTCTGACTCCCTGGACATTCCTTTGAAATTGAACTACGGTGCTACCGTACTGGAATCGCAGGATGACCCGGATCCCGAGAGAGCAATTAGGGAAGCCGAAAGTAAACTGTACCAGTAATACAATTAATCCGTAGTCGAAGAAGGTGCCGAAGTGCAATTATCTATTGCTTACGGAGGTATCATCGGAGTTTAGAGAATGGGTCCGGGTTTCGCATATAGTCTAATTTTTAATCCGTTCATTCGATAAACCTTAGAACGATCACCGGATATTATCCTTGCTCTGGATTGAAGTCGGGGTCTGATTTCAGAGCCTCCAGGAGTTGAGCCATATTCTCCTGTTCCCGCTTTTCGAGTTGATTCTCACTCGAGCTGGACCAGTTGAGGGTATAGGATCGCCAATCCTTGCCTGGAAATTTCTTGCGATGTTCACCGTAAAAAACGTGACACTCCTCCTCTCCCACTCCTCTTCCTTTGGAATAGGTCACACGTAAATGGGGAACCTGGTCGAGATACTTCCTCCCGGCAAACATATAAGCCAGCGTTGAATGGTGTCCGTCAAACAGGACCAATTCTCCCCCTTTAATCTTTACTACTTTCACGTTCGGCAAACCACCCGGCATCACCACTTCTCTACCGGATTCAATTTTTGCCAGCATTTCTCCTACGTTCGACCTTTTTTTAATCGCCCCCGCGTTATGGAGGTTAATTAACCCTCCCAGCGACACTTCTTCCTCCGAGGTCATTCTGATTAGGTCTTCACCAGTCAGGCCGGTAAATACTTCTCTGTCGAACCTTTCTACAACCCGATAAACGTCTTCACACTCCGAACGGTTGAACTTATGAGTATAGCTCCTGACAGTTCGATTACCTTTGTTGAAATGCGAATCATCCGGAAATACCAGTCTAATCTCCCATTTTCTCATAAATACTCCTCCAATCAGGTCAATTACCAATACTAGCTGAGAACCCCCCAGGGCAAGCTCCGGGGCTTCCTCGGCAAGTTTTGGTGGCAAAGCTATTAAACTTCACCAGAACTAATTTTAACCAAAATACCGCCCTTGAAAAAGCAAGCGCGTCGAATAATATTGAGTTAGCAGAGTGATGGTTACTCTGCTAATCTAATAATATCACCCTGAAGGAGATGAAAACATGAGAAAAATAGCGATCAGTCCAAGAAATAGATCTACCGCACCGTTTTTCGGGAGCAGTTTATTCGGCAAACTAATCAACGACCTGAACACCGGCAAAACAAGCACGGGATCGTCTCGATTCGAGAATACCGACATCTACGAAGAGAACGGGACACTCCACTATAAATTGGAACTTCCTGGATTCACTAAAGAGGAGATCAAAGTCCAGACCAGGGAAAATAAATTACTCATAGTGGGAGAGTTAACAGAGGAAAACGAAGCCGAGGAACGCAATTACCTGGCCCGGCGGAATAAGAGGACCAGAGTAAAGAGAAGTTATCCTCTACCAAAAGGAATAGATAGCGCAGAGGAACTTACAGCCGAATTCGATAACGGAGTTCTTCACATTACGACCCCGATACCGGAAAAAGAAGAAAAAGAAACCGTTGAAGTCAAAATAGATTAAGCCAACGTGACCCCTCCCTCCAGGCCATTACCTGGAGGGAGGGTTCAAAGCGTAAATTCCTCCCATTTCCAACTTACGAATCGTTTTCTCGCTTCAGACACTTCAACCTAACCTTACTCATTTTGCTAAGCCAAAAATATTTCCTTTTAATAATTGTGGGCTCTCCAGTTAGGTGATTAAAGACCGGCCCTAACCTCATACACTCCAACTCCAGAGTGAAATCATTTTTGACTCCGAAAACCCATGACGCCACCAGCCCGCTCAACAAATCGACTACCGTAAAGACCGGTTAGAAAACTCGGTGCAGCCGCGAGTCACCGCAATTATACGTGGTTCCGGATTTACCGATTTGGGGTGTTGACAAAAAGAAAAAAATTATTAAAATAAAATTAGCAGAGTGAAGGTTAGTCTGCTAAATACTATCCAAGAAAAAAATCGGAGGTGTAAATATGGTTCTTCCATCTGACAGAGAACGAAAGAAGGATAGAGTACCTTCCCCTTTCGGAAAAGGTGGTTTGCTTGACGATCTGTTCCAGGATCTGGAAAAAGGATTCCTGGGAAATAACAGCTTGGGTAGATTTGGTAATACCGATATCTACGAAAAAGACGGAACCCTTCATTACGAAATCGAACTTCCCGGTTTAACAAAAGACCAGATCGACATAAAAGCCAAAAACGACCAATTAATCGTCTCCGGTAAGGTCGAAAAAGAAGAAAAAGAAGAAAAGGCAAATTACATAAGCAGAGGTCGTCGTTACGGAAGGTTCAAACAGTCGTTTGGCTTACCAGAAGAAATCAAGGACTCCGATCAACTCAAAGCCAAATTTGAAAACGGAGTACTGCACATTCAGGCAGAACTCAGTGAATCATTGACCGAAGAAAACGTAGTTGACGTTGAAATAGAATAATAACCGTACTCCGGGCCGGGTATTTCCGGTCCGGAGCTTTCCCTGGAACCTGGATAAGCTATTGTCCGGGGTTATATTCCAGTCCAGTTACTTCAAACCGATACCAGGTAAAGACCTCTCCATCAAGAACCCAGGAGATATCTACCCTGCTCGGAACTCTAACTCCGCTGATAATCCTACTCTCTTTAATTTCGCCAAACCATTCTTTTTTCTCGTCGTTTTCGGATGAACCTCTATACCGCATCGCCGATATCCTCTCGAGCTCACCCTCTTCCTTGAAATGAAACTTAACTGAACCAGAAGTACCCGAGTATTCCATAGTCGCTTCTGCAGTCAGGTCGTCAATTCTCTCCCAGGTGATGTGGGGACTGAGTGCTGCCGTGGGGTACCAGCCTATTTCGGCCAGGTAGCGCTGGAGCGCCGCTTGATCCAATTTTTCGTTGCTCCTTTCATTCACGACTGGAATTAAGGAAGCCAGTCTTATCTCCATGTCACCTCGGCCGGCAATAAATTTATCCCGCCCCGCTACCGGCAGTATCGAAAACAGACTGGTATCCACCTTCCAGAGGAACGAAGGGTTTACCGTATCCACGTACTGCTCTGCTTTGACCTTTGACCAATTCCCATCCGGATTCAATCTTAGTTCCCCTTTCTGCCTTAACTTCACGTACTGGATTCTCTCGCTACCCGGGACTCCGGCATTTTTCAGCCACTTTCGAACAGGCCGGGGAAGTTGTCCTAGCGATTCCTCTGTAATTACCCTTCCTTCGACTGCGCTGGGTCCCGCAAGAACGTTTTCAATTTCCCCCTGAACCCTGCGATCGAAGTTCCAGGCGCCGAACCCGAGGATAACTCCAACCAGGATAACCACGTTTAAAACCGTTCCAAACCTTGCGCCCTGCCAGTAGCTAACTATTAAAGCCTGCGAGATCACGAAAGAAATGAACCCACTTATCCACCACCAATCCATCTTTAAGCCAAAAAGCACGGCAGTCAGCAGGAACAGACATGCCGTCATTCCCCATATAGCTCCAAC
>JAIPHN010000006.1 GCA_021735185.1 Candidatus Bipolaricaulota bacterium
AGCGGATCCTAGGACCGGCTCATCAGGAATTACAAGAAACCGGCTTTCTCAAAAACGTGAGCTGGGCCGAGGTGGATAACGGGGAAAATGATTGGTACATCCACTACGTCCCCGGAAAACGGGCCAATGAGGAGATAGAGGAGTTCGGTGGTCCGCCCTACTTTGCCACCGAGGACGAGAAGCCGGCACTAACCGAAAGCCAGGAACGAAGCGTCAACGTTTGGGTAAACGAGTTAACACAAAAACTAGAGGACGAAGCAGGGGAAAACGAAGGCTACTACAAGAAGCTGGCCAAGCTAATAGTTAAGGGTAAACTTCCGGAAAACCTCGTCCGGCAGTGTCTCTCCGAGGTCAAATCCGAGGACCAAATGAGACAACACGACTCCGAGGCGGAACAGATAGAAAACAGAAGTGCCTACTTCACCGACCTGCTGAAACGCCGGTTGAAGGAAAAGGATAAGGACTTAAACGAACTACTGGAAGGGGTTTAACCCTGCCCCGACTTGACTTTAACCGCTGGCAACCCTACCTTCTATTCCAGTACTGCCCTAAGGAGGTATTATACATGAACAAAGGCGAGTTTGTCGACAGGCTGGCTGAGAAGACCGGTTTTACGAAGAAGGATTCGAAGAAGGCTCTGGATTCTGTGTTAGAAATAATCACCGAGGCACTGGAGGAAGGCGATGATATATTGTTTACCGGCTTCGGCAAGTTCGAGCCACGGGCGAGACAGGCGACCGAACGGATAAATCCTCAGACCGGAAAGATGATTGACGTTCCGGCAAAGGTAGTGCCCAAGTTTAGCTCGGGAAAGACCCTGGAAGATACGGTTCGGGAGAACCTGGAGGCCGTGGAGACCGACTCCGGGCTCGAGATAGAGAAAAGCTAATAAGGTCGATTTTTAACAAAAGCTGCCCATTGTTAAAATAATTAGCACACTCATTTCTTGACCTGAAGGGTTCTACTGAAGTATTGCATTTTCAAGCTCCCGGAGCAAACAAGAATTTATATCGCTTACCGCGGAATAATGTACACTCTATTAGTCAAGAATGGGACCAACGGCCTCGCCGTTCCGCCCAAGGCTCGTTCTGTTCTATAGCAAAAAAGGGATGTGTGTTTTTTAATATAGGGGCCTGTTTTCATGCTGATCCATAAACTAAGGCTATCGCTTTGGATGAACTGGACCAGTGGAACGGGAAGTCAAAGGTAATTTACGACCTTACCAGGTTGGAAAAAGCAGATTCCCGGTTGAGTCTGGTGACCGTGAACTACGAGCTCAGTTCCCTGGAAGACTTGAGCAGCAGGGCCAGAAGTGTTTTCTCGCCCGGAACTATCAGTTTTTCTCCCTACAGCAAAGGTCAAATCATCGATATTCTAGATGAGAGGGTAGATAAAGCGTTCAGACCCAACAGTGTCCCGAGTGAGGTCCTGGAAAAAATTGCTGATTTCGCCTCCGCTTCGGGGGACTGTCGGCTGGCCCTTCAATGTCTTGGGGAAGGTGCAAATAGCTTAAAATTAGGCCAAATAGAGAGTGTGCTTGAGAGCAAGCAAGGGTAAGCATGGTTACGGGCTAGTTGTTGTAATTTTTCCTACGAAAGTTCTTTACAGATTAACCGCGAGCGAGCTAACAGTTACAATGCTAGTGTAAAATCCGGTTCTCAAGGTCAAGAGAATAACGGAAAGGGGTCAACACGTTTTGGGCTCTGGTTTTGGCACCATGAGATATGGGGTCTTAAAATTTGATGCCGCTGTCAGGAGATCTTAGGTGCGTGAACGGGAGTTCACTATTAAACTTGAGTAGGTGGAAGCCATTTACCCGAGGCATTTAATTTTTAGAATCGGGTTCAGTTGTTCCAAAAGGTCTATTTTTTCCTTCTACAATTTCTTCTATTAGCTCACCCCAACTGTATGTGCTTTGAGAGGCAAAAGCTTTGAGTGATTTGGTATTTAACTTTGTTTCTGGTTGGAATTTTGCTATGACTTTTCGATTATTCTCCCCAAGTAGATCGGCGTCATCAAATGCTGCTAGGATATCTTTATGAGATTCCTGTGATTCTCTCGTCTCCTCATAAGACCTAGTGGTTCTAAAGAAATCCCATAACTTAGCTACCATGGCCCCTAAATTATTATCAAATAGGGGATCCAATTCATTTATATCTGCAACAGATAATCCAAGCGTGTTCGAAAGTTCCTTATCGGTTAGTGGCCAGTCGGGGATGCCTACAGCTTGGGACAACTCACGTTGCTTTTCCAAGGGGATGAGATTAAGAGGAATATTCTTAAGAATAAGAGTAAACTGTTGTTGGCCGGTAAGTTCAAAGTATTCACATTTTCTCATTTTCGGAAAGTTTTCCAGTTCTTTTATAATCTTGCACCCCTCCATGAAAAGCTTCAACCCCCCCATAAGATGCTTACTTATTGGATCCTGATTTGAGATTTTAATCAGAAATCTCCTCTTCTCTTTTTTATATATTTTGATGGAAGGAGAAGGGTCATTATTGACTATGTCAAAACCAGAAACTGAAGGATGTAAACCCTCTGTTGCTCGAAGTGAAATAAGAGGGCTGAGCGAAGCTTTTATATACAATAGTTGATTAGGATCTGCATTGGCAAGGGTTTTTGCCGCCCTTTCCCTCGGTAAGTCAATAGATTCTGAGTCGGGAAATGGTAACCCTTCCAGGACTTTGCTCAATAACATCTTTCTCAGAGTATCGTAGAGATTTGACTTGTCTGCTGAGGCCTTTAGGTTGGTTTCGATTTTCTCGTTGGATAACTCCAAAAGGAGGGAAATGGTTTTAAGAAACCGAGTTTTAGGATCTGATCGGAGGAATTCTTTTTCGTCGCTTAGACCACTGTAAGTCGGGAGTTTAATGGGGTTGAGGGCAACAAAACTCGGGAACTCAATTAGATATTGAGCTAGAAACGGCGTAACTTTTTCAGAGGAACGCTGAGCTATCTCGAGCACTTTCCTGATCCATTCATATGTCCGATCTATAGGTTTACTTTCTTCGGAAAAGCCTAGAGAGCGCCGGATCCTGGGCTTAATTGAATTAAAAAGCTCCATTAAGGTTTTGGCGCAGGCCTTCATGACTTCCTGTCGAGACCCGTCTTTTTTCAATTCGGAGAGAGCTCTTTTGGCCTCTTCCGTGGTAGGAGGTACTTGGAGAAAAGGTAAAGGGAGCTTGAGAGAAAGGGGTAATCTAGATCTGAACCCCGCGTGAAAGAGATATCTTACCCGGATTTGATATTCCAAGGGGAGTCTCACTGATTCCCGGTAGGTTTTATATTCGGCGAACTTGCGCTGTAGCTCCTGTATATCCCCCTGGCTGACGTTCGTTGAGAAGTTTGCAAGAGTTCCTAGAAAACTTCTTTGCATTATCTCTAAGTACCACCCGGCGGTGAACTTACGGAGCTGGTAAAGATGGAATCGTTCTTCGAATTCGGATAAGAATACGTTTTTTTGGTTTTTATGGTCAGGGGGCACGGGGAAATAAATCGCATCGAAGGCCCCGATCGTCTGGAGACTATAGGTATCTTCTATTAAGTGGGAGAACTCTTCTCCAACTTCAGTTTGGAAAGAGGTGTGGAAACCGAAGTTATCTAGGAGGAATTCAAAACCGGGCCCGAACTTCTCTTGGTACATTTTAGACTCCTCCCTAAGGGAGTATGGTTGTAAAATTGCTGACCTATATCTTCTCGGTTCCTTCTTGAAATTTTATCTACTGCATCGTCTGAGACTAATGCATAAATCCCAATTCTTACCTCCTCGGCAAAGCCTACCAAGGTCTTGTATTGCGTATCACGGAAAGAAGGGAATCGAAGAGGAAGCATATCTTTACACACATTTTCCGGACTTGAGGGAAACCCTTCCCTCCTTTTCATTCTTCTACCAGATTCCTTATACTCGAAGCGATGGTGGTTACGTCTTTTATAAGTTCTCTTTTGTAGGTAAGGGGTATAGTTTTGTTGCCCATAATTTCCTCAATTTCTCTCATCATATTTTGGTACTCTTCTTCGAGCGGGTTTTTCGGTTTATCCGGGGAAAAAGGGGAAGTGTATCCTTTCATGACCCCTTTTTCTCTTTCCACACCAAGGAGGTATTGAGCCGTTTCGAAGACTTTCCTTATAGTTCTTTCCCGGGGCTCACCTTCCCCATTAGCAAGTCTGTAGACGGAAGTTGAGGAGACACCCGCCTTGGTACCCAGGCTTTCATACGTTTCTCCCTTGTGCCTTAATTCTTCAATCATCTTCTTCACGTCTTCGATCTTCTCTTCGTCGACCACCCTTTTACCTCCAGGTTCGTTTTCTTTGTGTTAATTTTAATCATAAGAAAGAAGAGATCAACTTAACTGAAGCCACTAATAAAAATTCAGGAGTTTCGCCCCTCCCGACCTGTGTATCTGTACTTCCCCTCTTCTTCCTGCTGGAATATATCTTCTTCAAACTCCGTTATTTTCTTCTCTACGGTCTCAGGTTCCATTGTTATTTTCCTGTCCACTTCTGGATCCTCCTCAGCGGCTTCCCCAAGACGGTCTGATATTTCCCCTAGTCCCAAAACTTCTCCTTCCTCTAGGGCCCCGGTTGCGTATTTTGGTAAGTGGCGGATATAGTGCTTGTATGCCTTATCGTACTCCCTTCGATGGGGTTCCCTTTGATATCTGCCGGTTCTATTCCTGTTCCTATCTCTGTTCCTTCGGCTTTCATCCAACCAGTATCTGGCTGTATGATAGGTAGTGTCATAAAATTCCGCTATCTCTTCCCGGGTTTTGGTTATACCAACCCCTGCTTTCAACAGCTCCTCCTCGAGTCTCCTCCATTCCTTTAGCAGTTCTGGGTTATCTTTCGGAGAGATCATGGTTTTACTCTTTATAGGTCTGTTTCAAACCCTGAGTTTTTAAAGGGGAGGGCTTGACAAGGTGTGCTTTTACAGCTATAAATAAAATGCAAAGTATTTAAATAATTACAAAGTAAGATAGATTCCTCTTCTTATGTAGTTTTTAGTAAGGAGCAATCACAAGGGCTGGCTCAGGAGAAAAACGACAAGGATTTTTAGGAAAGAAATGGAAGCTATGCTAGATAACTACGGGTTTCCTTACGGGGAAGTCACGAAAGAACAAAACTTTTTGAAAGTTGGCCCGATAACCTAATAGAGTCGCTCAGAGAAGTGCGTAAGTTTAGAGAGGGACTGCTGAGCGGGAGGGTGGGTGGATAAGACAAGGGTTTTCTAGAGGACTAGTTGCGTAAATTGGCCAAGAAGTAAAAATTCTCCCCGCTAGCTTGGGACTAGCGGGGAAGACTTGGACTGATCGACATGTGGAGATCTGATCAGCCTTACATTCTGATTATAAGCTTTTCCCGTGGCGTTTACAGCCTTTCTGTTGCTTTTTCATTCAAGTCGTCCATTCTTCCCATCAACTTTCGGCTCACTCAGTTCTATTCCGTTATTACTTTTAAGTCGGTTTTCTGTCTGGTGTTTCTATTGGACGAAACGTGTGTTTTAAGAGCGAGGAATTTTTAAGCGGAGGTGAATCTGATGAACAGCGGGAAGGAATTATTCCGAAGAGCCGGAGAGGGCGAGAATCTGTCGAAAAAAGAGAGGAGGATAGCGGTTCAGTACGCAGAGGTGCACCGACCCCGATCGATCAACCAGTTGGCCGAGAGATTCGGGGTAACTGAGCGGACTATCTACGCGGACCTTAAAGCGATAAATAAGCAGTATAAGCAAGCCGCCAATAACTCAATGATCCTGGGGGAGAAGTTGCGGACGTATACTGATGTAAAGCAGGAACTCATAGCCGGCCGGGAGGCCACGGAAAAGGGAACTCAAGAGCACATGAAGTACGTCAAGGCTATCTGGAATCTCACGAAGGATATAACCGATTTTCTCTTAGACCCGGAGGTGCAAAAAATCGCCGAGATGGAGCAAGGACTAGAGGATAAAAGTGAGGAGCTAGAGCCAAAAGAAGGGGAAGAAGGTGAAGAAGTCGAGGGAAAAGAGCAGTTCGACCAGGCTTTGGAAGAAGAATCCTCGACCTACAAGTTGACCACTGGGCCCGAGGAGGGAGAAAAATGAGTAAACAAGGGAAAGAAGAGGGGAAGAACCCGTGGAAATCCTTCCGACTGGTGGAATCCGACGGCAAGTTGAACAAGAAGCTAAATCGGTTAGCGAAGTTGGGTAAGCAGTCAATCAAGGGTAGCCGGGCTATTTACAAAAAGCTTCAAGAGTTGGAAGAAAACTTGGTCGATAGATTCGATCGGGATGAGATGGCAGAAGCTCTGGCTGCAACTAAACAGCGACTAAGTGGGCTAGAGCAAGAACTTAATGAAGTGAAGGAGGAGGTTCTGAGGAAGGAAGAAAGCAAAAATTTAAACAAGGAGATTCTCCAGGAAATCAGGACCGAGATAGAACAGTTCAGCACCGAAAAGGAATATACCAGGAGAAAAAAGGCCATCGAGAAAAACATTGAGCAGTTGGAAGATCTGAGAACCCTGCAAGATCAGAACCCCTCACAGGATTTCTGGGAGCCCTTGATCAGTAGAGCGAAGGGTGTTCTGGAACACCAGGGGGTCGAGATTCTTGATGAAGTTCCCGGGGAGTTTGCACCGGCCACCCAGGAGGCCATCGAGGTGCGAGAGACGGAGGAGGAAGACCGCGACGGTAAAATTGCCGAAGTTTTCCGGTATGGGTATCGTTACCTAGATGGCACGCTGATCAAGCCGGTGAAGGTAGCGGTTTGCAAGTATAGAGAGGAACCTGAGGAGGTGAACGAGAAATGACGGGCGCAGGAGATGTCTGCGGAATCGACTTAGGGACAAGCTTTTCGATCTTGGCTCACCGGACGAGCACTGGACAAGTTGAGGTAGTAACCAACGATGCGGGAGATAAACTTACTCCTTCCGTTTTCAAATACAATGAAGAAGGACAAATAGTCGTTGGTGGGCCTGCCAAAAGATCGCGTCTAGCTACTCCTGAACGGGTAGTTGAGCAGGTAAAACGCCGTATGGGCTCGGATTGGAGTTGGGAATCTCCAGAAGGAGAGAGTTTTACATCAATAGGGATCTCGGCGGAGATCCTCAAGAAGGTAAAAAACGATGCCCAAAAAAAGGTTGGGTTGGAGTTTACAAAAGCAGTTATCACCGTACCAGCCTACTTTACTGAAGGAGCAAAGGAAGCAACCAAAAAGGCAGGACAACAAGCCGGCCTAGATCAAGTGGTCCTGAAAGATGAGCCGGACTGTGGGCTACTGGCACAATACTGGGCGGGCTGGGAGATAGATAAAAAGACGGTCCTTGTGGTAGATATAGGCGGCGGAACAAGCGACCTATCATTGATCCGGTGTGACCTGCCAAACTTCCGGATCTTGGACCGAGCAGGCGACAATCACCTTGGAGGAATCGATTTCACGAACAAAATCGTCGAGGAACTTAGATCGGAGTTCGGACCTTTCGAGGACCCGGGTTTGAAACAGCAGGTCTTTCAGCGCTCGGAGCGAGCGAAGAAGGACCTCTCGACGGATACTACCGTTACGATAACTTTTTCGACGAACAAAGGGCTGGAAAGCGTGGAACTTACCAGAAGTCACTATAATGATCTTATAGAGGAGAATGTCGACAAGATAGTGGGTCTGGCCAAGGAAGCCTTAAGTTCCGCAGACGTTACTAAAGATGCTTTGGACGAAATCCACTTCATCGGCGGGAGTACCCGAACACCCCTCCTCCAGGAGTCCTTTGCTGAGGAGTTCGGCCTGGAGCCGAAAGTAGCTCCGCAGCCGGATTTGAGCGTGGCACAAGGGGCACTGATAGCTGCTGCTAATGAGGAAGGCTACGATCTTTTAGCAAAGACTGGTCAGGCGTTACCCGGGGTTAAAGTGGACAAAATATTGAATCATTCGATTGGTGTTGAAGCGACCAATACGGAGACGGGCGAGACGATCAACTCCGTCCTTATTGAGGAGGGAGAACCCTTGCCCGCCACCGGCCGGAAGGTGTTTTCCACGGAAAGAGATGGTCAAACAAAGGTCAGAATCACCCTTCTCGAAGGATCCGCTCGCGATCCGGCGGAGTGTACGGTGATTGGTAACCGGGGAGGATACGTACTGGAAGGGATCCCGCCCAAACCCCAAGGAGTGGCTAGAATCGAGCTAAAGTTAAAGATAACTGAGGAAGGCCTCCTAGAGGGGGAAGCAAGAGAATTGGAGTCGGGCAAGGAGTTGCATATTAGACATGAGCGGGACGAGCTGGTTGGGGAGGCAGAGGAAGGCAACGAGGAAGGATAGGACCCCCGCGAAGGGAAACTTAGAGTCATGTAAGGAGGTACCAATGAGCCTTTTGCCGAACTTTGAGGAGTATATAGAGGAATTCAAAAAGAAGGTTCGAGAAGCAGAAAGCAAAAGAAGGACCAAGAACCAGAGCAAACAGCAGGTGACCGAAGAGGACGAAAAAGAAAAACATGTTTCTGGAGAAGGTACCGAAGAAGCGCAGGGATGGCTTGCCCCCTGCGTTTGGCTAACAATCCTCATTGACGTATCCGGTTCGATGGGGGGTGCCTCGGTTGTGGATCGGAGCAAGACCAAGCTGGACCAGGCCGTCAAGGCGGTGCTAGGTTTTTTGGATACGTTGGACCTTCAACGAGTCTCGGTAGGAGTAGTCAGCTTCGGAGGCCAGGCTGAGAGTTTGATTGATCCCACGAACAACCTAAAACGGCTAAAGGAGAAAGTAAAAAGCGTCTCCTCTCATGGCGGCACTCCTCTTTTTGATGGTATGAAGATAGCCTATGAGAAACAGCTGATGTCGCGAACGGATACCAGGGTAATCGTGTTGACTTCTGATGGTAAAGCTAACGGGGGAGTGGGTGATGAGGAGATCCTTGGATATGCGGACGAGATAAAGGAAGAAGGGGTAAAGATAGTGACTATCGGCATGGGTTCCCAAGCGCGGGAGGAGTTCCTTAAGAAGCTGGCTTCGTCCACGGATCTTTACTTCTACACCGAAGCTCCCAGTGGTTTGGGAGATGTGCTCGATCAAGTAGCGGGACGTCTGGCGTTACTTCCGGATGAAGAGCAAGTTTGACCGGTGGTTGGGGGAGATAATATGGAGACCATCACTGGACAAATACTCGGTGTAGCCGCGGTTTACGGGGCGGTCGTAAAGGTTCTTCGGTTTGGCCTGGCCCAACGTCAGGTTCCTGCAAGGAAGCCGACCAGGGTCTGGCAGAAGGGGGTAGTTGCCCTCTCCTGTCTGGCCCTGGGAGGGTTAATTGCCGCCACGGGCTGGCTCCTGTTTTTCGGATACAGGCAGATAGAAGCGAATCCGGAGCTTTGGCCCTCTCCGCTTAATCTGAGTTTTGTCTTTTCCGTACTTTATTTTGTTTCCTTTTATTTCACTTCGAGCTTTCCCTCTTTTACTGGCAATCTATTGCTAGATCAGATCTTTACGGCGCTTGTACTTCTGGGTTTGGCTTCGGGGGCAACTGTCGGCCTACTTTATGCGCTCCCGACGATTACGGAAGTCCTGCTCTTGCAATGGGCCACGACCTCTATTTTCTGTGCAACGGGAGTGAGGATCTCCCTGTGGTTACTTGTGTAGGGTAAAGCTATGAATTCTTTTTCTCTAAACGGAGGAGGAGATTATGACTGACAGTAATAAAACCTACCGTACGGAAGATTTCGCCGTTCACGAACCTTTAAATAACTTGATAGATGTACTAAGCGGCTACCCGGAGATGGATTTGGCCAAGGAGACCCTGGAGGTCGTCCTGGAGAATCAAAGGGAACTAATTGAGCTGCAGCAGGTCTCCAGTGAGGTTCAAGTGGAGGCGATGAAGCTGTATCGGGAGTTAGTCGAATCCTTTTCGGAAGAAGAGGAGCTCATCAAACGGGGACGGAGGGGCCGTCTTACCGGTTTCGGGAGCGAGGATCCTCTAGAGGTAATTACGGACCAAGCCTTCGAGGCGACCCGAAAGATGCTAGAAAAACTTACGGACAACGAAAAGGCTGTTGAACTCATGTTAGAGGGGACGGGAGATCTCACAAAGGAGCTAGGTAAACGGGTCAATAAGCTTATGGATAGGCCCGAAATCGCGAAGAAGGATAAAAAGAAATTGGAAGCGGTAAAAAATAACCTCATCAAACACGCCAACCAAGGGCAAGGGAGCCAGACCGGAGGTTCTCGGAGTCAGAACTTGAAGGGTGGTGGTAAAGGTGGCCCCTGAACCCGGCATGGACATGGAGCTCTACGAGAAGTTGGAAGATTTGGCGGAGAAGTCGGGCGTCCAGGGGCTTGAAGAGTACGAAGAGGCGATCAGGGCCGCCGCTGTAACCGGTGACGAAAAGCTGATCGATCGCCTTCAAGGCGAGTTGACCGACCTCGCCATCGAGGATCCCTATCCCTTCGTTCAACCCGCAGCGGAAAAGATAAAGGGGCCGATAGAGTACGGCGACGAGCTACAGAGGGGCGTCAGGGCCGGCTTTCAGCCAAATGATTTTGGTCAGATGGCGATCACCGGAAGGAACCAGATGGGAAAGACCAACCTGGCCAAGGTACTATTAAAGGAATTGATCCAACAAGGGATAACCGTTCACGTCTTCGACCCCAAGGAGTCCTTTCGCGGTCTGATCAACCAGCTACCGGATATACACGTCCTCAACTTGACGGAGGACGTACTTTGGAACCCCTTTGCTCCCCCCGTGGAAAACGAAAGGCTGCGTAAGTTCTGGCGGTCCAAGGTAATTGAACTAATCAACGAGCTCTTCGACCTGCTCAGCGGATCGGGCTCCTTCAGCCAAAACGCCATCTACCAACTGTACAAAAAGGCCCGCGATCAGGACGTCTACCCGACGATCCATGACTTGAAGGATTACGTGGAGGCTCGGATGGAGAAGTTACGGGCCCGATCTATCCGGTATAACTACGCCGAACGTCTCCTGACCCGACTGGAGGCAATCATTTCCGTGATTGGCGATACCTTGAAGCCACAAGTTGGTTTCCCCCTCCAGGATCTAGCCGGAGAGAATCTGGTATTCGAATGGGGGAATGCCTCTACCCGCATTGAGAGGTTCTTGATCCTGTCGATCTTTCTCTCCCAGTACTACTGGAGGAAGACCCGCTATCGCAAAAGAGGGACGATTGACCAAGTAATAATAGTGGACGAGGCGGAGGCCCTCTTCGACCCCAGGGACGACAAGAGCTTCAAAAAGGGGGTCCCCTTCACCAAGATCCTCGCCTCCCGCTCGAAGGAACTCGGCCTGGCAATTGTAGTCATAAACCAGAATCCAAGCCTCTCAGAGGGGATCAAGGATAACGTGGAAACCTGGATTAGCTTCGCTCCCTCGGAAGAACATACCCACAGTGTGGGGAAAGAGATGGGCCTCGACGAGGAGCAAGAGGCTAAGTTGACCGAGCTCCAAACCGGTGAATGTATAGTCAAGATGGGCCGGTACCCGGAGCCGTTTGGCGTAAAAGCAGATCTTTTTTAGAGGTGATTGTTATGAGTATAGAGGAGGGAGAAGAACAAGGAATTGAGATAGAAGAAGACAAGGCCTACGTCTCGAACGAAGAATTGGAAAAGGACAACCGCCAGTTGCTGGAAGGGCTCATGGAGAAGGTGGTGCCCGCCGAACCGCTTTTTAAGGAAGACCGGGAGGCAGAAGACGGGGAGGAGGAAGAGAACAAGAGCGGAATGCTTTCCCTCCCGGAAGCAAACTTCCTGGAACACGTCAACGATAAGCCCCTTCTTTCTACTACGAAGAGAAAGGAGGATATGGGGTTTAGCTCTTCCAAGTTCAGGCGAATCAGGAAGAAGTTGGAGGATCTGGATTTTATCAAGGACACGCAGGTCAACCGCGGGGGCAGGGGCGGAATGATCAAACTGACTGCCCTGAAAGAAAAGGGGAGAAACTTCCTCAAGCAGAGAGGAATTGACCCTCATCATCACCGCGGTGGTCTGGAGCACTTCTTTTTCGTAAACGCCGCCCAGAAGTTTCATCAAAAGCATGGTTGGAACGTGTCCCGGGAGGTGAAGCTGGGAGACGTATATGCCGACCTCGTAGCCAGCAAAGAAGGAAAAGATAGGGTGGTAGAGATAGAAACTTCTGATCACGAGGAAACTGTGGAGAAGATTCACACTTTGTTGAATCAGGTGGACCAGGTCTGGATTGCGACTGCAACGGAACAGCTTCAGGAGAAGTTCGCTCAAACCCTAGGAAAACGTCTCTCCGAGGAGGAGCAAAAAGAGAGTGTGGAAATTATCAGGGCCCAGAAGTTTAGTAAGTAAAAATGGGTGCCGTTTCTGTAGAAGGTCGAGCTCAAAGGTCCGGGATGAACAGCCACCAAAGAGAAGTGCGGAAATTTTTCGAGCTGCTTTTCCCCGTAAAGAGAGGGTGGATAGAACTGCGACCCTTCCTGGCGGGGGAGCCGGTGAGGGAGGAGAGAGCGTGGATCTCGGTTAAAGACAAATCGAATCTGGTCCAAAGAGCTTTGGAGATGGGAAGTTGGCTTGATACTTACTTCGGCGTCGCCGTCAGGAGCCGGGAAAGCAAGCAAAGACATAATGCGCAAAAGAAATACCTTAGTTTCTTAACCACCTTATTTGCCGACCTCGATGCCAAGGACTTCTCCAAGGGAATGGACGGGGCTAGAGGTAAAGTAGAGAATTTCCACCTTAAACCTTCCGTCATAGTAAACTCTGGACATGGCTTCCATCTCTATTTTCTTTTAAATGAACCGGTCGAACTGGGGGAGTCCAGGGTGAGGGGAGTGGAGGCGTTGCTTAAGGCCTTGGGGCAGGAGCTTAACGGGGATAGCATCTCCCTAGCACAAATACTGCGAGTACCCGCTACTTGCAACTGGAAGGACCCCTTTGCTCCCCGACCGGTTCGGATGGTAAAGCTGGAGGATAGACGCTACGATATTGACTCATTGAAGGAGGCCCTCGACTGGAGAGAGGAAAGCGAGAAGCTTGCTGAAAGTGCGAAAACTAGCTCCCCTCACTTGCCTGAATCTACGGAATCCATCGAGCTTGATAGTTTAGAGATCAGCCAGAGGATGAAGCAACTGATTCGCCAAGGGAGAGAGGGTAAATTTAAAGAGTCTTATCCCAGCCGGTCGGAATGTGATCAGGCGGTCATCACTTCTCTTCTTTCCTCCGGTTATGGAGAAAAAGTCATAAAGTCCGTCTTTGAAAGTTTCCCAATCGGCGAAAAGTATCGAGAAAAGGGCAAACACGGGGACAAGTATCTCGCCCACAGCATCAAGCGAGCGAGGCTCTATTTGGCCAAACCATAACACTTCTTCCCTTATTTTTCTTTAACTTCTTTGACCCCCAACCTAACCGGCATACCTTTTGATTTCCCCCTTTTGTAAGAGAAAAGAAGAAAAAGAAAAAGATAAAAAAATAAGAGTAGAGAGAAAGATAGTTGAAAAGAGACTAGATCATTCTTACGCACTCACCAAAGGGGCGCAACTCAGTAGGTTCTCGGGTAGGTTACTATAGGGGCTTAACTAAGTTTGGCGCTCACAAGGTCAGCTACGTGATAGACAGCGCCTAATAGTTGCTGCTCGTTGGCGCTTCGGTTGGAGCTCAGTCCTGCAAAGGGGTCCTTCGCGCTAGTGACGCTAAACTGCGCGAACGGAGGCGCTGAATGGTCAGTAGCTGAGGGGTTCGCCTACGTTTAAGTGACCTACGTGAGGGGCGCCGCTGGTTCGCTGGCTCATCTGTGATCTGTCAGTTAGACTGCGCAGGACGTGCGCTCCGCTTGACAGGCTGTAGTCTAACTGAACATCTTGGGGGAGGTGCTGAGGGCGCAAGGGAGTAACAGAGTGGGCGGGGCGCGGGAAGCAAGGGTTAGTCCGAGGGAGAAGAAAAAGCTAATGTCTCGTGGCGGGCAGGCGGTCGCAAGTGTGGCGTGTGGCGTACGGAAGGGAGAGCTAGACGCGAGACGGTTTGGGCGCAGTGGGGAGAGGCAGGTCGCCTCCGCGGGAAACACCTCTTTGACCTTAAGGAAATAAAGGTCGGCAGAGACGATTCCGGACGCTTCGGCTCAGAGCCTCTCCGGGCGCCAAATCCGGGAGAAGCTCTCGCCTGCC
Source organism: Candidatus Bipolaricaulota bacterium (assembly GCA_021735185.1). Taxonomy (GTDB): domain Bacteria; phylum Bipolaricaulota; class Bipolaricaulia; order M55B111; family M55B111; genus JAGXLP01. The sequence continues at coordinate 14,083 of JAIPHN010000006.1, forward strand.
TCCGGCAGGAATCCTTAACAGGGGCAATTACTGAAACTATAGCTTCACAAATTTCGCGCTTGTGCAGTGTCGCTGGGACTTCGAGAGATTTCACGGGGCGGAGGAAAAAATTAGAGGAGAGTAAAAAAGCTCGAAGCTTCCTGGAAAGATTTGAAACTAGTCGGCAATTACTGAAGATATAGCTTCAAAGAATTAGCGCAGCTGCGGATCTGTAGGCTACTTGGCGCAGTTTCACGGGAAGGCGCAGTCAAAATCGCTGCGGAAGTTAGGTACAATCTAAGTCAGGAGGTCAACTATGGCTAACACGAAGATCGAGTGGACCGAGGAGACCTGGAATCCTGTTACCGGTTGTGAGGAGGTAAGCGGTAGCTGGGTGCACTGTTATGCCGAGGTGATGGCCAGAAGGTTGCAGGCGATGGGCCAGGACAAGTACGAGGACGGCTTTGAAGTTCGGGTACACGAATCAGAGCTAAACAGACCAAACCATTGGCGGGTACCGTGCAAGGTGTTCGTCAGCTCGATGGGCGACACCTTCCACGAGCAAGTGCCGGACGAATTTATCGAGCGGATACAACAGGTGATTGCGGACAACGAGGTGCACATCTTCCAACTGTTGACGAAACGGGCGGAGCGCCTTCGGGATTTTCCGGAGTGGCCGGACAACGCCTGAATCGGCGTCACGGTAGAGAACAACCGCGCTCGCTCGCGCATCAAGTATCTTAAAAATTTGCGGGCTCCGGTCCGCTTTATTTCGCTCGAGCCGCTGCTGGAGCCTTTGACGGACCTGGGCGAGCAGTTGCGGGAGAATGGGGTCAACTGGGTGATCGTGGGAGGAGAGAGCGGAACGCAAGCGAGACGGTTGGAGTTAGACTGGATCCGCGACCTGATAGAGGAGTACAAGGACCAAGATGTTGCGATCTTCGTCAAGCAACTGGGCACGCGCTGGGAGATGGAGCAAGCAGGCACGAGGGGTAAGGGCGAGGAAATGGAGGGCTGGCCGGAGGAGCTAAAGCTGAGACGGTATCCGGAGGCGGCTGACTACCTAAATAAAGGAGCAGGGCGCCTAAAGACAGGTGGCCTTAAGAGAAGGGCGCTCAGCCGCTGAAGAGGATCCTAGGGTACTGAAAGACGCAGTTTTAGGCCTGCGGCTAAAAAAACAGGGCTAAGACCGGCCAAAACGGCTATCTTCAACCGCTTTGAAACTGATCGTACTTCTCCAAGGCCGACCGGTCGACGGACTTCTCCTGGCGGCTAATTGACTCTCTCAGGTCCTGATAGGTGAGGGAGGGCGCTTGGTGTGGCTTTGCCAGCTCTTACTTCTCTACCTACTTACTCTTCACGGCTTTGAGGAAGCGCTGACGGGCCGCCCTTTCACACATCTCGGCGATATCGGCACCGCTGTAGCCTTGAGTCTGCTGCGCCAATTCGTTCAGGCGGGCGCCGTGGTTGGCTAGCTGCTGGCTGACGGGTCTCTCTTCCAGGTGAAGGACAAATAGTTGCGCTCTTTCCTTACTATCGGGAAGTCCTACGTAGGCTGTTCTATCAATTCTCTCCGGTCTTAAAAAATCTCCATCTATTAACCAGGGCTTGTTTGTTGGAGACTGAGAGCACTAACACGTCGGCTTCTTGCTCCTCAAATCTGTCCAATTCGGAAAGGAATTGGGTGACTACGCGGGGGGTGACGGGAGAGTTACCGAGCGATTCGCGCCGGGGGACAAAGGGTTCCGCTTCGTCAAGGAAGATCACTGCCGGAGCTGCTTTCTCGGCCTGACGGAACAGGTCTCTGACTCCTAGCTCAGCGGCAGTAGCCTTAGCCAGCCGGGTCTTGCCCGTGCCCGGCGGTCCGTAGAAGAACAACCCCGCGCTCGAGCTCATAATCCCGAACGCAGTCCAAGGCAAACACGTTGGAAGATGAGCTCCGGGCCGTGAGGTCCGTTTCGGGTTAAAAACCCCTTGAATATTTTTTGTCTGGACCTGCCGCTTGATAGGCCTCCTGTTTAAATCACCGTTGCTCATTATCCTCCTGGTTTCCTTCCTTCAAGCTGTCCAGCGTACCCCAGTTCTGTTCGAGGCCTGGCCCAAACTGAGCAAGATTTCCCTCTACTTGATTTTCGGTCGGATCGGGAACCAGGCGAGAAAAATTACAATCGGAAGAGCTAAGGGCAGTAAAGATTACCTTACTCGTCCAATGAATCGGAAGGTGACTAACCCCCCATTACGAGTTGACTTAACCTAAGCTTTGTCTCCTAGAACGAAAAGGGATTCACGGGGACGATGGTTCTAGATGCTTCTCGTTGATTTTTACACATTTTTACTATAAGGTAAACGTATGTATTTACTTTGTGGGTAAAGTGGGTAAAACTTAAAAAGTTTTTTATCTAACATCTTCTCTGGTTGGATGTGTTTACCATGTCTCAAAAAGACGTAGATAATAAAAGTGCGGATAGTGTTGAGTCCCTATCGCCCACCGAGCAGCGCATCTACTCGCAGTTGTACTCACAACGGATTATCACCACTGAAGACGTCAAGGAAATTGTAGGCGGTCCCCACAAAAGTGCCAATTATATCAATAACCTGCGACGCAAGGGGTACCTGCAAAAGATCCGCAAAGGCCTTCACGCCATAGTGCCCCCTAACCTGGTGGGAGAAGAGTTTAAACCCGACAAGTTTTTGGTGGCAAGTAAATTAAAGGACGACTACTATCTTGCCTATCATTCCGCTCTGGAGTTACACGGGGTGGCCCAATCCGCCTACAACACGATCTGGGTCGCTTGCAAGAACCCATCCGAGCCCTTTTCCTACCAAGGGATAGACTATCGCTTTGCGACCACCGGGCATTTTTTTGGTTTGACTCAGACGAACCGGCAGAACAACACTTTACGGATAAGCGATCGGGAAAAGACCCTTCTAGATTGCATTCGCAGGCCCAAATACGCGGGAGGGTGGGAGGAACTGGTGAAAAGTATCGAAAGTCTCCCCTCCATCACCAGCGAGCGCCTGCTCGGTTATATGGAGAAATTTTCCGAGCAAGGACTCTACCAAAAGACGGGTTTCGTCTTAGAGAACATCGAGTTGCCCATCCCTCAGGAGACGATCGCTAAACTTCAGTCTCATGTGGGCCAACGGACCTATTACATAGATAAGAACAAGCGGTCCCACTACGTTTCTGCCTGGAACCTGATGGTGCCGGACAACTGGGGGGAGATGTTCTACCGTGGCTAGATTGGATAGACAGACTTTTGAAGAGTTGTCAGTAGAGACCGGGTTTCAGATTGACGTGCTAGAAAAAGTCTACCGTCTGATCGAGCTTTTGAGGGAAATTTCGGACCTCGAATTGAGGACCAAGTTGGTTCTCAAAGGAGGGACTGCCATCAACTTCCTCTATTTCGACTATCCCCGCTTGTCAGTAGATATAGACCTCGATTATATCGGCGCGGTGGAAAAGAAAAAGATGTTGGAAGAAAGGGAGAAAATCCTTGGCACGTTGGAGCGGCTGTTTCGGACATTTGATTATGAAACCCGAGAGAGAAGTTCCTACGCGCTAAATCGACACGACCTGTTTTACGAAAACTCCGCCGGCAATCGGGACAGGGTACAAGTTGAGATCAATTTTCTCAAAAGGGCCACGATACTTGAATCCCGGGAAGTTGAATTTAGCCATCCTTTTGATTTTGCCAGTTTTCCCATCCTTACCTTACGGGGAGAGGAACTGTTTGGAAGAAAATTTAGCGCCCTAGCTCAGCGCTCATCCGCAAGGGACCTCTATGACGTATACGAGTTACTGAATGGAGGGTACGAGTATGATAAAGCAACGATGAAGAAGTGTTTTCTGTTTTCCGTCTGTCTCGATCAGGACCCCCGTCAAATTAGATCGGCTTCTGAGATCATGGAAGCTATAACTTACGATGACGTGAGAAGGAGGCTTCTCCCCCTATTACAGAAAGGGGAGTCAGTCGAGCTGAATCGGCTTAAAAGTAAGGTCCGACCGCTCGTGAATCAGTTTTTGACCCTCAACAAAGGCGAGGCTGAGTTCGTAACTGGCCTGTTTGAGGATGGGACATACCGACCTGATTTACTGTTTGATGAAACGGAATATAGCCGGTCTCTAGTTGATCACCCCGGTATAGAGTGGAGGCTGGAAAACATGGACTGACCCCGCCGGAGGCAGTAACCTGGAGATGTCTGTTTCGGTCACCGAGAGGGCTTTTTACGGTGGTGGAGTGGACTACCCCCCAAAAACCGTATAGAGTAATTGCTGGAGGGAGTTCACTAGTGGGGTATTGGGTTTGGCGGCCTTGATCCTTGTTTCTAACCTGCTTGCCCCCTTTTTTGTGAATTATTCGGGGACAAATTTATGGTAACTCTTTTTATCGTGTCAAAAATCAGGGTGGAAAAGCCCCCTTCTAAACTAGTCTACTGGCTCCATGCCGAAAGTTGGTATATTGCCGATAAAATAAGTTAGCAAGTTCCCTATGAATTCAATTATCAAATGTCTACCCCCGGCCTGTCTAACTAACAGCAGTTGAAATTTGGTCGTCAAATTCAGGAAGGTGGGTTACGGACGATCTTGGCGCCATTTTGTCGGGAAACCGGAGGGCCAATAAGAATAAAAAAATGGAGAACTACCCCTCCTTATGGACGAAGAGCGGAAGTACGAAGAACGCCCAACCTACCTCGATTTTGAGATAGAACTATACAAGCATAAGCTTGAAGCCTACAAGGAGCAGCTAGAAGAGGACTTGGAGGAGTACCTCGGCCCTCCGAGTGAGGAGGAGGTCCTGGAGGATATCTTCGAAGACCTAAAGGGCCGTCCCAGCACTTCGGATTACGAGGAAGAAAATAGGAAAGATTTATAAAGTACCTTTCTCAACTTTATTGAGATGGTTGAGAAAAGACGGGAAGATGGATTTGGGGAAAGAAAGGACTTCTACCACTCGGCCCTCCAGTTCTACAAGGAGAGGCGAAATTTCTACCAAGAGGAGCTGGAAAGGAAGTATAGGCTAAAGAGCGTATTCGGGTTCGGCGGCCGGAAGGGGGGCCGAAGAAAAAAGGAGGAGGCGCACCGCCAGGCTCTCCGGGACACGCTCAAGTTCTTCGGGGAGCTTTTTCCCGGTCCGGTATCCGGGAAGAGCGAGGGTAAGCCCAACGGATATTTCGTCGGCAATGAGGAGTAACTTCTTTTTGCCCTGGGCGATTGACCTTGGCCGACCTCCCGAAGGGATAGTTCCGATCAAATTTTTATAGCTCTCCCCCCCAATAGGGGACATGGAATTTCCTTCCGATTTAGAGGCGCTCGATTACGGCGATCTCCAGCGGGTGTTAAAGCTGGCCCGGCGGATGGAGCTTCCGGAAGGGGACCGCGAACGGCTGGTATCGGCCCTGGGGGCAAGCGGGGACAAGACGCTGGCAAGGGATATCGAACGAAGCCTCCTCCTCTCGGAAAGCAGGCGGGTCTCCGACCCCCTCTGGCCAACCTCGACGGACGATCGGGGATCGATTCACCTTGGCAAAAGCGGTAAGGCCCAAGCCTCCTTGACCACCGAAGAACTGAATCGAAACCTGCTGGTTGTCGGGGAGACCGGATCCGGTAAGACGAACCTGTTCTACCACCTTATCCGCCAGTTTATCGAGCAAGATCTGCCGATAATGGCCTTTGATTTCAAACAGGATTATCGCCACCTGACCCGGCTCGAAGACGAACTGATTGTCCTGCGCTGGGAGGAGCTGAAGTTCAACCCGCTTAGGCCCCCGGAAGGGGTCTCACCGCTACGCTGGTTGCAGGTATTTGCGAACACGTTCAGCGACTCCCAGGGCTTCCTTACGGCAAGCAAGTACTTTTTGATGTCTCGGGTTCACCGACTCTACAAGCTTTACGGGATATTTGAGGGAGAGGATAGGTACCCCTCCTTTCACGAGCTGGCCGAAGTTCTCCGCTATGAAAAACAGCCGCTGGTGACCAAGCAGGCCAGGTACCTGGAGACGACGATAAACAGGGTGGAGGCGATCAGCCTGGCCGTCGGTGATATCCTGGACTGCAGTCAGGGTCTTCCGATGGGTAAGCTGCTAAAGCAAAACGTGATAATTGAACTTGACGGCCTGGCGAAAGAGATTCAACAGTTCCTGGTCGAGGCCATATTGGTTTGGATCTACTTCTATCGCATGGCAAAAGGGCACCGCGGTGAGCTGCGCCACTGTATAATTTTTGACGAGGCAAAGAAGGTCTTTGACGCGAACAAGGAGAGAAACTACGAGTCCGGGGTTCCGATAATCGACGATATCACCGCCAAGACGAGGGAGTTTGGCGAGGCGCTGATAGTCGGAGACCAGGAGCTTGCCAAACTGACCGACTCGATAAAGGCAAATACTTATTCCGTGTTGGGCCTGCCACTCGGCTCCGGGAAGGATATCGAAGAACTTTCCGAGGTGATGGGTCTTACGAGTCGCCAAGAGGAGAGATTGTATCGGCTCGAGGTCGGGGAGGGAGTTTTCAAAAAATCGGGAGAAGGGCCGACCCGGGTCTCTACTCCCCTGGTGGAGATAGACAAGGGGGTAACTACGGAAGAGGCCAAGAAAGCCAACGAGGAGGCCAAACGAGCCTTTCAAGTGGAAGTCAGGGATAGATACAGGCCCAAATGCTTTGAGAATTACCTCCAAGATCTTGCCGGTAAACATAAAGTCAAGGATAAATCGATCAAGACGGGAGAACCGGAAAAGGAAGAAAAAATCTCCGAGGAAGCGGAGGAGTTGTTAATCGAGGTAGCCGAGAATCCTTTTAGGAAGCTATCCGACCGTTACCAGGACTTGTCGCTTTCTAGTTATAAAGGGAACAAGCTGAAGAAGAAGCTCCTAGACAAAGGATACGTGAAGGAAGTCGAGCTAAGCTTGGGGGCCGGCGGGAGGCCAAAGTTTTTGCAACTTACCGAAAAGGGCGAAACCCTCTTTGAGGATATCAAGCCTGGCGAAGTCCACACGGTAAAGGGTGGGGGGAGTTTTGTCCATAAGTTTTGGCAAAACAAGATCGCCGGCCACTTCCAAGAGAAAGGCTATGAGACCTTCATCGAATTCGTGGTGGACGAATCCCAGCTCGACGTCCTCGCGGTCTCCGCCGGAGGCGGAGAAAGGATCGGCGTGGAAGTCGCCCTCTCCCCGGGCGGGGAAGTGGATAATATCAAAAAAGGTTTAGAGGCGGACCTCGATAGGCTAATTGTGGCCTGTAAAAACGAGCGAGTAATGAGCCAGGTGGGAAAAAGGGCGAGGCAAAAAGTAGGAGAAGGGGTAAGTGAGGTCCGTTTCTGTCCGGTAACCGATTTTCTCTAGGAGGTTTCCAATTCGGGGGCCGTCTCGGGTTCCTCGGGTATCCAAAAGTAAAGGGAGAAAAAGAGGTAGAATTGGCTTTGAAGAATCCAGCACGGTCTCATTAGGACTATTTCTCCTTACTATCACCCACGAGTTCGTTTCCAGGAGCACAGATGGGAGGAGGTTGATTTGGTTGGGGGTGAAAATGGAATACCGTTTTTGGGTCAATAGTACCTATGGTAAATCTCGGTTTTTCGGGATAGATAATAATCGTGGCCAGTGGGCGAGGGTGGAAGGGAAGGACAGGTGGTCCCTGCCGAGGGGCGGGTGAGCCTTCCTTCTGGAACCAAAATTCCTGGCTCATAAACACCTTGGGACGAGTAGATCGGCTGCTTTTACCGGTTTCTAGCCGAGTGATATGAAAGTTTTGGCTGATCCCCCGTTTTTATGACTGAGAATAAAATTTCATCGCAAGGAGTTACTTTCCTGAAAGAGGGGATAATATAATAATTCTATAACAGGGTTATAAATATCTTAGTTAATTATACTACTTACCCATTATCCGGAGCCGTTCTGTTGTTGGGCCAATGACCGGGGGAATAAAAAGGCAGGTAGACTCAAAGGACCACGATCACTCATAGTTATCGTCGGTTGGGTCGCAAATAAATTCATCTAAGTCATAAAAAGTCCGATGCAACTACGTTGCAACGACAAAGTCGTCTTTAGGGACAGGCCTTACAAGCCACCCTCGTTGCAACGGCGTTTCGTTGCAACGAATTCATGTTGCAACGGTGGAGTAATTGAAGAAGTTCCCCTCACTCGGGTATGGCCAGTCGTCTCGTTACCTCGAGCGGGAGTTTGACTCTCTTCTTTTCTCCGTCTTCTTCGACAAATTCCAAGGGAAAACTTCTCTCTTTTAGCCGATAGACGTAGCTTCTGGCCGTGGCCTCCCTTTTATTCATCTCGTCTGCTAACTCCTGATAATTGAGAGCGGTATCGTTATCGAACAGGACTCTTACCACCCCCTTTAGCGAGGATGGGAGGTTGCCGATCTTCTCCTGAATGGTCGCTTCTTCGCTTCCCGCGGGATCCGTCGTTTCGAGAGATCCCTTGTCTTGCCGGTCCCGTTTCGCTTCTTGGACCAAATCGTTGATTCGGCCCATCTCTTCTTCCAGTTGGTGAAACTCGTACTGCAACTCAGCTCTGCCGACCTTGTCTTCTAGGTCCTCCCTCACTTCCTTGAGCCCTCTCTCGAGATTAATGTAGTTGGTCGATAACTCGCTCTGGTCCTCCTCTAGCTCTTCCACCCGTTGAACCAGATCTGTCTGTATCTTTCCCACTTGCTTGAGCAGTTCCGTAAGAGAAACGAGGCTTTCCTCAAGCTCCCTCCGGTCCTCCTCCAACCTTTTTGAGCCCAGCAATTTTTTGATCAGTTCAAACATCTACTCACCCTTCTTTTCTCCTCGCGCCAGTTTGTAAACCACAACTTGGTCCCCGTTAGAGTGAGAGATACTTACCTGCTTGGCTACTTTACCTTCCTCGAGAAGCTTGGTTACATACTTTTTGACCGTATTCCAACTCAACTCCTCTCCGTACCGCTCCCGGTAGAGCTTCCCCAGTCGGTTGGTCGTTCCCAGTTGCTTTTCCTCGAGTATCGCGACCAGCCTCTCCTTTACCTCTTCCTTTGGCGGCCTCCCCCTCTTCCGATATATCCCCTGATGGCCGGTTTCACTCATCTCGTTTCACCTCGAATTTCCCGTAACCGAGGACTATCAGCTTCTTTATCCTCTCTTCGAACCTAAACTTTTTTACCAGACAAAGGGGATTGGTGTCGGTTACTATCTCTACTAAGTTCCAACTTTCCAGCCTGTCCAGCCTGTTCTTTATCGTCGTCGAGCAGACCCCGAAGGTAGTCAAGCTCCTGGTCAGTTCGTGGAGGGTGAGCTCGTCTTTGAGGTAGATATGATCCAGTACTTTGAGGGAAAGGAAGTCGATTTTTCTCAGCAATTTGTTCCAGTTCAGCCGATCGTTGCTCGGCCCGAATTTCCCGGATTTTACCGGCCTCTGGTCTTTAGCTCGAGCCCTCATGGAAAACTTATGAGGTCTCATAGTTAAAAACTTTCCGTTGTTACTGGCGGGTAGAAAAGGTTTATAAATCTTTGCCCCCATTCGTTGTTATCCTTCGGCGGTGACAAATATGGCTGATAAAGACCCAATCAGGGAGGAGCTAAATAGTTCCCTCAACCCAAAGGAGTTACTTTACTCCCTTACAAGTCGAATCGGGATAATAGACGAAAGACTCGAGGAGATCGAAGAGGAAATCGAGGAAAGAAAAGAGATCGGGGAGAAAATCATGAGAAAAAAGCAAAAGAAAAAGTCGGAATACAGGGGTTGTTTGTCTAGCCCGCGCAAGTTGAAAGAGAAGGCAAAAGGCGATAGTTTTCACCAACAGCAGGCTGATATGCGGGAAAAAATTGACCATCTGGACAGAGAAATCAATGCAGAGATGGAAAATCAATGGAAGGACGTTCAAAAACTGACCAAGGAAAGGCGGGAGTTGAAGGAAAAGAAGGAAGAGCTGAAGAGAAGAAAACTTGCGGTGGCCAAGGCTTTGGGAATGTAGGAGATGAAGTAGTTTTTACCGAAGTAACAGCAGTCTCGTTGACTTATAATCCACCCCGAACCTTAAACTTCACTACTTCCTCCGAGTTGAGAAAGGATTATTAAATGGCCTCTGATATCCCCAACTAAAGGTTCTAGGAAAATTCTTGGTTTTCGTTGAATTGAAGGTAAACGGTCGCCTCCGCTCCAGAATTGCTTAAATTATTGATTTTAATTAAGGTTAAGCAACTCTTCCGCTCCGGCTTTTGTCCGCTTCGCTTTGCTCTTCCCTCGGGAAGAGTTAAGCTTTAGCTTCTATTCCGGTTATACTGGCCGCTTCACACCTCCCTCGGTCAGATTTGCGCTCCGCTCATTTCTCCCTCAGTTTCAAGAGAGCGAAGAATTTTAAAAAGTTCCCTGATTTCCAAAGGATACGAGTCCTCTCGATGATGAATAGTTGAGCTTTTTCTTAACGAGTAGGTATTCCCACCTGGACGTGAATTAGTAAATACGTACAGACGTAAATTCATATTCTTAGCCCAACCTTTTAGCGTACGAGCTTACTACCTCACTTAAGCCGACCTAGGCAGGTTTGTTATCACAATTAAATCTTTTCAGCCGAGTTTTCTCTTATAGACACAAGGTATTTTGAAATTCGTATAAGATTGTATAATAAAGTGAATGAGCAAGATAGCTTTGGATTTAGACGGACTTATCAAGCTGAAAAAGGCAGGGCTGTTGACGGCCCTTGCCGAATGTCACGACTGCTTAATCCCAGAGGCGGTCTATCGGGAAACTGTGACCAAGGGAAAGAAAGAACTGTACGAAGACGCCTTTGAGATAGAGGAGATCGTAGAGAAAAACATTGAGTGCAAAAAAGCTAAGAAGTCTGACAGAAGCAATAAAGTATTGAAGAGCGGAGACCCAACCTCTCTGGGAAAAGGCGAAAAACAGGCGCTACGTCTTTACTTTCAGGAAGAGGGAAAAGCGATAATATCAGATGATAGAACTTTTTTGAATCTGCTCGACAGGAATAACCGAAAGTCCGAATCCGAAGAAGTTCCCTTTATTACTCCGGCCAACGCGATGGTTGCTATGGCTAACAAAGGCATAATTTCAAATGAGGAAGCCAGAAGAGGGTTAAATCAGATTAAAGACCTAATAAGGCAAAGCTCATACCAGGTAGCGTTAGAAGAATTAGAACATGGAGGTGAATGATATGGCTAAGAAACCTTATCCGCTTCGAGTTCCAGACAACTTGTTGAATCTTGCAGAAGCTAAATCCAAAGAGGAAAAGGTAGATAGGTCTACCGCTTTGAGGCAATTGATGTACGAAGGTGCCGAACAATACGTGCTTGAATTAATATCAGAGGGCCGGCTGAGCGTCTCGAGAAGCGCTGAGTTGTTGGACGAATCTATCCACGAAATATACCGGTTAGCTAGGAAGAGAAATATAGAAATTGGAGCCACCGAAGAACAATACGAGAAGGGAAGAGAGACGGCGGAAGAAGTCATTTCATAAAAACTTGAAGCTTTCCTTACAGCAACACTGTTATTTTCTCTACCCTAAACAGAGGTATATTTGTCAAAACGTACAGACGCAAATACTTATTTACAGGTTAACCTTCCAGGATGTCCTCGTCCTCTATATTCTCCAGACCAGCCTGTATAACCTTAGGGTAAAAGTCCCTGTTTTTCTCCAGCTCGAGACCCTCCTTGTTCCCTTCAAGCTGAAGCTCCAGAAACTTAGTTCTAAGTCTTTGATGTAAGTCCTCCGGTAGGTACATGGTGATTGAGGGTCTACCCTTTACCGATCCCTTTTCCCCCTTGGTTTTGCTTTTGGTCTGCGCTTCGTCACCTTGATTCAACCTCTGACCGATCCGTTCAGCTCGCTCGTCAAGTTCCTCACTCATTGTAATCGACCTCCTTTAGGTAATCCGCAATTTCGCTAAATTTATCCTCCATATCACATTTCTCGCTATGAGCAAAGATAGAGACCCCGGCGGACCAGGCCCGCTGAAGCGCCACCCTCTTCCTTACCTCGAATATTGGCACCCGATCCTTGAATGCCTTGTTAAACCAGTCCATCATCTCTTTGGCTTGGTTGTTGGGGTTTACTCTGTTGGCCACCACCGCCAGCTTCTTAATTTCTGTCTCATAGGCTCTCTCCAGAGTCGTTATCTGGTCGAGCAGAATCTCTAAGGCCCGAACGGAAGTCCCTTCCGCTAAAGCGGGGATGAGAATATTTTTAGAAGCGAGCAAAGCGTTGTCCGTCAGATTGCCCAAGTGGGGAGGGCAGTCTATCAAGATATAGTCATAGGAGCATTCCAGTTGGTCGAGGGCCATTGACAATCTCTCTTTATTGCGCACCGCTGTAATAAGTTGAGGCTCGAGGTTAAACATGTCCACGTTGCTGGGAATCACGTCAAACTCTCTCCCTTCAACGACCAGATCGTTGATCCTTTCCAGCTCCTCGAGGTCAAGGAGAACCTCGGACAGGTTTCCCTCATCCGAGGTATACTTGCTTTCCAGACCAACGCCCTCAGTCCCATGACCTTGTGGGTCCAGGTCAACAAAAAGCACATCGTTTTCCTTTTTAGTTAAAGCCGAACACAGATTGATGGCTATGGTGGTCTTTCCCACGCCACCCTTCTGGTTGCTTACGGATATCTTTGCCGTCACAGATGGATCACCCGTTCAATATATAAGTACAGTTGTTACAGTATAGTGTAAAACTGGCAGTACCGTCAATGACATAATGATAAAAATGATGTTATCCTAGCAATATATTATTTTGTTATTTCGTAAATACGTTTTTACGAAAAGATGAAATGATGGGTTCCCTAGTAGTGACGAGGAACTTTTAAGAATTAAATGAGGCCAGAAAAGTGAGTTTTAGAACTTATCTTCGATCTCTTTTCTCTTCTCCTCCAGCCATTCCTTGTAGTCTTCTATCAGTTCTTCCCTGCTGTATCCCTTATCCTCGAGAAAATCCAACAGGTTTTCATTTAACGCCTTTACTTCCCCGTTCTCTATGTTTCTTATCGTGGAGACGCTGACTTCACTTGCCAAAGCCAGCTCGTGCTGGGTAACGTCTTTCTCTTCCCGGATCTGTTTGATTGGGTTCTTGGCCATAACATAATATTTTATTTCTTTAGTGCTGTTATATCAATTCCTGGTTTGACTGCTGTTGTTGCTGTTGTTATACTTGTTACTAGTGAAAATTGCGTGGTGAGGGTCCAATGAAGTACTTTAAAGAGCCAATCTGCAAGGGTGACCTCGTCAGGATAACTCGAACCTGTCCTTATTATCCGACTTTTGCGGAGAAGGTCGGCTGGGTGAGACAGGTCGACAAGGATTCTATCGGCGGTCTTTACCTCGTGGAAATCAGGGACGGGGAAAAGGTGTACTTGCGCCGGAGCGAATTTGATGTCCTACACGGGGGGAAGGTGAGCTAACAGTGGAAGAAGTTTTAATTTCCTGGAGATCCGTTGACCCGGAAGAAAACCGTTTTCGGTTCTATTCTCTCAGTCTGGGAGAGGACCTCTGGGGAGATGAAGTGCTGGTCAAGCGCTGGGGCAGGATAGGTGGTAGGAAACGGGAAAACTACTACTGGCCGGACAGTTACCAAGATCTGTTAGAAGAGATAAAAGAGACGGCCAAACGAAGAGAAAGACACGGTTATCAGGTCAAAAAACAGAAGCTATTATCCTTTAATTAGCCACGGCCGGTAAGTTATATCTCCTAAGCATTTCTTTTGTACCTCCTTACGAGTTTTTTCTCAATCCATCCGACCAAGGGATGCAATTATAAAAATGAAATTTCTTCTGGGGTAATCCATGTAGGGTCGGGAATTAAAGGATTTGCCTGAAAAAGAAGGCTTCCCTTCGGGTGAGGCTCTCCTCTTAAGCTTTTCATTCCTCTTTTTCAGTTCCTCCAGTTGAATTCCCTCTTTCATTTTCTATGGAGAAATTGATGGTCGGATTCGAAAAAGTTGAAAATTTGATCTTTGACATATTGGTAAAACTCCGAACGCTCGGAGGTGAAAGCCTTGACGGGAAAAAGTTTAGCCAGGTTAGTTAGGGCTATCGCTTACAGGCGCAGGTTGATGGAAGACCTGCCGGACCTGGAGGCGAGGTTAACCACTTATCTGCAAAGTGAAGGCCTGAACCAACTTAGGGCCGGAGGCCACAAGGTCGAGTTAATTGGAGGTGAAATCAAGTTAACAGAAGCAGAAACAAAAAGCACGGAATTTGATCAGTTAGAGTTCGAGTTTGAGCGAGATTCGGAAAACAAAAGGAGTGATCAAATTGAAAGGCAAATTACAGGAAGTTAAACCACCGAAGTCGGAAAAGGCCAAGAAGAAGGGAATGAAGTGGGTCAAAATCTCCGGGAAGTTTTACTCCTGGATCGGAGACCTTCCCGAAGTGAACAAAGGAACGCTGGTAAAGTTTGAGTACCAGGAAAAGAAGACAAACGGCAACACCTACCGCAACCTGCAAGATTTTGAACCTTTGACTAGAAAGCCGGTAAGCAACAAACAGAGGCTAATTTGTAGATCCGTTTCAGTTAAGGCAGCTGCTTCCGCTGGGTTTGTAGAGTCAAAAGAGGAATTAATTGAACTTGCGGAAGGGCTGGAAAATCACTTGTTGAGAGCGCTTGAGTGAGCAGAGGGCGGGCGACCGCCCTCTGCCCGGATAGGTGATGACCCTATCCATGCTCAAAATGATGGTAACGGACAGTTAATGTCGACTCAACTAAGGGAGGAGGTGCAAGGTGGAACTTCCAAAAAACGAGAAGATTCGACTGATTCAGGGAATTTCAGGGGTATTTCACACGCCATATATTGTAGAAGGCAAAACTTCGAGTACGGGAAAGACCATAAGAGTGGAGGAGAAGCATGGGAACAGGGCTTATAGATTGGATGCCGAGAAGATCTTAACCGGAGGAGTTGAAGTGAGAAGAGCCACCACCTTCAAGCTCTACACCCGCGAGAACCTTATAAGACAGAAGAAGGCAAATTACGACCCCGCAAACTACAGGAATTTGGATACAAAAGATGTTATGAAGTCAATGCTGGAAGGGGATTATCCCGAACCAACCCACCAGGTAGTAGGGGAAATAAGTGAAGGGTAAGATCAGGGGCCGGTTTAGCCGCCGGCCCCACTGTTGAGGGGTCGGCCACGAAAAGTAACAACGGGGTTAACCGGGTTACCGTTATTGCACTAAAAATTTTCCTAGTCTATAATCAAGCTAGATTCTCTAATATGGGAGGGTAGATCCGTGAACAAAAGCGATCTGGTGGAGAGGCTTTACCAAGAAAACAGCTTGACTAAAAGAGAATGTCGAGGAGCGGTTGATACCGTTGTTGACGCAATAGTGGAGGCGGTAGCAGAAGGACAAGAGGCTCGGTTGGTCAACTTCGGGACCTTCAAGCCCAATCCGAGAAAGGAGACGGTGAAAAGACACCCACAGACGGGAGAAAAGATAGAGGTGCCGGCGAAAGTGGTACCGAAGTTCAGCCCCGGCAAGGGGTTCGAGGTAGCAGTTGAGGAGAACCTGAAAGTATCAAAGGACGGTTCCGGGGAGCTCGGGGTGGAGGAGGTTAAATAAAGTGTTTTGAAGGATCAGCTACAAGTTATCGTGGCCCTTTGTAAACCCGCTTTTGTTAAATTCTAGAAAGCGAGTCCTCCTTTCCCGTTCGTGACCATCTTACCGGACGGTATCTTTTTTCAGGAAGTGGTAGTCCTCTCCCCTGCTTGATTTAAATTCCGGCCTCAATGACCTACCGTTAACCCGAGAAGAAGTTACCCATGGCAAAAAACGGAGAAGGATTGACCACTAATCCGACCGGGTTCAACGGTTAAAGGTCGGTTGTGTGAAGAAGTAGCCGGGGGAACCGGTCCGGACGATGACTTGTCCGCCCCGCCGATAGCAGCTCTTTACCTGGGCCTGCCTTGTCGAGCCCTGAAAAGCTTTTACCTACATCGACGAGGATTTCCCGTGGGTCTTCGGCTACGGGAAAAGAGAACGACACCTTGATGATAATTGGCGGTGTCTTTTACCTGTCCGCACTATAAAGGGGGCTCGAGGATAGAATTTCACCCGGGTTTGGCCCAAACTATAATCGGCGATATAGTATGAAGAATTGGAATTTATGTCGAAGCCAAAAAGGAGGCGTCTGAGATGAACCGAAAAGAAGTTGACCCAGGAGATGACGGGGGAGAAAAAGCCAAAGTGGTAAGGTTGCGTGAGGGGCTAGCGAAACTGGGGGAATGTGAGACCAAAGGGGATATCTACGATACGACCCTTCGGACCGTCGGCCGGATCCTGGATTGTGACTTCCGTTTACTTTGTCTCAAGGATGAGAATACCCTGATGGCGAAGGGGGAGTTGGGTGAGTACGGGAACGAGGGTCCGGCCCAGAAGGTAATGGGGGCGGACCTATCGACCCGAACCTTAAAGAAGGAGACGCCAATCCGGGGTGAGGATCCGTCCCCCTACTTTGAAGGTAAGACCTTCTATGAAGAGTGCAATTCCTTCCTCAGCGTCCCCATCGGTAGTCTCGGGACTTTACAGGTCTACTCTCACGATAAGGGGAAATTTAGCGAACTGGACGTAAACTTCCTTCGGATCCTCGCCAGCCATCTCCGGGAACGACTCGCCCGAGCAAAACTGGAAGGAGAGGTGCGCCAGCAGGCGATCCACGACCAGCTGACCGGCCTCTACAATCGTCATTACCTGGACGAAATCTTGGCCAAGGAGGTCCAGCGCGCCCGCCGCTATGATCATAGGATATCCTTCTTGATGCTCGACGTAAACGGGTTTAAGGAAGTAAACGACCGTTACTCCCATGCCAAAGGGGACCGGGTGCTAAAAGAGATCGGGAAGGTCTTGGACGAGAACGTAAGGGAGGTAGATACCGTCTTCCGCTACGGGGGCGACGAGTTCTTGATCCTGCTTCCGGAGACCGGGGAAGGTTCCCGAATGGTTGCCGGAAGGTTAAAAGAAGCAATAAAGACCTGGAGTGAAGTGACCGAAGAGCTGGACTTTCCCTTAACAATTGCCATAGGCTCCAGCAACCTGGAACCGAACGAAAAGATAGATGTAGAAAAGAAGATAAGCGAAGCGGACCGGAAGATGTATGCGGACAAAAACGGAGTAGCTGGATAGCTCCTCCGTTGCTTGAATGTTGGTTGTCTCTTGTGAGTCAAACCCCCCTAAACGAGCTCTCCCAGCGGCTCGGGTCTGCCGATATAGTAGCCCTGGGCGTGGTCGGAGCCGTAGTTTTTGACCATCTGCAGCGTCTCCTCGTCCTCCACGAACTCGGCGATCGTCTCCTTTTTCAACCGGTGGGCCACCTCCACGATGGAGCGGACCAGGTTCTGGTTCATCGAGTTTCGCGGAAGGTCCTGGATAAAGCTTCCGTCTATCTTCAGATAGTCCACGGAGAGCTCTTTGAGATAGTTGAAGGAGGAAAAACCCATGCCAAAATCGTCGAGGGCAAACTGACTCCCCCGATCCTTTAGCGTAGAGATGAAATCATTTGCCAGGTCTATATTGCTGACCGCCGCGGTCTCGGTTACCTCGAAGAGGATCTGCTCGAAGCTTCCCTCCCGAAGCGATCGGTTGGTCTCCAGCCAATTTAGCAGCTCGCCGTCGGTCATCGACTGTCCGGAGAGGTTGATCGCGAACTGGTGGTCCAGGTTGCCCTTTCCGGCCTCAGGGAAGCTATCCAGGGCCTTGCTTACCACCCACTTGTCGATATCCCGGCTTAACCCGAACTTCTCGGCCACGGGAAGGAACTTGCCCGGGGAGATAAGTTCGTTTTCCCCTTGGGACATCCTGACCAGGATCTCGTAGTGGGAGACCCTGTCGGTCCCAAGTTCCAGTATCGGTTGGGCGTAAAGCAAGAAGTCATCCCTTCTGATGGCCTCGTTTATCCGCATTGCCCAGTCCACCCGGGATTCTACCTCTCCACGGGCGTCGTAGTCGGGCTTGTAGGCCTTGAACTGATTCCGGCCTGACGCCTTTGCTTGGTGTAAGGCGATATCCGCCTTTGCCAAAAGCTCACTGGCGGTATTACCCTGTCTGGGATAGGTGGCGTACCCGAGGCTCGCCGTGGCCTGCAGATTCGCTCCCGGTGAGGGGACCTCCTGCTCCCTTACCCCCTTTACTATATCAACTACCAACTCTTCCGCCCCCTCCTCATTTGGACCCGGGATGAGTCCGATAAATTCGTCCCCTCCGAACCGGGCCAGGATCCCCGATTCGGGTAGTTGCTCCTTTAGGAATTCGGCCAGGCCGACTAGGAGTCGATCGCCGGCCTCCACTCCGAAGCTATCGTTTACCTCCTTTAGCCTATCCACATCAAGTAGCAGCAGGAGGCCGGTCGAGGGAGCGCTCGAGCTAGCCAGTTCTTCCTCTGCTAATTTTCGAAACTTTCGGTGATTGATCAGCCCCGTAAGGCGGTCGTGGGTTCTGAAATATTCTAACTTCTCTTCCAGCTCACGCTGGCCGGTTCTATCCGTGACGGAGACCACGGCCCCGATTACCCCGCCCTTTTCGCCCTCC
>JAIPHN010000059.1 GCA_021735185.1 Candidatus Bipolaricaulota bacterium
GGTGACCCCGTAACTGAGAGCTGTTTTGGCGCCCTGCCTGCTCTCCTAAGCCTGGATGAAGTCATGAGAGGGCCTCCTTTCATGGGAGTGACCCTGTAAGTCCTACTGACAGTGAGAGGCAGGAGAGCGTAAGGCAGGTTTTACCGCAAAGGCTTCTAAGGTGATCAAAGTGATTACTCAAAGAAGGTGTGGGTAGAAAAACACTATAATTGACCGATTAGGGGTTGACTACATAAAGACAGTGCTGGACCTATTTTCTCTTCTATAATATACTTTACGGAGTACCACACTCTTTCTAGCTATCACGACAAAACAGTTCAATTCAGGTTACAATCTCAGTTCCTCTACAACTCATTGCTGTTGCTGATCTCCCCCGAAGCCCCTACTTCAGCGAGAGGAACTTACGTTTTTCAACTAAGAAACCTGAACTTATTTTACAAACCCGAAAGAATTGATAATAACCCACCCGAAGTAGTGGGGTGAAATACAGGAGGTCCCGAGAACGGAGTTAATCAAAAAGTTCGCTAAAAATAGTTGCTAATTGAGACTTAGAAAGGCTTAAAATAAGCGGCTCCGACGTTTAAGAAACATTTTAAGCTCTGTCGGGAATACCTATTGAGAGCTAAAATACGACGCTGGAGAAAATTGGCAGGAGCAGGGCAGATACCAGGGTTCCGATAATCGCTCCCCCTATTACATCGGACGGGTAATGCTCCCGGACGAAAATTCGAGACAGGCTTATAACCAGCGAAGCCATGTAAGCCCCGGTCCATGCCCACCAGAAATCGGGATAGGCCGCTGCAATAAGGTAAGCAATTCCAAAAGCAACCGTAGCATGGCCCGAAGGAAAAGCGAAATCGTCGATCATCCTGTACTTCATCGGCCGAGCACTTAACGTAACCGGCCGAGGTCGTTCCATAATCGTCTTGACCAGACGGAATATGGCTATATTGACTATACTGATGGCCAGACCGATAAGGACGTAGCCATGGCCTTTTTGTCCTCCAAATAAAATCAGGGCAAGGCCGGCCAGTCCCCAGAGGTAGCCATCTCCAAAATACGTAGCCGCAACCAGGTACCGGGAAAACTTCTGCGTGACCCAGCTTTCGCTAACGACCTCAAGGCCCAATTCATCCCGGTTAACGAGCCAGAGAGCAAATTCGTCCAAACGGGTCAGCAGCCTTTTCCAGTACCCTGCACCTTCTTCCGCCGGCATGATTATTACTCCTTTCGCCTCATTGCAGGAAACAGTATAACGTCCCTGATGGAATCCGCTCCGGTAAGAGCCATTAATAGTCTATCAAGACCGATTCCTATACCGGCAGTCGGTGGCATACCGTACTCCAGCGCTTTGAGAAACTCTTCGTCTTTCTTTTTCTCCTCTTTTTCTACCTGTTTACGAAAACGTTCCCTCTGTTCCAGCGGATCGTTCAGCTCGGTAAAGGCGTTCCCGACTTCTATTCCCGCCACGAAAACCTCGAACCTCTCCGTAAGATCGCCCTCACCGTTCCTCTTCGTCTTGGCAAGAGGAGAAATATCCGTCGGAAAATCAGTAATAAAGGTCGGCTGAAAAAGCTCCTCTTCTATGTATTTTTCGAACAATAATTCTACGAAATCTCCCCAGACCGGCTCGTCTTCGCTCTCGGGTAACTCCAGGTTTCTGGATTCCGCAAACTCCGTTAGCTCCTGCACGGATTTATTCCTTAAGTCAGAGATATCGGTCCTGTTCTCGACGGCAGATACCATCGAAACCCTGTTCCAGGGCGGCGTGAGATCGAGCTGACCTTCCTCGAGTTCTGGCTGGACAGTACCGATGGACTCCCTGGCACTATTCACGATCAGCTGTTCCGTTAGTTCCATGGCGTCCTCGTAATCGGCATAGGCCTGATATATTTCAATCGTGGTGAACTCGGGGTTATGTTTCGTGGAGACGCCCTCGTTACGGAAATTCTTCCCGAGCTCGTAAACCTTTTCCATTCCCCCGATTATAAGCCTTTTCAGATATAGCTCAGGTGCAATCCTCAGATAAAGATCCTGGTCGAGTGCGTTGTGATGTGTAACGAACGGTTCGGCAGTAGCACCGCCCGCTGCGGGTTGCATTAACGGAGTTTCCACTTCGAGAAAGTCCATGTCGTCCAGTTGCCTTCTAAACGAACTAATTAACTTGCTCCGGGCGACAAATGTATTCTTGCTCTCTTCGTTAGCAATTAAGTCCAGATATCTCTGCCGGTAACGCTTCTCCACGTCCTGAAGCCCGTGCCATTTTTCCGGAAGCGGTCTGAGGGATTTACTCAATAACTGAAAACTATTTACTTTTACCGACAGTTCGCCCCTGTTCGTCGCAAATACGATCCCTTCCAGGCCAACGAAGTCACCGATGTCGAGTTCGGTCAGGGTTTCGTAACCATCTTCCCCGAGCAAATCAACGTTCGTATAACCCTGAAGCTCTCCGGTTCCGTCTTTTAGATCCAGAAAACAGGCCTTCCCCATATCCCGGAAGCCGACAATCCTCCCGGCTACTTTGACCAGATCATCGGTCTCCTCTCCGGTATCTACCTCGTCCTCGTATCGGGTCTTTATCTCGGCTAGTTCGTGCGAACGTTCGTAGGTATGGGGGTAAGGGTCAAGTCCTTTCTCTCTTAAAGCAGCCAGTTTGTCCTTCCTGTCCTCCCGCAGGACGTTCGATTCCTCTCCGGGATTGTTTTGATCTTGATTTGACAAGTTTTCACTCTCCAATGCCAAGAATCTTGTATCTTCTATTGCCACTCGGGGTCTCGGCCACGATTTCTTCGCCCTTCTGGTGTCCCATTAAGGCTTCGCCAATCGGGCTATCCATTGATATCTTGTTCTTTTCCAGATCGACTTCCGCCGGACTTACCAGGGTGTACGTTTCAGGGCCATTCCCTTCCTTGGGCTGAAGAATGACCCTGGTTCCAATTGAGACCATATCCGATCTAATTTCCGATCTATGAATAACTTCTGCCTTGTCCAGCATATTCTCCAGCCTTTTGACTTCGGCCTGAAGTCTATCCTGCTTCTCCCGCAGGTACATGAATTCCTTGTTTTCCCTGAGATCCCCTTCATGCTCCTTTGCCTCTTTTAGCTTATCGGGAAGCTCTTCATAGAGCTCGTGCCTGAGGTTTTTCAGCTTCTCCACTTTGGCCTCGTGGCCCTCTTCGGTCAAAAAGAAAGTATCTCTTTCTTCTTTGGTCGCCATTATTTACCACCTTTTACTGCGACGGATAATCGCTCAAGAATTTCTCCGCGAGAACGGAATTACTTAGCTCGTTAACTTTCTCCTTTGGCTTTACAATTAAATCGTAGCCTTCGAACTTCTCTTTGTTCTTCCTGAAGCTTTCTCTTATTATCCTCTTTATTTTATTTCTGGTAACTGCTTTGCCGACGTATTTTGGCGTTACTATGCCAATCCGGGGTTTTGTCTCTTCCTTTCGTAAAAGGTAAAAAACAAAATAACCCCCTGAATCCCGCCGGCCTTCTTCATAAACACGAGAAAAGTCGGCTTCTCTCCGCAGCCTGTTATCTTTGGGAAACCGATTATCGGACATAGATTGTATTCAACAAAGACAGTACTATCAAGAAAAGCCTCCCATTAGCTGGCAAACAGGGCTAACGCGGGCCAAATATTCCCGTACCTATCCTTACCATATTTGCCCCTTCTTCCACTGCTACCTCGTAAGAATTGGACATGCCCATCGACAGAACTTCCATGCTGCCTTCACCCTTAACGTAATCCTTTCCGACCTCAAAGAGTTCCCTGGTTACTTTAAAGTAAGGTCTGGCGTCCTCTGGGTCTCCACTGTACGGCCCCATGGTCATCAAACCTTCCAGCTTGAGGTGTGATAGGTCTTTTAATCCGTCGATTATCTCCTTTAACGATTCTTCGTCGGGATCAATACCGTATTTGTTCTCTTCCTGCCCGCTGTTTACTTCGATTAAAGCGGGAACAGTTTCTCTTCCCGCTTTCTCGACACGCTTATCGATATGTCTTGCCTTGGAAACTGATTCCACGGTTTGCAGCCGATCAAAAATCGGTAACGCTTTGTTAATATCATTCTTCTGCAGGTGACCGATCAATTCCCAGCGGATTTCGTCCGTGAGATCCCCGAGTTCTTCGTACTTTCTGACTGCCTCGGGATAGGTATAGTTTTCCCCGATTATTCTTGCCCCGGCTTCTACCACCTGCCTGATTTCTTCAACACTTCTGGACTTCGAAGCAACGACAAGTCGGACTTCATCGGGGAGTGAATCCCTGATTTCGTTAAATCTCGCTGCAATATCTACCATCGGCTTACCCCCTAACTGGACTATAACGAACCCGCCTTTGATGACGGTAAAGCAATTTCTGAAAACGTATTACAGTATCTATATTCGCTTTCGAACTAAACCAGCTCCGATTATAGACTCGAACCTTCGCTCTCTTCCTTTGACTCTTCTTCCAGTTTCCTGTATTCACGCAGGACGAGTGAACGTTCGGCATCGGACAAATGATCGATATAAAGTTTACCGCTTATATGATCAACTTCGTGCTGTAAAACCCTGGCAGTCAGCCCTTCCCTGGCCAGCCTTACCTCATCACCATCAAGATCAATCCCTTTAACGACAACTTTCTCGGCTCTATTCACGGGAGCTTCCGGTCCAGGAACCGACAGACATCCTTCTTCCAAGGTCTCCTCTTCTTCGCTCCGCTCGACTATCTCCGGATTTATCAGGATGTGAAAGTCGTCCTCAGGATTAACCACGATCATTTTTTTCCCAACACCGACCTGAGGGGCAGCAAGCCCTATTCCTTCTGCCCTGAACATCATCTCCGTCATTTTATCAGCCAGTTCCCTGATCCCGTCGTCTATATCCGCTATCGGCTCCGCTTCTCGCCGTAATACTTCTTCAGGATAAGTAACGATTTCCATTTTCGCCTCCTCATCATCCAACAATGAGAAAAATTGTCCATAACCTGACTAAACTAATCTTTATCTTGAACTAAATTGTAGTGAAAACTCTCTGGCTTTTCTAAGGATAATCCTGACTTCACCTTCGGTCTTCCCGCACTTCAACACTCACACCCGGGGAAACGCGCGCGACCGTGAAACAAGGAAAAAGCCACGACCTTATCCTTCCGAGAAAATACCAAAAACCAGCTATTTATTGGTAATAATGAAGGAAATACCGGATTTGGGGCTAAAATACCTTGAAAATTCTTAAAAATAAGTTAATATTAGTTAAAAGTCGTTTTGAGGTGAAAATTATTTTGTCTAAGGAAGGCGAAAAAGAGGGAAGTTTTCCGCTGATTGGTGACAAATTTCCGGAAATGGAAGTGGGGACAACTCACGGTGAAATCAGTTTACCAGAGGATTATCAGGATCGCTGGTTCGTTCTATTCAGCCATCCGGGAGACTTCACTCCCGTTTGTACGACGGAATTCGTCTCATTTGCAAATAGATACGATCAATTTCAGGAAAAGGGTGTCGACCTGATCGGCCTCTCGATAGATCAGGTGTTTTCCCATCTGAAGTGGACGGAATGGATTGAAGATGAACTTGACGTAGAAATTCCTTTCCCGATAATCGCGGACAACACGGGAAACGTGGCCAAAAAATTGGGAATGATACACCCGGGAAAAGGATCCAACACTGTCCGCGCTGTATTCGTGGTCGATGACAGGGGAACCGTTAGAACCATCCTTTACTATCCTCAAGAACTGGGTCGCAACATAGACGAGATCCTTAGAGTCGTCGAAGGGCTCCAGACTTCCGACTCTAGCGCTGCAGGCGGAAAAGGACATGTAGCCATACCCGCGGACTGGCCAAACAACGATCTACTGGGCGACGAAGTGATTGTAGAGCCGGCCAGTACGGAAGAACAGGCGGAGGAGAACCTGAAAAAATACGATTGTTACGACTGGTGGTTATGCCACAAAGAACTGGAAGAATAGTTGGAAAATTCCCGGTAGCCCAGTTACCCTTAACGGAAACTGGGCTACCATTACTACAAGGTGTTGATTATGCAAGAGAAAGTTAACAAAGAGGAGAAAATCGAGGAAATAAGGGATAAGCTAAAAGAGGGTAACTACAAAGTCACGCCTCAGAGGATAGAGGTCGTCGGTGCTTTAATGGAATTAAACCACCCGACGGCAAAGGACATTCAGGAATACATTGAAGACCGTTATCCAATGATTAGTCCTTCGACGATTTACGGGACGCTGGATCTTCTGGAAGAAATGGGCGAGCTCATTCCCATTCAGGAAGGAACCGAAACACGTTACGACCTATCACCGGACATTCACCCACATTATATCTGCAGTGAAACAGGAGAGGTGCGGGATATCGAGGACCCTGATATCAAGAAAAAACTGCGTCAGTTGTTGAAAGAGAGTCCTGTCAAAGCCAACCGGGTGGAACTTAACTTCTACGGCTCCTGTAAAGATGAGGAAATACAGGACAGCCAGTAAGTTAATAACTCTACTTTGACCAGGGGTTTTGCTAAGAAAAGCCTCAAACCCTTACCGTCCGCGGGTTAAATTAGCTCCCTGGTCGAACTAACCAGGTAAATAGTTCGTGCCGCTATATTTGTCGCGTGGTCCGCAACTCTTTCCAGGTCACGAATCGTCAGCAACTCCGTTGAAACTTGCTGCCCGAGCCGTGTCGCTTCTTCCGTGGTTAAAGTCTTGCTTTCTTTTTCAATTAAGTGCCCGAGTATTTTGTTCGTACTTTCCTCACACATTTCATCCATTTCGTCGTCTCGCTGTACGAGTTGTTCAGCTCCTTCAAGGTCCTGCTCATCGTAATACTTCAGTGAATCCTCAAACATAGTTCCGGCAAACTTCCCAAGTTCCAGAATATCCTCTTCGTCCATTATTCTCTCATCCCGAGACAGCTTTGTGTAATCGGTAAGATTTACTACTTTATCGCCGATCCTTTCTATGTCAGTAATTATCTTAAATGAAGCGGTTATCAGCCGCAGGTCCTTCGCCACGGGCTGCTGCAGGGCCAGCAAATCGGAACATTTCCTTTCAATTTTCACGTAAGTATCGTCAATCTGGTCGTCCCCGCTACCTATCTCGTCAGCTCTTTCCATGTCTACTTCGGCCATCGCTTCCAGCGCCATGCCCAATCTATCGTGAACCTTCAACCCCATATTCAGCACGTCCTCACGTAATTCTTCCAGCTGCTCTGTATAACTTTTTCTCGTCATTAGCTTCCACCCTTAATTGGCAACATTATACGTAATCAAAAGGATATGTCAATCGCAAATTTCACCCGCCTAACGGAAATCAGACCCCGTGGATCTTTTGTTTTATACCTAAATGGAGCGATTTTAACACATAAGCTGGAGAGATAAGGGTTATTCGTAAATGGTATTTTACAGGCGAGATTTGGTCCAGCACCCAGATGAGCTCCGGAGCCTGGTTCAAGATTTTTTACTTTGCTACGGTATAGTTTGCCAGGCTTGTTTAGCTGTAGATTGTATCCCCAGGT
>JAIPHN010000060.1 GCA_021735185.1 Candidatus Bipolaricaulota bacterium
GAAACTCCGGTAGACATTGGTTTTGAAGGAATAGAGAAAATATAGGGAGGAATTGAATAATTATGGCTAAAAGAGTAGAAACTACCCTGAAATTACAGATACCCGCCGGGCAAGCCGATCCTTCGCCACCTGTTGGGCCCGCTTTGGGTGAGCATAAGGTCAACATAATGGATTTTTGCAACAAGTTCAACGCGGAGACCGACGACAATGAGCCCGGGGTATTGATTCCCGTAGATATAACGATATATACGGATAAAAGCTTTGATTTTGAGGTGAAAGAGCCCCCCGCCTCGGAATTGATAAAGAAAGCTGCCGGCATCGATAGTGGATCGGGACAGCCAAACATGGAAAAGGTCGGGAAGATTACCGAAGAACAGCTGGAAAGAGTGGCAAAAAAGAAATTGCCCGACTTGAATACCTATAAGCTGGAATCCGCCAAGAAGATTATTGAAGGAACGGCAAGAAGTATGGGGGTAGAGGTGGTTGAGTCGTGAACAGGAGATACGAGGCAGTCGCCGAGAAGGTGGATCCCGAGGAATTATATCCTTTGGACGATGGGTTGGAACTTGTCAGAGACGTCGCAACCGCTGAGTTTGACGAAACTATAGAAGTAGCCTTCAATCTAGGAGTTAACCCGTCTCAGACCATGGTCAGGGGAAGTATCGTTCTCCCTAACGGGACGGGCAAAGAGGTCAGGGTTTTGGCATTTGCAAAGGGTGAAGCCCGCCGCGAAGCGGAGGAAGCAGGTGCAGATTTCCTGGGAGACGAGGAAAAAGTTGAGGAGATTGAGGACGGGTGGCTCGAATTTGACGAAGTAGTATCCACACCCGACATGATGAGCGTTATTGGTCGTCTGGGACGCATCCTGGGCCCCAGAGGAATGATGCCTTCGCCTAAATCTAATACCGTCTCCGAAGATATCGGGGAGGCAGTTTCCAGACTGAAAAAAGGCCAGGTGGAGTTTAGGACGGATAAGTATGGCGTAATCCACGTTCCAATTGGAAAATCCTCCTTTTCCACCTCCGAGTTGCGGGAGAACTTGATCGAGCTAGCAAAGTCAATTTACGACCAGCGACCGGAAGAAGGTATCCAGGAAAGATACATTCAGAAAGTAACGGTATCTCCGACCATGGGACCCGGGTTGAAACTTTCCGTCGATGAATTGCGAGACAGGGTTTACGAGAGAAAAGTATAAAAGATTAATAAACGAAATTATTACTGGTTAACCCCCTTAAGGAGTGAAAAATGGTCACGGAAGCCAAGAAACAGGAAGTGGAAGAGTTAAAAGACAAATTCGATCGCGCCGTAGGTCTGGTGTTATCCGATTACCGAGGCATATCGGCCAACGATTTAAACGAGCTGCGGGAAGCGTTTACTAAGGAAGAAGTCGAGTACAGAGTTGTTAAGAATACGCTGGCGGCTATAGCCGCTGAAGAGGCGGGGTTGGATGATCTGCCGGAAATTTTGGACGGACCAATAGCCATGGCCGTCGGATATGACGACCCGGTACTGCCGTTTAAGATCTCCTCCGAAATGGAAAAAGAATACGAAGCGTTTTCTAATAAAGGGGGGGTTATCGAAGGGGATTTGGTTGTACCCGAGGAGATTGAGACCATTTCTAACCTTTCCTCCAGGGAAGAGTTACTGGCAAACCTCGCGGCCGGACTTAAATCCCCGGTTCAGAAGTTAGCTTACGTGTTGAAGGCCAAACTAAAAGATTTAACCGTTGTTTTGAACCAATTGCGTGAACAAAAAGAAGAGTAGTTTAACCTTAGGTAAATATTATTTTTTTGAATTTTTCACAAGTTACACAGGAGGTCTATAATGGACACAGAAGAAATTGTAGAGTCGGTTGGAGATATGACGATTAAGGAGTTGACCGAACTAGTCGAGGCAATTGAAGATGAATTTGACGTTTCCGCCGAGGCCGCCGCTCCGGTGGCAGCTGCACCCCAGGGAGGAGCCGGTGGGGATGGAGGAGAAGCCGAAGAAGCTGAAGCCATCGATCTGGTCCTGACAAATGCGGGCCAGAAGAAAATTAAGGTCATTAAACAACTAAAGGAAATCACCGGCAAGGGATTGAAGGAGTGTAAGTCTCTGGTTGATGATCTCCCCAACCCGGTTCAGGAAGGATTGGAAGAAGAAGAAGCGGAAAAACTCAAGAAACAGCTGGAGGAACTGGGAGCTGAAGTGGAACTAAGGTAAGCGCTTATCGTCTTTATTCATCTTGATTCATCTTGCACTGGGAGGGATACAGGTTGAGGGAAAGAACGGACTATAGTTTTTATGGTGAAGCAATTGAGCCTCCATATTTATTAGAAGATCAGAAGAACTCCTATGACCGGTTTTTGACGGAGGGCCTTGAGGAGGTCTTCGATGAAATATCTCCCGTTGAAGCCAGTAGCAGGACGGATTTTAAACTGAAATTTACATCACCAAAACTGGGTGAACTGCGGGGAGACGTAGAGGACTGCGCCGACAAGGATCTTACCTACGATAGACCTTTGCGAATAACCGCCCGCCTATTTGACGGCGATGAAAACCCGGTGCTGGAAAATGAAATCTACGTGGCCGACGTCCCGGTTATGACACCAAAAGGGACGTTCTTGATCAACGGTTCGGAAAACGTTTTGGTCAACGAGCTGGCACGGGCTCCGGGAGTATATATAACGGCGGAGAGGAACAATCAATTTCGGGCTCATATTTTGCCCGATTACGGAGCCTGGCTGGAACTAGTGCTCGATGATAACAGAAAGAGACTCCACGCGAACCTGGATAGAGAGGCCAAAGTACCGATAACTGTCTTCCTTCGGGTTCTGGGGATGGATCGAGAGGATATTTATGAGAATTATAGCTTTGAACTGGAATCGGTAAACCAGAATAACCTAAGGCGTTATGTTGGTTATACCTTTGGGGCGGACGTGACCAGGGGTTCCGAGGTTTTATTCGAGGCAGGGGAGAGCTTACGAGAAGAAGACGTAGAAGTGATATTGGATGAAGCGACGAATGAATCGATAAGCTTCCTTAACGAATACATCGGCAATACACTTGAACGGGATGATTTCCAGACCAAAGAAGAGGCTGTTAAGTTTATTTATGGAAAGTTGAGGCCGACGGGAAGGGTCTCGACGACCAAAATGGAGAACTATATCAAAGGGTTGTTCTTTGACGAGGAGAACTATCTCCTCTCCGAGGTAGGGAGATTCAAGGCCAATAGCAAACTCGGTCTCGACGAGGATACCCTCGCTCTGACCAAGAACGATATTTTCCGCTCGTTGGAATTACTTCTGCAGGTCCCGGGCAATCCGGAAATACTGGATGAGAAGGATCACCTGGCAAACAAGGTTGTAAACTTACCGGGTAAGGCAGCTAGATCAGCGTTTGAGCGGGGTTTAAATAGGGTTGTTAGAACGACTGAGGACAAGCTCTCCAAGTTTAGTCTGGATGATGACGATACCCTGCGAGATCTCGTTCCTACCAGACCAATCCAATCATCTTTGAACCAGTTCTTCTACACCGGAAGATTTTCGCAATTTCTGGAGGAGACCAACGCCCTGGCCGAGTTAACTCACAAGAGGAGGCTAAATGCCCTCGGTGGCGGGTTGAGTCAGAGAAGGGCAAAACTGGAGGTCCGGGATGTTCATCCATCTCATTACTCCAGAATCTGCCCTATAGAAACTCCGGAAGGCCAGAATATTGGTTTGATTACCTCGCTGGCAAACTATGCAAAGGTTAACGAATATGGATTCCTGGAAGCACCCTACAGAAAAGTCGAGGATGGCAAGGTCACGGGTGAAATTGAATACCTGATGGCCGGTGAAGAGGAGCAGTTTAAAATTGCCCCTTCGACGACGAGAATAGATGATGACGGCCGTCTTTCCGAGGAGAGAGTTGAGATCAGGACCGGAAAGGAAAATATCAGGCTGGGATCGCCGGAAGAGGTCGATTACGTCGGGGTTTCCCCCAAGGCAATAGTTGGAGCCTCTGCCTCGTTGATCCCTTTTCTTGAGCACGACGATGCAAACAGAGCGCTAATGGGTGCCAATATGCAGCGCCAGGCTGTGCCAGTTATCAATTCCGAAGCTCCCCTGGTTGGAACTGGAATGGAGCAGAAGGCCGCTAAAGACTCTGGCATGCTGACGGTTGCCGAAGAAGCCGGTGAGGTCGTATACGTTGACGCGAATGAGATAAAGGTAGAAACAGAAAGCGGGGATACTAATACTTACAATCTAAAAACGTTTACCCGGTCCAACCAGGATACTCTCGTACATCAGAGACCTCTGGTTTCCGAGGGAGATGAGGTAACTGGGGGAAGCATATTGGCGGACGGGTCGACTAGTGATAAGGGAGAACTTGCCCTTGGAAGGAACTTACGTGTTGCCTTTATGCCGTTCGAAGGATACAACTACGAAGATGCCATAGTGGTCTCGGAACGGCTAGTGAAGGAAGATTTACTTGATTCAATTCATATAGAAGAGTTCGAAGTTAAGGCCGAGGAGACGAAACTCGGTCCGGAGGAGATAACGGCCGATATCCCGAATATAAGCAAGGAAGACCTCAAAAACCTGGATTCTCGAGGTATAATCAGGGAAGGTACAGAGGTGGAGACTGGTGACGTCCTCGTGGGTAAGATCACCCCAAAAGGGGAATCGGAACCGAGCCCCGAAGAAAAGATATTCCGCTCTATTTTTGGCGAGCAGGCCAGAAACGTCAAAGATTCGTCCCTACAGCTCCCGCCTACAGCCGGCAAAGGAAAGGTAATCAGGGTTAAGAAATTCTCCCGAGAGAGGGGTCACGAGCTCGATACGGGAGTAAACGAGCTGGTAAAGGTATACGTCGCGACGAAAAAAAAGATCTCCATCGGTGACAAACTCGCCGGCCGGCACGGTAATAAAGGTGTAATTGCGAAGATATTACCGGAAGAAGATATGCCCTTCATGCCGGACGGAACTCCGATAGATGTATTGTTAAATCCACTTGGCGTTCCCTCCAGAATGAATCTGGGCCAGGTTTTTGAAACTCACCTTGGTTGGTTGTCCGCCCTTAAAGGGGAACACGTAAATACTCCTGTGTTTGACGGAGCAAAGGAGGACGGGAAAGTCATACTGCGGGACGGTAGAACCGGAGAACCGTTCGATAGACCGATTACCGTGGGTTACATGTATCTTCTCAAACTGGAACACATAGCCGATGAAAAGCTTCACGCAAGGTCTACCGGGCCTTACGCACTGATAACCCAGCAACCTCTGGGTGGTAAAGCCCAATTTGGTGGACAGCGATTTGGGGAAATGGAGGTCTGGGCACTTGAGGCATATGGAGCTGCCAGTACTCTACAGGAGATGTTGACGTTAAAGTCCGATGACATCCAGGGAAGAACAAAACTTTACAAGGCAATTCTCAAGAACGAAGAAATGCCCAAACCGGGAATTCCCGAATCATTTAAGGTACTGGTTAGAGAATTAAGGAGTCTTGGACTAAGCCCGAAAGCGCTGGATGCCGAGGGCAATGAGCTCAACTTATCATGAGGAAGAAGATACGGTAAAGGAAGTCTCCGCAGGGATTATCACGGTTAAAAAGGTTTCCGGGGACCGAAGATATCTACTTCTTCAGCATGAAAACGGGGAACACTGGAGCTTTCCTAAAGGTCACCTGGAAGAAGGGGAGAAGGCCAGAGAAGCTGCGATCAGGGAATTATTCGAAGAGACCGGGTTGGCCGTAGGTGAGTTTGTTGACGGATTTCGCAGGGAAATTAATTATAACTACTCGAAGGAAGGAAAGAAGGTAGCAAAATCCGTGATATATTTTCTGGCTTTTGTTTCCCGGGCCCTGAAGGTAAAGCTTTCCCCCGAACACCTTGAGTTTATTTGGTTACCCTACCGGGAAGCTTGCAAAAGGCTGACTTACGGTAACGACCGGAGGTTACTGGACCTGGCCGAGGAAGAGTTAAAAGAAGGATGCTATAGCTATGAAGGCTGAAATTCCGGAGGGTATTACCCTCATCCGCAACGGTCTGTTTGATAATGGGGATTACGGTGCAACTTACCTGATTGGTTACGACCGGCTTGCTCTGGTTGATCCCGGTACATCTTATTCCGTACCTACATTGCTTGAGTGGTTCGACGAGCACCCCCGATCGCTTTCAAATCTGAAGTATATCCTTTTAACTCATATCCACCTTGATCACGCCGGCGCGGTAGGCCATCTGGTAGAAAAGCTACCCGACTTAAAAATCTACCTCCATCGAAAAGGAGCGCCACACATGCACGACCCATCCCAACTGCTGGCGAGTGTGAGAGAGGCCACCGGCGATAGATTTAGCGAGTACGGAGAAGTGAAACCAATTCCAGAAGAGAACCTTGAACCCGTAGATGGAGAAAAGACCTTTAGTCTGGATTCAAAAGAAATAGTCGCCTTGCCCACACCGGGTCACGCGCCCCATCATCTTGCCTATTACGATAAAGAAACGGGAGGACTTTTTCCCGGCGATAGTGCGGGGCTATACCTGGGGGGCCGGCTTATACCTTCTACCCCGCCTCCAACGTTCAACCTGGAAACGAGCCTGGATAGCCTAACTAGGATGAAGGAGTTGGATCCGTCGATTTTGCTTTATCCTCATTTTGGACCGGGAGAAAACCCCAGTGAGTTAATAGATGACTATAAACGAATACTGCAGGATTGGGTAGAATTGGTTGACGAACTCCGCTCGCAGTACGGGGAGGAAGATAAACTGGTTACCGAAATTATTGAAATTAAAAGGGACTGGATCAGGAATGGGTTTTCCGTGGGAGAGTTGAAGATGAATATTAGAGGTGTACTGAAGTACTTCTCCTGGCGCGAAGATGACCAAAAATAGGTACGCCAGTGTTGCTGTCTTTCGCCCGATTCCCTCCACCTTCGAGTATACTGTTCCGCCGAGTTTAGCAGATAGGGTTGAGCAGGGTTCGGTATGTCTCGTCCCGTTCCGCGAGGAATTGGAGCGGGGAGTCGTGATTGGCGTAAGCCGCGCCCCATCTTACGAAGGTCCACGTAAACCGATCGAGGAGATAATTTCCCACCAACCCCTGCAGGAATCCCTGGTTGAGTTGGCCGGGTGGTTATCCTACAGCACGCTCACCCCGCTGGGACAGGTCTTTAACCGGATGATTCCCCCCGACCCTACCTCTGCTCCTCGTTCCGTGAAGCAGATCAAGCTGGAAAGCTCATTTGGAAAAGTCCACGATTATATCGAGGGTAATGAAAAGAAAGCTCCAAAACAGGCCGAACTTCTGGAGTGCCTGTTATCGGCGGATGAGCCAATTGAAAAGAAAGAGCTCCTGCAACGGGCGAATAGCTCCAGGTCACCACTCCGGACTCTGAGAGACAAAGGATTTGTCAGGGAAATCTCCCGCCCGGAGATAGAAAAGAGGGAGGCCGCCTTTATCGATAAGACGGAAAAAGACTTCCCTGATCTTAAGTCGTCGATAAAAAAGGACGTAGACAGGTTGCCAGGA
>JAIPHN010000061.1 GCA_021735185.1 Candidatus Bipolaricaulota bacterium
CGAGTAATTCGAGCTTTGCACCAGGTTGCCGTTTTTAAGTTCCCATGTTCCATGTACAGTCTCCCAGCCTTCAAGAACACTGTATCTGAAGTCATCGGAAGCTAGCGGATTTAAGTCGCCTTCGGTGGTCACATAAACCTGGTCACCTTTACCCTGACCGACGGTTTGGAGTTCTTCGACTTTGAAGTCATCAAAGTAGCTACCTTCGTTGCCCCAGCAGTAAAGGCCCGCCATACCCCGGGCTAGATCGTCATCGGTAACCGAGAATATCTTTTTGTCCTCTATATATGCACTCATCTCGTTCCCGACAACATCTACTTGCAGCTGGTACCATTGTCCCTCTTCATAGCTGAGTTCCTTATCCAAGAGGTCTATAGCTTCCCCATTTATTACCTTGGTAAAAAGAAGCTCCTTGTTCTGCTTTCCCCAGCTTAATATGTAGAAGTTATCGGGATCAAGGTATCTAAACACGAGACCAATCTTATCGTCATCTTCGGACATGATTCGTGCTGAGACTGAATAGTTCGTCCAGTTGGGGGAACCGGTAATGGCGTAGGTGCCACCTTTTAGGTCACCCCTCTTATAGTAATTTGAGGTCTGTACCAACCTTCCGTTTTGGTTTTTCCAGGTTCCGTTTACAGTCTCCCAGCCTTCATCAAGAACATTGTATCTGAAGTCGTCGGAAGCTAGCGGGTTTAAGTCGCCTTCGGTAGTTACATGAACCTGGTCACCCTTGCCTTGGTCTACTTTCTTGTTATCTTCAGCACTTTGCCAGGCCTGGTCTGGCTGGTCCCAGGAGTTAATCTCTTCGTTTACTAAGAACGACTCGACCCTGGCCGGGCCTCCCTCTTTTACGGTAGCCATCGCTCCGTCAGCTACAAGCACTTTGTCTCCCGTATTGGTCTCAAGCTCTACCTCCCCTTCGATTACCTTCAGGATCGACTCCGAACCGGTCTCTTCCACGATGAATGTAGTCCCTTTTATTCCGGCGACAGCCTGTGACATCTCGACGTCCATCGTCCCTTCGGTGACCATCTGCTTTACGTTTGCCCAGACCTTGCCGGCGAGCATTACCATCTTGTTTTTTTTCTTTGCGCCGGTATTGACGATAATTTCGGATTCGGGCTTCATTACAAAAGTAGTCAGGTCGCTCAGACACATTACCGCGCTACTATCATGTTCCACCCGTATGCGGTCCCCCTGGTAAATGACCATATCGAGCTGGGCATATTCCCAGCTAAGCAGGTCGTCCCCTCGTCTTACCATGACTTCTCCGGAAAGGTTGTTGAACCTGACCCCGGAATCGATGTAGTTTCCGTTTTCGTCCTTTGGTACTTCGTAGTCCAGTTCTTTAGCCGGGGGAGTACCTTGTTTCGGCTTTTCTTGCCCCGGTTTTTCGTAGGGCGCCACGTCTTCCACTTCGGACGCATCCGAGGCGTTCATCCACTCGTAAACGTAGATGGTTTTCATCCAGGTGTTGGCCAAGGATAACACCAGTTCGAGCTTTTGGCCCTCTGCCCGTCCTTCCGGTGGCTCTAATATCAGGGTTTCGTTCGTCGGACGCCAGTTGTTTTTCGAATTTAACTTTGCGTAGGATTTTTCCAGCATTTTACCATTAAACCGGGTGGCGGCCCACCCAGACAGCGTGTAATACGAAGAATTGTCCTCGACCATGCCGAGGTAGAAGTCAAGCGGGTATTTCTCCCCGGGCCTCATTATTTTGGGCGGACTGCTCCACTCGCTTTATGTGTCGTAGATTCGCCGTGAACTGCGTCGGAGTAAGGGTGCATGCTCTCTGTCGGTCCCGTATAGGTTCTCCTTTGCGTGAAACTACCGCGAGAGTAATTTACCTCATAGTGAAGTTCCTCGTGTTCCTCGTTAAACTTCCTGTTCCTTTCTTCTCCGTCACGGTCAATTACCTCGGTTAACACCCAAACACCTTCCTCTTGACCGTAAAGAGGAATATCAGGGGTATAAACCGTCACGAACATAGCTGCAACAACTAAAGCTGTAAGAACTAGTCTAGTTTCGAATTTACTGCTGACTTTTGAATTAATTTGAGCCTCCTTGAGGTTTCATTTTTTTGACCGGGAGAATTTACGCCCAGCCGGTTGATATTTTTCCATCGGCCCCTAATTTTTTAAGAGTTCCTTCTGAAGGGTTTCGGATATTCCTTCAAAGCCGGATTCCGTTCCCGTTATCTTGTTTCCCGATCCGGTGATCGAGCCCTCGAATCTGTCCGGATATTTCAGTTCGAGCCCGGTCGGATTACCTGTAATTTCATTGTCCTCGAGGATAAGCCTTGCCTCTTCCATGAAAAATACTCCCGAATCTCCGTTATCCACGACCCTATTGCCGGTCAAAGTTGCCTCGGTCGAGTCTTTTATGTATAGTCCCTCTTCTTGGTTTTCGCTAATTTCACTATCAACAATATTTCCCGTTGAAGAATAACTCAGATACAGACCTTTCCCCTCATTGCTCCTGACTGCGGAATTTTGTAAACTAACCTGACTTGATTCACGCAGGGCTATTCCGTCGTCTCCGCCCTTTATCACACTGCTTTCACGGAGGGTCGCCCGAGAAGAGCCCTTAAGAGATATTCCCTCGTATTCAGTGCCGGTTATCGTGCTTCCGTCGAGCTCGATTACCGAATTCGCGTTCATTCTTATTCCATACCCCTCATTTCCAATCAACTTAGTTCCCTTTACTGTCAGGGCTGAAGAACCGTCGAGCAAAAGGCCTCCGTCCTCGTTTCTGCTTATGGCGCAGTTTGAAATTTCTGCACTTGATGAGCCGAGAAGCCGAGCCCCAATTCCCCCGTTTTCGGTAATCCGGCAATTTTCGATATTTGCCACGGCGGATTTGCCGAGGGCAATCCCGTCTCCGGTGGAATTTTTCAGCGTCAGGCCGGATAGGTAAACGTCGGCGTTGCCAACCAAAGATAACGCGGTGGCGTCACTGGAGATTATCACTTCACCTTCGCTGGCCGGACTTATCTTCAACTTCTTCGTTATCGTCGTGCTCTCGTTGTAGTTGCCCGGCTTAATTAGCAGAACACCGCCCGGTTTGAGGGCGTCAACTGCCGATTGCATGGAGGGGTATTTGGCTTCTGGGTATACTATGGTATCCTTCTTTGGCTTGTTTTTTGGTACTCTAAGGGATCCGTCCAGGTTGCCGAATAGCTCCACACCTTTACCGCTGATTCGGTTTTCTTTACCTTTGATAACTTTATCGCTGAACGAATATATACCGATCATGCTGGTAACTATCTCGTTTCCTTTTATCGTAGCCACGGCCGAGCCCATCAGACCTATACCGACCCCTTCTTTTGCCTTGTTGTGGATAGAGTTATCTATTATGGTTGCCTTCGTTTCGCCTAATAAGCCTACGCCTATCGCGTTCTCCGTTAGCTCATTTGAAGTTATCGTGGCCTCGGAAGAATTTCCAAGAAAGATTCCGCCTCTGTTATTTGACAATTCATTTTTATCAATTGTGGCACTGGCCGAGTCCGAAAGCTTGATTCCTTCGCCGTCGTTACCCGTAATCGTGTTTTTTGTCAGGGAGGCTATTGCTTTGCCGGAAAGATCGATACCTTCGTATCTGCTTGCCTCTATCGTGTTTTCCGAAGCCGTCAATCGAGAGTCGTCCCGCCCCCTGATTCCCCTGCTGTTTTTTCGAATCGTATTATTCTGTAAGGTCACCGAAGAGGAGTCCCTGAGGTAGACCCCGACACCCCCGTTTTCGACGATTTCATTACCTTCCGCAATGAGGACTGATTCGTTTCTTAGATAAATTCCGCCCATGTAATTATTCGTAAAGGTCGATCCCTGTATTGAGACGCTAGCATTTCCTCGAACGGATAGGCCTGCCGGACAAATTGCGGCATCCGCATCCTGACAGGTCCCTTTTTCCGCTTTTGACGCCCCGCTTAAGGTCAAACCGGCTATATTCACGGAAATCTCGGCCGGTCCCACCAGAATCACCGGGTAGCCTTTTGCTTCTTCGCCAGTCGCTATTATGACTGAGCCTTTGCCCCGAAGAGTCAGGCTTTTATTCAGGGAGAGGCTGGCTTCGTAGGTCCCGGGATTTATCAGGACCGTATCGTCCGGGGACGCGGCTTCTATAGCAGCCTGGACGGAATTGTAGTTACCTCCGTCTTTTGATACTGTGATTGTTTTTCCCGCTACCGGCCAGGTTAAGAGAGTTAAAGCAACCATGGTTACAAACAGATAGGTTAAACGAGTAAGAGATTTGTTTTTTTGCATCTTTACCCCCTTGCAAGTTTTAGAGTACATTCAAATTTTTTGAGATCTTAGATTATACTTCTTGCAGGAGATTTAAGCCAGGTGTTTTAATAAAATAACACGGTGTAAAATACGCTGCGGTTTTAAAACGTATTGACGCTCAAATCCGCGAGCACATGATTGTTAGACCCGGAAACGAGGAGGATGTTTCTTTTGCCCGAGGAAACGCCAGAATACCCAAATCGTGGCTTCGAGGTTGGGGAAGGTTAAATTGCTTTCATTAAATTCTGACGGACCTACTACAAGAACCAGGGATAAAAAAACGCGTACGTGACTGTTGAAGAAGAACCGCTTGTTAATCAACAAAAAAAGTTACGCAGGGTTGTTTGTTGAATAAAAACAATGGTTCAATTAAAATAATTGTTAAGTGGAATGTACCACTATATCAGTTTTGTAGGTTGATTTAACTTAAAGTTAAAGGGAGGAAAAATGAAAAAGCGCTTTTTTGGCGTTATTGCTCTAACTCTTTTGTTATTAGGGTCACTGGCTCTGTCTCCAGCCGCGGAGACGACCCCTGAACGGGAAGGGGAACTGCTTGTCGGGCTAAGGCAGGAAATTGGCAATCTCGACCCCCATCTTGCTACCAGCTTCAGCAGTTTCAGGGTTATAGAGGTAATGTATGAAGGGCTTTTACGCCATGATGAAGGCGGGGCTCTGGAACCCGCGCTGGCTTCTGATTGGGAGATATCTGAAGACGGTAAAACCTATACCTTTTATATAAGAAAAGGTGTAAAGTTTTATAATGGAACGGAACTTACAGCTGAGGATGTTAAAGCAAGTTATAACAGGATACTGGATCCTGATCTGGGATCGCCCCAGGCCAGCAGGTTACAAAAGATTGAGAATATGGAAGTTACTGGTAAATACGAGATCCAGATCACCCTTGTCAGCAAGTTTGCCCCTTTCTTGAATAAGGTTTCTGGTCCGGGAAGGGCAATTATACCAAAATCGGTAGCGGAAGGAAGCGAAACCCTGAAGAAAAAGGTAATTGGGACTGGACCTTTTACTCTATCAAACTGGGTCCCGGGGGAAGAAATATCCCTGAAAAGAAACGAAGAATACTGGATGGAGGGGCTGCCATATCTTGACGGAGTGTCCTTCAAAATAATTCCAGAACCGGCAACAAGAAGAGCAGCCTTACAGGGCGGCGACATCCACGTCATTCCCTCGGCAGAATCAACTTCGGTAAAAGTGTTAGAAGGAGCGAACAAAGTCAAAGTCGTCTCTACTCAGGAATTAGCCTATAGTCTCATAGGTTTCAATCTGGATCGAGAACCGCTGACTGACCCAAAAGTTAGACGTGCAATTTCTTACGCGACGGATAGAGAGGAAATTATCAATGCCGTTTATAATGGCATGGCTACTTTAGGGACTCCTCTACCGCCTGCGCTGAACGAATGGCACGTAGATGCGTCGAAGTTAGATACTTACGGCCAAAACTACCAGAGAGCAAAAGATCTTTTAGAGGAAGCCGGTTACGAGGATGGTGTAAAGTTCTCGGTTACAGTATCACCTACGCTACAGACGGCCTTACAGATAGCTCAGGTCCTTCAGCAACAGCTAAAACCGGCCGGGATAAACATGGAATTAAATACTGTCGAATGGGGAAGTTTC
This sequence comes from Candidatus Bipolaricaulota bacterium, assembly GCA_021735185.1. Taxonomy (GTDB): domain Bacteria; phylum Bipolaricaulota; class Bipolaricaulia; order M55B111; family M55B111; genus JAGXLP01. Next base: position 5,919 of record JAIPHN010000061.1, read on the forward strand.
CTGGACGCCTGGCGGAATAGCAATTTTGACTCTTTTGCCTCCCTGAATGGGGGTTCGTTTGATCCGGATGGGTATTTTTACAGGACTTTCCATTCCGGAGGCTCGACTAACGTATTCAATTACTCCGATCCCAGAATGGACGAATTATTAGAGAAAGGACGCGTTACAACGGACCTGGAAGAAAGAAAGGAAATATACGTTAAGGTCCAGAAGAGACTAATTGAACAGATGCCTATTTTATTCGTGGCTTACGCCGATTTACATACTATCGTGAGAGAAAACGTCATGGACTTTGCCCAGCTTCCGGATAGAAGCATGGTTCTCTTGAGGAGAACGTGGCTTAATTAGTCAACTCATGATGGTCGGGGAAACCCGGCCATCATATTATTTCTCCATGTTTAAACTAAAATGATCTCCTATATAATCCGACGGACACTGTTTTTAATTCCGATACTCCTGGTTGCCTCGATAATCGTTTTTATTATCGGACACAGTATGCCGGGTGATCCAGCTTCAATAATGCTGGGAACGGAGGCAGCGGACCCAGAAAAGCTGGAAAGTGCAAGACGGCAACTTGGTTTGAACAAGCCATTGTATTTGCAGTACTTAGACTGGATAACAGGGGTTTTAAAAGGAGATCTGGGAGTATCGCTAAGGACTGAAAAACCAATATCGGATCTTATACTTAACCGGTTTCCTTATACGATTGAACTGGCAATTTACGCCCTTATTATGTCCCTTCTAATTGCGATACCGATAGGAACGCTTTCTGCTGCCATTGATTCCGATTTACTGGAGTGGTTCGTCCAGTTGATCATGCTAGCCGGGATGTCGATCCCCGCTTTCTGGAGTGGAATTGTTGCTATTCTTTTTTTTAGCGTGTATCTCGACGTGTTCCCACTGGTAAACTTTCCCCAGATCTGGGAAGCTCCGCTGAAAAACCTATTTAGCCTATTTCTACCGGCGCTGGTTTTAGCCATTCCGAATGCTGCGGTTTTTACACGTATGGCCAGGTCCTCTAGCCTCGAGACGTTACAGGAGGACTATATTAGGACCGCCAGATCCAAAGGACTTTCTGAATCCAGCGTCCTGTTTAAACACCTTTTCAAGAATGCCCTGATTCCGCTTGTTACTTTAATTGGAATCCGGATGGGTTATTTGCTTGGCGGTTCCGTAATAATTGAACAGGTTTTTTCCATACCCGGTCTCGGCAGATTAGGTGTACAGGCAATTTTTCAACGAGATTACCCTGTATTTCAGTCTATGGTTCTGATCATAACGACTTCTTTTGTGATAGTTAACCTGATTGTCGACGTTCTTTATGCTTATATTGACCCAAGGATTAGGTATTCATGAATGAGGTTAGTATCAGTCTTAGTAGATATATGGAGGCCGGTAAAAGGACGCTCGTGGACAATAAGAAGGGGTTAGTGGGCTTTATACTCTTGTTGCTTGTGGTAGTAGGTGCAGTATTTGCACCATTCCTTACTCCTTATAAACCGACCGAAATGAATGTTTTGGATAAACTGAAGGGCCCTTCAGTTAA
>JAIPHN010000062.1 GCA_021735185.1 Candidatus Bipolaricaulota bacterium
GGGTCTCGTAACAAGAATCCCGAGTGGTACGCCGACTGCAATCGCGAGTAATTCAGCTATTCCGACCATCTTTATGTGGTTCCAGCCCTGCCGCATGATATCGGAATACGTTTTTGGTTGCATGTACTTCAGACTGCCGAGTTCGGTTATCCATATCGTGAGCCCGATAAAGATACTCAGTAGAACGATCAGGACTATTCTCCTTCTCATAATTATACCTCGGGATGTTTTCCGCCGCTTTCAGTGTAAGTTTCGCCGATTAAGTTCTGAAGGTCGTGGAACGTTAACAGGCCCTGCAGTTTCATTTCTGCGTCGACTACCGGCAGGTTTGCTACATCGCGCTCCAGCATGACCGTCAGCGCTTCCGCCAGAGTAGTTCCTGTTTCCGCCGCGCCCGTATCCTCAACCATGGCATCGGACACCGTTCCCGGACTCGCGTCTTCGATGTCCTCTCTGTTGATCCAGCCTTTTAATTCATTCCCGTTCCTGACGACGATGAGGTAGTTGGTATCGTTTTTCTTCATAATATTTTCTACTTCATCCAGATCATCATCCTCTCGAACTACCCGGGGGGATTCCTTCATCGCCTTTTCGACTTTCATCAACCGCAGGCTCTTTAGCGTTCTGTCACTGCCGACGAAGTCCCGAACAAACCTGTTTTTGGGAGCGGCTAGAAGTTCTGCCGGAGGAGAATACTGAATTAGTTCCCCGTCTTTTAACAGAGCTACTCTGTCGCCCATTTTTATCGCTTCGTTAATATCGTGAGTAACGAAGACGATGGTCTTCTGGATCTCATTCTGTATCTTGAGGAACTCGTCCTGTAATCTATCTCTGGTTATGGGATCGATTGCTCCGAAGGGTTCGTCCATAAGCATGATAGGAGGATCCGCACCAAGAGACCGAGCTACGCCAACACGCTGTCTCTGTCCTCCGGAGAGTTCCGTGGGGTATTTGTCGATGAATTCGTCCGGGTCCATACCCATTAAGTTAAGCAACTCGCGTGACCGTTTTTCACTTTCCTGAGAGGACCAGTTCTTGAGCTTCGGTACAGTAGAGATATTTTCCCCGACAGTCATATGTGGGAATAGACCTATCTCCTGAATAGCGTAACCCATCTCGCGCCTTAATTCATTTTCGTCCATTTCTCGGTTGTCGGTACCGTCTATGTAGATGTGCCCGGAACTAATGGGAATCAGACGATTAATCATCTTCATAGTCGTCGTCTTGCCACAGCCAGAGGGACCGAGAAGTACACAGAGTTTACCGTCCTTTACTTCGAAACTGACATCATTTACTGCTTCCGTTCCATCGGGATAAACTTTGGTTACATTTTCTAATTTAATCATTTTTTCAACCCTTCAGGTGTGAATTTTTTCTCAGCCAGGGCCAGCAGGCCGTCAGCGAGTAATGCAAGAATTGAAACGAATATCGCTCCGGTGATGATCATGTCCATTCTTGAAGTCCTCAAACCGCGAAAAATAGGTACCCCCAGACCTCTTGCCCCGATAAATACCGCGATGGTAGCTATTCCGATATTAATTACGACCGCGTTTCGCAACCCGGCCATGATAACTGGAACTGCAAGCGGAAGTTTGATTTTTAAGAGGATCTGTCTCGGGGTCATACCCATACCTCTTCCGGCCTCGATCATCGCCGGATCCACTTCTCTAATAGCGGTATAAGTATTTCGTAAAATTGGAAGCTGCCCGTACAAGATCAAAGCGATTACGGCGGGTAAGAAGCCAATTGACGGAAGATCGAGTGCTGACAAAAGTGGCATAAGCAGGCCAAAGAGTGCCAGGCTGGGGATGGTCATCATTATACCGGCCAGATAGAGGACGGTGTCAGCGATTTCTTCTCGCCCTTTACCGGCAATGAAAATCCCGAGAGAGACGCCGATGAAAACGGCCAGAGAATTCGAGACAAAAATAAGCCAGAGATGGTCGAGAGTCCAGTTGCCAATTGTGATCCAGTGTCCATTAATATACTGCCATACTTCCATTCTTACCTCCCGATAGGTCTTTATTTTTTGTTTTTACCCTCTATCCTGCTGGCTCTTCTAGCTTATCCCCCTGATGGTTATTTAAAAAATATTCTCTCGGTCCCTCATAGTGCTCACGGACTAACTCCCTGGTTATGGAGATATCCCCCTCTTCCATGGCGCCCAGAAAGTCCCAGTGGATCTTTATGATTTCCTCTCGATTATCCTTCCAGTATTTGATGACCGTTTCGCGTAAGAGTTCGTTATGTGTTTGTTTCCACAGACTACTCATGGTATTTCTTACGATGATATTATCAACGGCTTCCGCGATATAGAGGTGGAACCTGGCATTGACGTCGTATGCTTTCTCGTATTTGTCCAATCGCAAAAGACTCTCCATCTTTTTCAGAATACCCTTCAGTAAATCGAAATCTCTTTCTTCAAGAGATGGAATTGCCTTTTCCACTACACCCGGTTCGAAGACCTTTCTTGCTTCGAAAACGACCATCGGACTTTCGCTCTCCTCGATGACCGGGAGAATTAGAGCTTCTAGCTCCTTTGAATCCGGAAGACTTTCGACATAAGTGCCGGACCCTGGGTGAGAGCTAACTATATTTAACGCCTGAAGGGTACCTAGCGCCTCGCGAATCGAATTGCGACTAACTCCCATCTGCTCGGCCAGTTCTCTTTCCGGGGGCAACTTGTCACCTATCTTATAGTGACCCTCTATAATTGTCCTGATAATTTGCTCGGAAACTTTTATGTATGTTTTCTTTTCCTGTTCCACTTTGTCGAACTTCATCTCTGGATTTAACCTCTCTTTTTACTTTGGTAAACCAATTAATTAATATACCATATTGAAGGTCTTGTCAAGTTGTTTTATGTTAATTTTGATCTGGGCGTGAATGTCTCTATGTGGGTTCTAGAAAACTGAGATTTGCACCCAAAAAAAGTTCGTGCTTACTAAAGAACAGGGCTGGGCCTGACGTGTTATTATGTTGGAACCATCGTCTGGCTGATAGATAAGTACTTCGATTTACGTAGCCGGAAGTGAGATTTGAAGGCAGGCGGGGAGAGTTTGATTGCTCCAGGCTATATTAAATTAAAAGATTGTAATAAAAATGGAGGAACCCTCAATTAAAGCAGCACAACTTTGCCGCGATTCTTATTCAGCAGCCCCTCTTTTTCCAGCTGACCCAGACTTCGGGTAACTGTTTCCTCTGTCATCCCGGCCATTTCGGCCAGTTCCTTGCGGGTTAAGAAATTGATTACTCTCTTTTTCCCGTCCTTCTCTCCAAGAGGAGCAACTTTTTTCAGGATGGAATGAATCCTTTCCTTCGCAGTCAATGATATCTGGTTTTCCAGTGTACGATCCCTGGATTGGAGCTCATCCGACACCATATCTACTACCTCGAGTGCAAGCTCCGGGTTTTTCAATAGCTGTTCTTTTAGTGAATCACGAAGCAACTCCTGGAGTTCGGTGTCGACAAGAGCTTTTGCAGTGCACGGCTGGGTAATTACTCCGGAAGATAGGTGATGGGTGGAGAAAATATCAGATGGCAGGAGAATTTGATATGTCAGCAAATTGCCGTTGGGTATCCGCTGCGATTGCGAAACTCCACCGGTCTTTATCCGATATATCTTGTTATCCGGTTCGCCTTCCTTGTATATTGTTTCCCCGTGCTCGTAATCTACCGTAGCACCTTCCCTGTCAACCAGACAATCAAACAGTTCGTCTAAATTTGAAAAATTCCTTGATGAAGTCATTATTTATCTCTGGTACGCCCGGGAGGATTCGAACCCCCGACCTACGGATCCGCAATCCGTCGCTCTCATCCACTGAGCTACGGGCGCATGATTTTCGATCTCACTCTCTTAATCTCTTCCGATAACCCGGAAAATCCCGATATTTCCTATTTATCTCAACGGGTAGAATAAAGAATATGAACCCCTCTAATCCGTCATACTCTTTCAACCAAAAAGATGGTACAAGTTTAACCAGAAATGATCAACCAGTGAAAGGTGTTGAAGTTACTGGAATGATAGACAGTTTTTTTGAGTCAAGAACCTTGCTCCATGGGGTGAGGATTATAGAAAACCCCTTTTAAGTAGTTTTTTCCGTCTTTTACAAAAGAGATCCAGCACTCAGCAGTCAATTCGGAACTGGCTTTGTGTTTGTGGCGGCTTAAATGCACGGATCGGCAATCATCATTCTTCCGCGATCTTTATAAGTAATGAAACGCCTGTTTGGATCCACTCCAGTTTTGTTATTAGATTATGAGTTAGTGGTAGCAGGAGGGTCGATCATTACTTGACAATAACGGGACTAGTATTAATAGATCTTCTGTCCTAAATTTATTCCGGAAGGTATTCCTATTTGACCGTGATTTTCTCGATTTCGAACCAGAAGGTTGCTCATTTTTCTATTTTTTTCAGGAGGTCCAAAGTGGAAGAACTAAATGAACTTCGTAAAGCCGTGGTAAGTGTGAGTCAGGATTTTTACCAGAATGGTTTGGTAAGAAACACCGGAACTGGTGGTAACATCAGCGCTCGGGACCCTGATAGCGGCCTGATAGCGGTTACGCCTTCTCAGGTAAGGTACGATACTATGGAGCCGGAGGATATCGTGGTAATCAACCTCGATGGTGATGTGATAGAATCAAGGGAGGACTTGATCCCTACTTCGGAAAGCCCTACACATCGGTTAATCTATCAGGAGTTTTCCCAGTTCCATGCAGTAGTACACTCTCATTCCATTTTTGCAACCGTGCTCGGTTCATTATTTGATAGTATACCTGCAATGCATACTGAATTCGCGGCTTTCATAGGCGACTCCGTGCCGGTAGCGAAATATGCCCAGCCAGGCACTAAGAAAATGGCAAGGGTCATAGTTGAGAAACTGCGAGAGACTCCGGCCATGGTGTTGCGAAATCATGGCACGGTCTCCGTTGCGGAAAACCCAAAAACGGCTCTGGACAGAGCCCTGGCAGTTGAGGACACCGCTAACATGTATTATCACGCGCGTGCTCTGGGGAACCCGAAGGTAATTTCTCCGGAACAATGCCGAAAACTGGATGAGGGCTGACCTGATTTACCTATTTTTTAGAGAGCCGGCTGGAAAGCGTAAACTAGTTGAATGATATAAGTTACCATGGCTCGCCATGTCGCGGAACCGGACGATAAAGTGATTTTTGGGGAATTCGAAGATCAATTCTATCGTTTCTTGAGAGTACCGTTTGTTGAAGAAAAAAGGTAAAGTGGCGGAGGAGGTGGGACTCGAACCCACAGGGCCATAAGGCCTTACCGGTTTTCGAGACCGGCTCCTTCCCAATTCGGTCACCCCTCCTTTCCTGAAGTTTATATTAGCACCGGACCTGTCTCAGTTCAAGCCGTGTGCACGAAAGCTGTGCTAAATTACCGGAATATTTGCCTGTGAATTTGTAAAAAAGCCTTGCTGATGATAAAATGTCTCAAATTGGAAATTGCCACAAATCAACTAAAGGAGGGGAAAGATGTCGATATTGATCGATAATTCTTCGAATGTTCTCGTACAGGGGATTACCGGGGGAGAAGGAAAATTTCACAGCAAACAGATGAAGCTATACGGGACCAACGTTCTGGCCGGAGTGACTCCCGGAAAAGGCGGAGAAGAAGTTGATGGAGTGCCCGTTTACAATAGCGTAAATCAGGCCTGTTCCGATCACCCAATAGACACTTCCGTGATATTCGTTCCGTCGGGCTTTGCCAAAGACGCGATACTGGAAGCAGTGGATAACGATATCGAGCTAGTTGTTTGTATTACGGAGAACATTCCGGTTCATGATATGACCGAAGTCTATCATTACGTCACGAATTATACCGATTCCCGGTTGATCGGTCCGAACTGTCCCGGGGTTATCTCGCCGGGCGAGAGCAAGGTCGGGATTATGCCGGGCTCCGTCTTCGAAGCCGGTAATATAGGAATTGTCTCCCGCAGTGGCACTCTGACTTACGAAATATCCTCCGCCATGACGGAAAAAGGTCTGGGGCAGTCCACGGTTGTCGGTATTGGCGGGGATCAGATAGTCGGAACGAACTTCGTCGATGTCCTGTCAGAGTTTGACAGTGACGAGGAGACCGATTTGATCGTCCTCGTTGGGGAAATTGGTGGCTCCGAAGAAGAGCTGGCCGCGGAATATATCACGGAGAACATTGCTACTCCGACGATAGCTTACATAGCGGGTTTTAGTGCCCCGGAGGGAAAAAGAATGGGTCACGCCGGGGCAATTGTCTCCGGAGAAGAGGGTACCGCTGAGTCAAAGGCAAAAGTCCTTGAAGATCACGGCGTTGCCGTCGGACGCAACCCGGACGAAATGGCTAAGCTGGCGGCAAATGCTATCTAAACACTGGACCTGGGTTCCGGATTCTATCTCATGAGCACAACGAGATAACTTCGTCGGCCCCCTCGTCGAGTGAGCCGGCGGCTGAAATCCCGTTTTCCTCTAATATTTTCCTGCCTTTTTTCTCGTTCGTCCCGGTAAGGCGAACCACCATGGGTAACTGGTTTTCTTTATCCTGTAGGGCTTTGACGATACCGGTTGCTACTTCGTCGCAGCGAGTAATACCTCCGAAGATATTCACGAATAGGCCTTCCAAACCCTCTTTGTCAGTTACTATTTCGTATGCTTTTTCCATGAGGGAAGCATCGGCACCGCCCCCAATATCGAGGAAATTCGCCGGCTTTCCACCTTTTTGGTCCAGCACGTCCAGCGTAGCCATTACCAGCCCTGCCCCGTTACCTATAACGCCAATCGTACCTTCGAGCTCTACGTACTGAAGGCCGGCGTCAGCGGCTTTCCGTTCCAGTTCCGTTTTGTCCTTTCTCTCCTCGCCTTCCGGCAGAATTTGTCTTACTTCTTCAATTGATTTGCTGTCGTCATCGATTTTTACCTTGGAATCAAGCGCCAGAAGCTCACCCTCTTCCGTTAACCCCACAGGGTTAATTTCGACCAGAGTGGCACCGTAACGCCGGTAGGCTGCAAATACCTTCTCTGTCAGCCCGTAAAGACCCTTAAAAGCTTCTTTTTCAATGTCAGCCCTGTAGAGGAGTTCCCTGATCATATAGGGTTGAAGGCCCATTATCGGATCGGGATGAACTTTAAAGATCTTTTCCGGGGAATTGGCCGCTACCTCTTCTATATCCACCCCACCTTCGGGGGAGAAGATAACTATCGGTCCCTTGCTTTCCCTGTCCAGCAGGACGGAAAGGTAGAATTCCTTAGCTATATCGACCGGCTCGACGAGCAATAACTTCGATATCCTCTCTCCTTTTAGCTCCGAACCGAGAAGCTCCTTGCTTGCTTTCCCTGCTTTCTCCGGGCTGTCAGTAATCTTAATCCCCCCGGCTTTTCCTCTTCCTCCGACGGGTACCTGAGCCTTAACTACGGCTCGCCCGCCTAATTTTTGACTGGCAATCCTGAATGCCTCCTCTTCGTTTTC
>JAIPHN010000063.1 GCA_021735185.1 Candidatus Bipolaricaulota bacterium
GGATTCTTTTGGTCTCTCTGGGCAACCGCTTTCCTTTCTTTCATGGGATGCGGAGTTTGCTAACCAGTTTCAAGAAGCAAAAGAGCTGCTAAATAGGTGATCTCTAATTGTCCAAAAAGAAGGTTTTGCTTATCGGAGTTTTAGCCCTTTTAACTTTATCCTTATTTGCCACGATAGTAACGGGGGAGCAGATAAAGGATAAATTATCCAAGGTAATCCGGCTAAAACTAGGACTGGACTCGGGCATATATCGGGTTATTGAAACTGAGTATCAGAGCGAGAAGATTATTCTAGTCGCCATATTTGGTGACGAGAAGGCTCAGGACAGTTCACTCGGAAAGGACATAAAGTCCGGACTGCGGAATTACGAGGAGAAAACTCCGGTGGCAATTTCGATTTTATCCCGTAATAAAGACGTGCAGTTTCACCCTTATGCTCTTCGAGTTATCCAGAACGGTGAATCAGGCAGAGCAAAGGATATAATTGGGATTACAGAGAACTTCAAAGATGGAGATTTACCAGAACGGGTTCCAATCGAAGACAAGGTATTCTGGGGTAGCAAGGGAATAATTACACTGGGTGAGGCTTTTGACCCAGCTACTCCTTTCGAAATTAAGTACGGAACTACTAGTGCCAGTTTTAATCTGTCTTCCATGAAAGAACCCGGACCGGAGAAGGCAAGCGACGAGGAAGGAGATATTGATGTAAAAAAGGAAGGTTCCGACGATCAGGGACTTACTCCAGGGGAACCTTCGGATGGATCCAGGGAAAACTCAACTCCGCCAGCCAACTCGAAATCGGGCCAGGGATTCGCTCTTCTCGCCCAGTTCGGCACCCTGCTGGCAATTACGCTTTCCCTTCTCTAAAAAAAGATAATAGTTAATTAATACTGGGGCAGGAAAATATCCTCCTGCCCCAGAAATACTTTATAGGTGTTTCTTAAGCTTCTTCTTCCTTCAGTTCTTCGTAGTCGGATTCATCGAGAAGCTCTTCGAACTCGGAATCGTCTTCTATATCCAGTTTAACCAGCCAGCCTTCCTCAAATGGTGATTTGTTTATCTTCTCGGGTTCAGCCTCAAGAACCTCATTGACCTCTACCACTTCACCGCTAACCGGTGCTTTAATATTTGAAACTGATTTAACCGACTCGACTACTACCATTTCTTCCCCTTCCGAAAACTTGTCACCGGAGCCGGGTAACTCGACAAATACTATATCCCCTAGTTCGTTTTGAGCAAAGTCCGTGATTCCTACGATTACCGTGTGATCTTCTTTTTTTGCCCAATCGTGATCTTCGGTATATTTAATTTCGGCCATAATACCTCCTCTTTTGATTGATTGTAGTTAATTAAAGCCGCCATGCAAGGATAAAGGATTTCCTTTACGATTATTTTCTATAAAGGCATTTGTCATTGCAACTAAGAAAACGATTAATTATATTTAATCGGTGAAATGAGATGGATTGTGTAATTCTTGCAGCAGGAAAAGGGACGCGTATGTCTTCCAGCCGACCCAAGGTACTCCACGAAGTCGGTGGAAAACCACTGATCGGACATTTACTCGACTCAATTGATCCCTTATCATTATCCAAGATCGTAGTCGTAGTAGGATACAAAGAAAAACAGGTAAGGAAAGCATTAAGCGATAGGGATCTTGAGTTTGCCCTGCAGGAAGAACAAAAAGGGACAGCTCACGCTCTTCAGCAGGCTAAGGGAGAAATTATCAGTGATTCTTTCCTGGTTTTCCCGGGCGATCTTCCCCTGGTTAAACATCCCACGCTAAAGGAATTTATAGATTTCGCTCAAGACGGGGATTTAGGAATGTCGATATTAACAGTTAACAGGGAAAATCCTGACGGGTACGGTAGGATAAAGAGATCCGTGGACGGAACAATTAAGGGCATAGTTGAGGATCAGGACGCCAACAAAGAGGAGAAAAGAATAAAGGAAATAAACACCGGTATATACTTGCTCTCTAACGACGACAGGCTCTGGGGGGAACTCGATAACCTGGATAGTACCAATGCACAGGGAGAGTTTTACCTGACGGATCTCGTAAAGGAATTCTCGCTTGAGGGCAAAGAAGTGACGGGGAAAAAATTCGACGATCCAGAGGAATTTCTTGGAGTGAATACACAAAAGGACTTATCCTTTGCCGGAGAGGTCCTCAACAGGAGGAAAATTGCCTCCCTCCAGAACAAAGGGGTTACAATTTTAGACCCGAAAACTACAAGAATAGACGGGGACGTCGAAGTAGGGCAGGATACCGTAATTTCGCCTTTTACAATGTTGAAAAAACGGACGAAAATAGGAAGAGAGGCAAGAATCGGGCCGGGGACGGAAATCGTCGATAGTAAGATAGGGAACAGGGTAGAGATCTCTCACTCGGTAATAGAAGGGGCCAGGGTCGAAGATAAAAAAACAATAGGGCCCTTTCAACACCTGCAGGGGACAAGGGATACAACATGATCAAAGTTCTAAAAGATCTAATCAAATTATAAATTGAGGAGATCAAATTGGAGGATTTAAAAGTAATCACGGGTAATTCAAATCCCGCATTGGCTGACGATATAGTTGAAAATCTGGATAAAGATTTAACCGAAGCCTCCGTGGATAGGTTCTCGGATGGTGAAATACACGTACATATCCAGGAAACCGTCAGGGGCGCCTCAGTTTTCGTCGTTCAATCAATTTCGCCTCCGGTAAACAAGAACCTTATGGAATTGTTATTGATAATAGATGCCCTGAAGCGGGCGTCGGCAAAGCAAATCGCGGCTGTGATACCTTATTACGGCTACGCCAGACAGGATAGAAAACAAACGGGCAGGGTGCCAATCAGCGCCAAACTCGTCGCTAATATTATTTCAACTGCCGGAGCTGATCGAGTACTGACAGTAGACCTACACGCCGGACAGATTCAGGGTTTCTTTGATATCCCCGTGGACAACTTAAGGGGGGACCCCGTCCTGGCAAATAGCATTAAACACGAGATATCTTCAAAAAAAGGTGTCGTAGTCAGTCCTGACGTGGGGGGAGCAAAACGAGCCAGAAAAGTTTCCCAGAAACTCAACATGCCTCTTGCAATAGTTGAAAAGAAACGACACAGTGAAGAGGAAAACGTAGAGGTGTTGAATTTAATTGGCGACGTAGACTCGAAGAGATGCCTTATCGTTGACGATATCGTAAGTACTGGCGGGACTTTGACTGAAGTCGCTGATATCCTAAAGGAGCGGGGCTGTGCCCGGGTAGAAGCAATATGTACCCACGGTATTTTCGCGGAAGATGCACTTGATTCCATCCAGGCTTCTCCCATAAACACTGTAACCGTAACCAATACTATCCATAACGAGGATGCGAGAAAAGCGGACTTCATAAACTATATTTCAGTTGGAGATTTATTTGCAAAAACAATTAAGAGAATCTACGAGGAAAAATCGGTATCGACTTTGTTCCCCCATTCTTAATATAATTGAGTTAAGCAGTACTACTTTTGGAGTCAGAAATTAAAAAAGGTGATATTGATGACAACGCTACAGGTAAATGAAAGAAAATCCGAGAAAAACCCTAATACATTACGCCGGGAGGGCCAGCTACCTGCGGTCATCTACGGGCCTGAAAGGGATACAGTTAGTTTGAGCGTAGACAAGAAAGAGACAAAGGAACTACTGGATGAAGTTACCAGAAGTACTCGCCTAGAACTATCAATCGACGGCGAGGTTCATCAGGCATTTCTCAAGGATATCCAGTACGATCATTTGACCGACGAACCAACGCACATAGACTTCTATGAAGTCCCGGACGAGCACCCTGTAGAGATGAAAATTCCCGTTGTAACGGTTGGAACACCCGAAGGAGTCAGCTCCGGCGGAATTATGGACCAGTTGATGGAAACCATTACGGTACACGGAAAAGCGACGGACATCCCGGAGATTCTCAGACTGGACGTAGATGAACTCGAGATAGGAGATTCGATCCACGTGTCCGATCTCGACCTTGGAGACCTGGAAATACTCACTCCGGAAGATAGGACGGTTCTATCGATACTCGCACCAAGAAAGGAGATAGAAATAGATCTGACGGAACCAACCATAGGCGAAGAACTGCTTGCCGAGGAAGAACTGGAAGAGGAAGAACTGGAAGAGGAAGAACTGGAAGAGGAAGAATTAGAAGAAGAGGAAATGGAAGAAGCCGAACTGGAAGAAGAGGAGTTAGAAGAAGGGGAAATGGAAGAGAGTGAATAATTATTTAAACCGGCTTTTTCCAGGACGTCCTCTCCTGAAACAGAATCTCAAGCTAGGTAACAAACTACGTGAGGCGTTCCATTTTGAAATCGATAATTATTTTTATATATAATTGGGTAGTTGCAGGACCCATCGGGAGGTGAGCCAGGTGAGTAACATGTACAAGAAGTTTTCGAAGAAATCCATGGAAATAATGGCTACGGCATACGACGAGGCGGAAAAGTTGAACGATAAAGCAGTCTCCCCGGAGCACTTATTGCTAGCTCTGTTACGAGCTAAAAATACTAGAGTTTACAAGTTTTTAAAGGACAACGGCCTTTCATATCACCACGTGCTGAGAGTGGTAAAACGGAACGACGAAGAAGAACTTTCCCTGCCACTGCAGGACGAGTTAGAGCCAACGTCTCAGCTGAAGAAAATAATGAAAATGGGATACGACGAGGCCAGGTCAAGTCAGGGTGAGAACAAGATAGAACCTGCTCATCTCCTAATAAGTATTTTAGAAGACGGAGACGGAACTGCTTCTTCTGTGATAAAACAGTTTGGTATTACAACCAGGAAAGCCCGCTCGTACTTTTCCATGGTGCGCAAAGGAGACGCCAATCAGGGCATGGAACTCAAGCTTCAGTCCACGGAAAAAGGTGGAGGAGAAGAGGGTGTTCTGGAAGAATTTGGCCGAAACCTGATAGAAGAAGCAAAGAAAGGTAAGCTGGATCCCGTCATCGGTAGAGACGACGAAATAAACAGGGTCATACAAACGCTAACCCGAAGAAAGAAAAACAATCCCGTCCTAATTGGCGAAGCCGGGGTCGGCAAGACCGCAATAGTAGAAGGGCTGGCTCAAAAAATTGCCAATCAGGATGTTCCCAGCATCCTGGCGGAAAGAAGAATCTACGAAGTAGATATGGCCGCAATGGTCGCGGGAACCAAGTACCGAGGAGAGTTCGAGCAACGGTTAAAAGCCCTGATAAACGAAGTTAGCAACAAAAATCAGGTAATCCTGTTTATCGACGAACTAAGCACCGTAGTCGGTGCCGGCGGTGCTGAAGGCGCGATCGATGCATCGTCAATTCTCAAACCACCTCTTGCTTCGGGGGCTATACAGAGTATAGGGACAGCTACCCTTGACGACTATCGTAAATCAGTTGAAAAGGACCCCGCTCTAAAACGCCGCTTTAAGACCATTACGGTAGACGAACCCACAATACAGCATACCATTGAAATTCTCGAAGGAATTCAGGACAGGTACGAGAATCATCACAACGTAAAAATCACGGAAGAAGCAATCAATCAGGCCGCAAGACTGAGTGACCGTTATATCACCGGTCAGTTTCTGCCCGACAAAGCAATTGACCTGATAGACGAGACCGCCGCAAAAGTTAGGCTGGATAACTTTAACCTTCCACCTGAACTAAGAGAAGTTTCCCGTGAAAGAGTTAGCGTAAAGCAAAAAGAGGAAGAAGCTACAGACAAAGGAAACTACGAGAAAGCCGCCGAACTCAGGGACGAAAGACAGAAACTTACCGAGGAACTGGAAAACTACGACGAGAAGGAAGAAAGAGCTCATAACGGAGATGGATTGGTCGAAGGAAGGGATATAGCCAAAATGGTTTCTTCCTGGACGGGTGTCCCCGTTGGCCGTCTACAGAAAGAAGAACGAAAGCGCATGGTAGATATGGAAAAGGAAATTCACAAGCGGTTAATAGGCCAGAACGAAGCCGTAAATGCTATTTCACAGTCCCTCCGCAGGGCTTACGCAGGCGTTAAGGATCCGAACAGACCCATTGGGTCGTTTATGTTCCTGGGGCCGACAGGAGTGGGAAAGACTGAGTTGAGCAAGACACTGGCGGAATTTCTTTTCGGAGATGAAGAAGCACTTATCAGAGTAGACATGTCCGAGTACATGGAGAAGTTCAACGTGTCTCGCTTGACCGGTGCACCTCCAGGTTACGTAGGCTACGAGGAAGCAGGCAAGCTTACGGAAGCAGTAAGGCATCGACCACACTCGGTTATATTATTTGATGAAATAGAGAAGGCCCATCACGACGTATTCAATATTTTGCTTCAGGTAATGGAAGATGGAGTTCTAACCGACTCCCAGGGTCGTCAGGTCAATTTCCGCAACACCGTCATGATAATGACTTCGAATCTCGGCGGAAAACTGATAACCGATAAAACTCAGCTGGGATTCGGGGCAAAAGAAATTGACTCAAAAGAATCTTACGAAGAGATGAAGAACATGGTTATGGATAAAGTAAAGGACGAATTCAGGCCCGAGTTTCTCAACAGGCTGGACGACCTCGTCGTCTTCCATCAGCTGACAGAAGATGAAGTCTTCAGGATAGCAGACCTGATGCTTGATAGACTGAGCGATAGGTTGAGGCAAAAACACGGTCTGGAGCTGGAACTTTCTCGCTCCGCAAAGGAGAAATTGGTTGATGACGGATACGATCCGAAGTACGGAGCGCGACCTATGCGACGAACAATAGAGACCCTGATTGAAAACAAGATCTCCGACCACCTTCTGCAGGGCGACTTCAACGATACTGACTCAATTTACGTCGACACCGAAGAAGAAGATATTGTTCTCGAGGGGGTAAGAGACAAGAGCACCGTCGGCGTTGGAGATTGATAATGAATGGCTTACGAGTGTAATAATTGTGGATATACTTCCGTCGAATGGCTTGGACGGTGCCCAAAATGCGGGGAGTGGGATAGCTTCAAAGGGGGAGAAGGAGACCAATCACCACCGGAAGACTTCGTAGATGAAGCTCCAAAACCGCTGTCGGAAATTTCTTTTGATTCCAGAGAAAGAATCCCTACCGAGATCGGTGAATTCGATAGGATTCTAGGTGGGGGATTGATCCCGGGATCGGTAATTCTTCTCGGAGGGGATCCCGGGATCGGCAAATCCACGTTGCTGCTCCAGACAGCGACAAACATATCCAGTCAAGGTAGTGTGCTCTACGTTTCCGGCGAAGAGTCGTCAAAACAGCTCAAGATGCGTGCGGAAAGACTTGGCTTAAACTCCGAAAACTTAATAATCTATAGCGGCCAGAGCCTGGAGAAAGCCGTTGGTCACATGAACGACATCGATCCTATCTGTGTAATAGTTGACTCAATTCAATCGCTTCGGAGTTCGGAAAGTTCCTCTTCGCTCGGAAGCACAAAACAGGTCCGAGAGCTCGGACGGGAGTTTAC
>JAIPHN010000064.1 GCA_021735185.1 Candidatus Bipolaricaulota bacterium
CGTAAGCGTTTCTCTCCACCTCGATATCCATCAATTCCAGAGTCGGGGGTCCGTCCTCGAGGTCCTTAGCCATAAGTATCAGGCCAGCACATGTACCAAAGACGGGGAGGCCGCCGGCAGCTTTCTCCTTAATCAATTCAAATAATCCCCACTTTTCCATGAGCTTGGCGATGGCCGTACTTTCGCCTCCGGGGATAACCAAGCCATCCAGCCCGTGCAAATTGTCCGGGCGTCTGACCAGGACGGTAGAAGCTCCCAGGTTCTGGATAACGTTTTTATGTTCTCTAAAATCCCCCTGAAGGGCTAGAATTCCTAATTTCATCGAAATATCGTTTATCGGTTCTGGATGAACTCTTCTTCTCCCATGTCTTCTATATTGATTCCGACCATCGGCTCCCCGAGATCTTCTGAAATTTCCGCAAGGGCCGAGGGATCGTCGTGATAGGTAACCGCGTCGACTATGGCCTTCCCTCGAGGCTCCGGATCCTGAGACTTAAACACGCCCGAGCCGACGAAAACTCCGTCCGCACCCAGTTGCATCATCAGCGCGGCGTCCGCCGGCGTAGCGATTCCCCCGGCAGCAAAGTTTACGACCGGTAATCTTCCTTCTTCGGCAATTACTCTCAAAATATCTCGCGGCGCTCTCAATTCCTTTGCGTAACTCATCAACTCGGATTCGGGAAGGTTGACCAGCTCCCTTATCTGGGAGTTTATCTTCCGCATGTGCCTAACCGCTTCTACTACGTTCCCGGTGCCCGCTTCTCCCTTGGTTCGAATCATCGCCGCTCCTTCTCCAATCCTTCTGGCCGCTTCCGACAGGTTTCTCGCGCCACAAACTACCGGCACGTCCAGGTCCCATTTTTCTATGTGGTTCTCCTCGTCCGCCGGCGTTAGAACTTCCGATTCGTCCACGTAATCAACACCCAACGATTCCAAAATCCGGGCTTCGACAAAGTGCCCGATCCTGGCTTTTGCCATGACCGGAATTGATACCTCTTCCATTATTTGTTTGACTTTTGCCGGGTCGGCCATGCGGGCTACTCCACCCGCTTCCCTTATGTCCGCCGGTACTTTTTCCAGAGCCATTACTGCTACCGCGCCGGCGTCTTCTGCTATTCGAGCCTGTTCCGCGTTCACCACGTCCATTATAACTCCGCCCTTTAACATTTCCGCCAGCCCGCTCTTTACCTTAAACGTCCCTTTCTCTACCATTCTAACTCACCTCCGCAGCTGAGCGAT
This sequence comes from Candidatus Bipolaricaulota bacterium, assembly GCA_021735185.1. Classification (GTDB taxonomy): domain Bacteria; phylum Bipolaricaulota; class Bipolaricaulia; order M55B111; family M55B111; genus JAGXLP01. Next base: position 1,240 of record JAIPHN010000064.1, read on the forward strand.
TTTCTTGTCTATGTCCAACGTCTACGTAAGATTGCAACCTCAGTTAATTCTCAATAAATAACGAGTAAACGTGAAGATCAAACTTACAAAGAGTATTAAAACCAGAATATATGAAGCAAACAACCTTTAAGAACTATCTCTAAAAATTATAGCCGGAAGACCGTAAAATTACCGCGAGGCTTGACACCAGTGCCAGAAATATTATAGGCCTCAAGTGCCTTGGTTAGCAACACTGGTCTCGGTGGGTTACGAGGCTAAAGTTCCGCCTCTTTTTTTGTCAAACGAGCTATTTTTTCCCTTAATTTTTGAGCTTTCTCCTCTTCCCCTTTCTGATATGCTTCTTTAAACCGTTGTTTTAACTTGTCCCTTTTGGCGTTAATGTAGTTCTTAATTACGTCTTCGGAGGCCTTTTGCGGGTCGCCTCCCTTGACGGCGTCGGCAAGGGTTATCCTGGAGAGTTTCTTCCTTTCCTTCTCCCCCATGGTCTTCATGATCTCCTCTATTCCCTTCCCCGATTCCCCTCCTTCGATGATCTTTTCCGCCAGTGCCCTTAATTCCGGGTGTAACTCCTCGAGAACTCCCTCTTCTTCAAGTGTGGTCGGTCTAATTTTGTCCTCGATTAGCAGGTGAATTATCCATTGGTCCAGCGAGAGACCTTCCTGGGTTCTATCAACCTTAAGACCCTCCTCAGAAGAAGTCTTTCCTCCCTTGCGCCTTATCGGTCGAGTAATTTCCGAGGCTGATACTTTCAACATGTCCTTCAATTTATCAATCAACTCGTGTCTGAGCGGGGGACTCTGGATGTTGCTCAAAAACTTGGTACTGGATTTTAAAGCTTTTTCCCTTCCCTCTACTGTCGACAGATCGTATTCGCCTTCCAGAAGTTCAAGGTAAAACTCGTGAAACGGCGTCGCCTCGTCCAAAATTTCCTTTAATTTCTCGGCCCCCTGGTTTTCTATAATATCGGCAGGATCACCATCCGGGGGCAACCCGGCCACCCTCACTCCCAGACCCTCGTTTCTCAAAAGTTTCAGTCCTTTAAGGGTTGCCTGCTGGCCGGCCTGATCCCTATCGTAAGCTATAATTACTTCCGATACGTAACGAGATAACAACTTTACCTGGTCCGCGGTCAACGACGTTCCCATACTGGCAATTACGTTCTTAATCCCTCGGCTGGCCGGGGCAATAACGTCGGTGTATCCTTCAACGAGGATCGCCCTATCGGTCTTACCGAGTTCCCTCCTGGCACTTGCCAGTCCGTAAAAAGTTTCTCCTTTTTGAAACAGCGGCGAGTTCGGTGAATTCAGATATTTCGGCCCCTTATCGTCCGAATCAAGGATCCGACCTCCAAAGGCTATGACTTTTCCTCGGACCGATCTGATCGGAAAGATTAACCTATTTCGGAACCTATCGTAGTATTTACCTTTACCTTTATCGGATTTCTTTACCAGCCCGACCTTTTCCAGGTTTCCCGGGCCGTATTCTCCCTGAAACTTGTTGGTGAGGGAATTCCAGCTATCCAGAGCGTAACCGAGACTAAATTCCTTGATCGTCTCTTCGCCGTACCCTCTATTTTCCAGGTACTGGCGCGCCTTCTTCCCGACCCCTTTTCGAAGGAGATTTGAGTGGAAGTAGTCATTAACCTCGTTCATCAAATTCGTCAGCTTACCCTTTCCGGAGCCTCCCTGCCTGTCCGGGACCTTGACTCCCGTCTCCTGGGCCAGTTCCCGCGCAGCGTCGGGGAAGGACAAATTCTCTATCTTCATCAAGAAGTTAAATACGTCCCCGCCGGCGCCACAACCAAAACAATGCCACAGCTTTTTTGTCGGGTCCACCGTAAGCGAGGGGTCGTTGTCCTCGTGAAACGGGCAAACTCCCTTATAGCTTTTGCCCGCCTGCTTCAGGTTAACGTACCGGGAGACGAGTTCAACGATATCCACCTTCTCCCTTATTCTATCGATTATCTCACGATCCATTATCCTTCCTTCAGGTCAGATAGGAACGGCGACGAGGCAAGTTTTTCTTTAAGGTGGAAAACGGGACCGTGACCGGGATAAACTTCCCAATCACCGTCCAGATTAACGACTCTATTCAGGGATTTCTCAAGCTCGGACTTCGAACCACCCGGCAGGTCGGTTCTCCCGAATCCGGCAGAAAACACGAGGTCGCCGACGAAAAGCTTCCTTTCATCTTCTTCTACCAGAGTTATACTTCCCGGAGTATGGCCGGGTGTTTCCCATACTTCAAACGAATTCCTCCCGACCTCTATTTTTTCACCTTCCTCCAGCAAACGGTCCGGGGTCACGTCTAACTCTCCGGATTTCTCGAATAGCTCCAGGTCCTTTTTACCCAGGTAAAAATCCACGTCCAATTGATCTACCAGGTCGGCTACGGCATCCACGTGATCCCAGTGAAAGTGAGTTGCCAGCACGAATTTTACTTCGGGATCCTCTTCTCTCCCATTTTTTAGGGAACCAGTAATTTTTTCCGCTTCTCCTCCGGGATCGACTATCGTCGCTTCCCCGTTCGACCTAATTACGTAACAATTTGTTTCCAGCGAGCCCACTTCGATTTTTTTGACTTTCATAACGGGTAATTATAGTATCACCTCCTCTAATTTAAACTCAATCCTTTCACCACTGCTGTACCGCCCTGCTATTATCCTTTACGTCGAAAGCACCTACTTATCGTTTTCTGGTTATTGTTCAGGAAAATCCTATCGGAGGTCGAGCGGGCAGGGATCTAGCACTTAGATCGCTATTGGAGTTAAAGTCCCTGAATAGTTACAGTGAATATTTAATTTGAACCTTTTCATACCAGTACGATGATCTATAGCGATCAAAGTGCTGGGGAGCGAGGCCGAGATCGGAAGCAGTGAATTCCACGCCGGGGAATTCACCTGTGGTTTTATCGAACAATTACCAGAGAACGGTAATCAACCCAGTAGTATACCTACGATATCAACCACTAACACATGGCTTTCTTCAATATAGGGCTTTGAGTCGGGAAAATTCCAGCGACGCGGCTTATACCTCTTACCGAACAAATCTCTTCAAAAACTCTTCCCTGGTACCTGATTTCACCTTAGAAGTTGAACGTAGACCAAATCCCCAGTGCCAGGGAAGAGTTTTTGAAGTGATTCCCCAGATACTTAAACGGATAGCAGTACGCGCCACGTCACCAGGAATCTCCGCTATACCTCGCTCAACTCGTCTGACTATAAAACCGAATGGTTCCAATAGAGGAAGATTTCTTCTGGAAAGTTATAGACAAAACAAACAAGTTTTGGAAGATAGACCGTGAGATCAAGATAATTCTTTGAGGGCTGATTGAACCAGCTCCTCCACGTCTAGATCGTCCCCACCATTTCTAACCCGGGAAATTGCCTCCCGAGCTTCCTGGACGCTAAACCCCATCGAATCCGAAGTCAACGCCTGGACCGCCAGACTTACCTTGCTATTTGCCATTCCATCGACACCCACTGTTTCAAATTCCAGTTCGGTTATCTTCTCCTGCAGTTCGAGAATTAACCTCCTGGCGGTTTTCTTACCTATTCCCTTTATCGACGTCAGAGTACCCAGTTCTTCTTCCATAATAGCTCTTCTGAATTCACTTTTTTCCATCGAGGAAAGTACGGTCAGGGCAGTCTTCGGCCCAAGTCTGGATACGGAGAGCATCATCCGAAATACCTCCCTCTCCCGCGGACCAGAGAACCCGTACAGGTTGAGATCGTCCTCTTTCACGTCGAGGTGCAAATAGATCTTTACCTGCTCACCTTCACTAGTTAACTCGTTCAGGACCCCTCGGGAAGGATTAACCATGTAACCAATGCCTCCAGTTTCCACCACAATGGCGTCCTGATCGTATTTGACCAACTTTCCCTTGATATAATCAAACACGGTTATCCTCCCGTTCAAAGCCTTTTTTGGAACCAGCTATTAATTTTGCATCCACGTTTCCAGCCGTCCCCGAGCGCAATCTTTCGAAAAAACTCTCCACGGTATCAACAGGAACCGAGACTTCCAGTTCGGGCTCCCTTCCGTAGTTACGCTCCAGGACGTTAACTTCGTCAAATTTTGCAATTACTTCGGCAATTTTTCCAGTAAAAGAGTAGGGGAATGAGATCAGATACCGATCCCTTTCCTTTTCGATTACAATATTCCCTTCCTCTATTACCCCGCGGGCGGCGTCCGAATACGCGCGGGCCAGGCCTCCGGTACCCAGTTCTCTTCCACCGAAATACCTGACTACAAAAACTGCACAGTTGCTTAACCCTTCCCCTTTGATTACCTGGAGGATCGGCTTACCCGCAGTACCCCGGGGCTCTCCGTCGCTGTCGTAACGTTCAACGGGTCGACCCGATTCGACGATAACAGACCCGTAGGCTATGTGTGTGGCCTTGGGGAACTCGCCGGCCAACTTTTCTCTTTTGCTTTTAAGTTCATCCTTCTGTCGAGAGCTGGCCCCCACTCCGATGAACCTGGATCCCTTCCGGGTGATTTTTATCCTTGACTCCCTTGAAAACGTTTTGAAGCTACTCTGTTTCATTATCTATCCCCAGTTATAAGCAGGTCGGTTGATCCCCCAATTATATCGGGGACCGGGCCAAGGTTAAACTTAAGCCAACTGTAAAACCGGACCTTGTTATTATGAGATGTCGAATTTATAATGAAAGTGGAAAAGGTTACTAATTGGAACTAAATATCATTAAGGAGTGATTATAATGTACAAAGATATAGAAATCTTTCGGGCAGAAGAGAGGAAAAAGAGAGAGCGAGCATGTACCACTCATACGTGTCTCAGAAATATTAAAATGGAGGAAAATGCCGGGCATAACCAGCAAAACCGAGAAAGATTGCTGTGCAAGATTAACCTGTGTAGGTAAATAGAAGGGTGATTTATTCGTACGGCGATTGCATCAAGTTACCGAACCTGAGACAGTAACCAAATCATCCAACTTACGACCGGCAACCTGGGTTCGGAGGTTCCCTCAGCATACTTGCACGTTTGTATGACATTGACCTAAAAATAACTGGGAGGCAAAAAGAATTATGTCCAAAAAAACAATAACCGTAAATTCAAACTCCGAATCCGGCATGAAAGTGGAGACATCCATTCGCGACTTTGAATTCGTGACGGATCAACCCGAGAAAAAAGGTGGAACGAACGAGGGGCCCACTCCCGTAGAGTACCTTCTGGGGAGTCTTGGATCCTGTATTTGCATTATGTCAAGAATAGTGGCAGACAAGATGGACCTGAATCTGGATTCAGTTCGAACAGAAGTGGAAGGGGATATTGATTACTCGGGGATAGTAAATCCGGAGAAGGTCCGCCCGGGAGTAGGAGAAATCAGGGTAAAGGTCGAGGTGGAGGGTAACCTAAGCGAGGACCAAAAAAGAAAAATCGTAGAAAGCGCTGAAAACAGTTGCCCGGTCACCGATACGCTCAAACATTCGGTAGACGTAAGTTTTGAAGCGAACCTCTAGTACCATTCCCGAACAAAGCAGGTGAACCGAAATGGTAGAAGTGTTGAAAAAAGAACTGGACCTTTCGTTCCAGGAGGCAGTGAACGCGGTAGAAAAGGCAGTAAAAGAAGAATTTTCCGTCCTCATGGTAAAGTCAATCGACGAGGTTATAAAGAAAAATATGGATCTGGAGGACTATCCGTTAAAATATACAACCATTCTGGCCTGCGGACCGGAGCTGGCCAAAATGGCTCTGGACGTTTCGGAAGATGTAGGTTCACTGATGCCCTGTTCGTTTAGCGTGTACGAAAAATCCGGCAGGGTATTTGCCAGCCACGTCTCAATTATGAAGATAGCTTCCGAGATGGGGATTGCCGATTCCGACAGGATGAAGCCGGTGATAGCCGAAACGGGAAAAAAGGTGGAACGGGTCTGGAACAAGATTTAACCGGGTTATCCAGTTTTTATATCCCCACCATAAGTCGCAAGATATTATTTAAATACCCTGAGGTTCTGTTACAGGGTCGCGGAAAGTCGGTCATATAAAAATACCTACCTAAATTCAATTCTTTCACGTATGTAACATAAATGCGGCTTGTGATTAAATGGAAACGCGAAAGAATTTTTTTTAATACTCAAATCTTTCACCATTATAAAACTGTTTTACGATTTTGGGCCTTAAAACTTCAA
>JAIPHN010000065.1 GCA_021735185.1 Candidatus Bipolaricaulota bacterium
GAAGATATCGGCGCACGTCTCGTTTCTTTGCTGGAGGATTGAATGGGTATTGACCTCAGGACGAAGCGGCTAGTTTCGCTGGAGAAATTTTCAAGCCGGCCATATACGGCCCTTTTAAAAGCCGGCAAGCCCGACGCCAAAGCGAATCCCTGATAAATCGCCCGAAATTCCTACTTCCAGGCAGTTCTGTAAATTATTCCGAATGGAATAAGATAGGTCGGTAATACTATGCGTGCTCACGTCGTAACCGCCGCTGAAAGTAATTGACCAGTCTTCGAGTATTTTAAGATCCGTCTCCAGGGAGATTTTTTCCAGCCAGTCCCGGGGCGGAGTTCCTTTCAGCTCGAGCCCCACCTCGTTCGTTTTTTCCTCGTAGCGGAGTCCTAATTTAGTTTTCGAGAAAGATCCCGAGGAAAAATCGTACTCCGTGGAAAAGCCGGCAGAGAAAAGGTCCCAGGTATAAGAAGTTTCCGTTTCGATCGATTTCGGCGACCAGGCAGTAAGGTCGTGTTTAAGCCTGAAGGTTTGACCCAGATTATTACCTCCGTAGTTGAGCTCGTAAGTTAAATCGGAAAAACCCGGATCGGGATGAAAGTCATAATGGAAATCCAGGCTCTGATCGATTTCTTTCTGGCTGCTGCTTAGCCCTAAACTCAACCTGTCCAGTGCCTCTACACGATCGAACCGAAAGGGAGAGGAACCGATTTCCCCCCTGTGGATAAATTTTGCAGTCAATTTTCCCGGTCCGGTTAGCCGAATACCCGGCTGGAGACCCATCCGGGCCCTGGTGGTAAAATTCCCGCTATTAGGCTGAAAGTACTGACTTACTCCAGCTCTCCCGCGGAGAAAAAGGGATAAAGGTTCGAGTAACGTTCTATCAAGGGAGAAATCCCCACCGAGGTTCCCTCTGGCTCCGGTCCGGTAATTCGACCAGTTACTCTGATTTTCTCGGTAAAACCCGTAACTGGTATAGAACTCGTGTTCCGCCGGAGAGGATTTTATCGGGTCTTCCCAGGTAAATGAGAATTCCGGGGTTCTTTCAATGACGTGTTCAATAGAATTCTCATTCTGATCCTCGGTCTCTTCCTCTTCCACTCGATTAAGCTTTGCTTGCCAGCTTGGATTGTCCTTGACCGAAGAAAGACTCAATGTCCAGTTGTTCTCCTCGAAGGATTTTCCGGCCAGGGCCCCGTTTCTGTAATCTATATTTGCGTTGAGCTCGAACCATCCGGTCGGGTTCGAGTCAACCGTGGCGTTCACTTTAAAATAATCATCCCCGATAAAGCCGTATTTGCCATATAGCTCGCCCTTACCGGAAAAATTACCTCCCTCCGAATAAAAATCCAGCCCAAGACCAATAGCACGGTTTCGATTGTAATAATCCAGAAGGAGATTACCAAAGTTATTTTGGTTAAGGTAGATTGGGAAAGCGCTACCGATCGATATTCCCCGATCCAGGGAAAAACTAACCCGGGGAATGTACGACCGATCCGGAAGTTCTACGTCCTTGAGCGGAAAAAAGTAGAGCGGTGAGGCTCCTGCGGTAAAGCCGAAGGTTTTCAATGCCGCTGAACGCGACAGAACGATCTCGCCTTTGATCAGGGACGTTTTCTTTGCGGTAATCGAGTAAGCACACCCCTCGAACCCCCCTTTACACTCGCAGGTGCTAAAAGTACTGTCGTGAAAGTTCCCCCGAACCGGATTGCCGGAAGGGCCAAATTCCAGCGTTGCTTTCTCTCCCTTGATCCGAAGCAGTCTCCTGGCTCCATTTCCGGCTTCGATAGGTAGTTTTCCTTTTGGTGAGACGGCGGTTAACGTTCTCAGGGAGGTACTTTGGTCTTCCTGATCGATCGCGATAACTCCCGAGATCTCATTGACCTGGAACTCCGTCTCCCCTTTTCTGTACGTAACGTGACCGGCTGAAGTCAGGTTCCAGCCAGAACCCCTGCCTTCGAGCTCTATTCTGTCCCCCGCGAGATAGAGATTCTTTTCGGACCTGAGCCTGGCATTGCCTTCTATCGTTAAAGTTTCGACCCTATTGTCGTCGAATACGACCGATATAGCTTCTCCACGAAAGTTTAAAGGTCCCGATTTCCCCTTTCCCTGACTCAGTTCAGCTTTTTTTAGCTCTTGAGCCGATACGATGAGGTCCAGGCCCTCCCCGCCGGCAGAAAATCTTTCGGAATCTATTTCCACGTCTCTCGTGGCGGTAATCCGTGTCTTTTCCTCTCCAGTTTTCAGTACCAGATGTTCGGAGCGCAAGCTCCATCCGGAACCGGTAAGCCTGACGTTTCCCCGGGCCACGGTCTTTTCTTCGGATATTTCCAGCTGGTCTGCCTCCAGAGCCGCTCCCAATATGGTTTTTTCGGGGTAGAAGAGTGTTGTCGCCAGGGGAATTAGCAAAAGCGAGAGAATGATTGCCTGAGTTCTGCGAGTATAAACCACGATTAATTCCCGGACTTTAATTTTTTATTTAGTTTGTCAACGAAGGAGGTGAAAACCGACCTGTCCAGGGCCAGGAAAAGTATCAGGCCGAGGCTTCCAAAGATGATGTCGGGTAACCAGGCCCCCAGAGCGGGATCGATGGCGTTTTGTCTGGCCGAGCTTTTCGCCCAGAGCAAAACACCCTGGTAACCGCCAACGGAAAGCAACGCCAGTAATATGCCCACGGCTTTACTGCGGTAGCGCAGGGTCAGACTCAGAGGTACGCTAAACAGGACGAAGACCAGACCGGCTAACGGCTGAGAAAACCGAGAGTGAAGTGCGAACTCGAGTTTGGCGGCGGCTTTGCCCGCTTTTTTTGCCCCCCGGGCCTTGACCCAGAGTTCTCTTAGCTTCATTTCGGTGGTTTTGCGGGAGCTAAAAACGAAGCTCTCGACGTTTTCGTCTATATTTATTTTTAACTCTTCGAACTTCATGGAATATTTGACTTTACCTGAGGCGTCCAGTCCAATTAATTGCCCGCCGAAAAGAACCCACTCGTCTTCCGTCAATTCCGCGGAGCTGCTTGTCAGTAGTTCGGGATAATTTTCCGTCTTTCCGATACCCGGTAAGTTGAGGCCGGTAGAATTAAATATTAACACGTCTTCGACTTTGTCGTCGTTTTCGATGTATCGCCCGACGTAAATTATCCTTCCTTCTGGATCCTTGAAGAACAGATCGGATTGAATCCGTGGAAGGGGGTTGTCCGTCGCAATCCGGTATATTTCCTTTCTGTACTCCAGGTTCGCCCAGGGGACAAGGTAATTGTTTATTCCGAAAGCGGCCAGACTGACCAGTAAGCCGATCAATACGATCGGATAGGCTATTTGTTTCAGAGAGTATCCTCCCAGCTGAAAAGCCAATATTTCCTGATTGTTGATCAACCGGGCGAGGACGATAAAAGTCGAAACTACCAGGGCGATCGGAAGAGCGAAACCGAGAAAATCGGGAATTTTCAGCGATAGAAGTTTAAAGATGGTCGGAAAGGACTCGCTTTTCGTCAGTATAAGATCGGATAGCTGAACGGCCAGGGTGAGCGAGGTAAATAGGACCAGTCCGAAAAGGGATACGAAAAATAACCCGATAACCTGTCGCGATACGTATCGTCTCATACTTTTAGCCTGGCTCCTTTCTTAAAGTTGCCTCCTGGGGCTTCAGCCTGAAGAACTCTCCTGGTCGTCTAGTCAACGACCGCGAAGTAGAACTCCTTTGCTTCCTTTGACTCGACTATCTCTTCCGAACTACCCCGGGCAATTATTCTCCCGTCCTTGATCAGGTGGTTATGGTCGGCAATGGAGAGGGCTTCATTCGCACGGTGATCGGAAAGCAAGATACCAATGCCTTCGTCTTTTTTCAGCGAAACCAGAATTTCCTTTATTTCCGCCACCGATCGGGGATCCAGATCCGAGAAGGGTTCGTCCAGCATCAGGTAAACCGGAGAAAGGACCAGAGCTCTTGCCACCTCAACTTTCCGCTTCTGGCCTGCTGAAAGGTTTGTTGCCCCTTTATTCTTTAGCTCCAGTATGTTTAATTGCTCGAGTGATTCAGAAGCCACTTTCGTTTTGCTTTTACCGGGAGCTGCCCCTTCTTTGAGATAAATACGGACGTTTTCCTGAACCGTTAAACCTCTGAACAGGGAGGTTTCCTGTGGCAGGAAAGTCAGGCCTTTCTGGGCCCGGATGTGGATGGGCAGGCCCTTGAGGTCCAGCCCGTCCAGACTGATTGATCCGGCGGTCGGGCGCTCCACTCCGGCAATTATCTTGAATGTGGTTGTCTTTCCAGCTCCGTTGGGTCCGAGGAAAGCCTGGATTTGTTCCCTCTTTAAACCGAGCCCCACTCCGTCCAGAACTTTTTCCGAACCGTAATATTTGGTTACTCCGCTTACCTTCAACATTTACAGTGTTTCCAGCCTCATTTTTCCCTGAGAGACGCTGATCTTTTCCTTCTCTCCATCGTAAGTTAACTTCTGGCCCGTAATCGTAGTTTCGTTATTCTTTAACTTTGCCGAGCTTCCAGCTGTCAGGAGGAGCTGCCGTGGCTTCCATTCCACTTCCCGTGCCGTTAACTTCCACCCGGAAGAGAAGCTTGCTGAAAAGTCGCCGGACATTTTAATATCTTTTCCCCTGTTCCAGATTAATTTACCTCCGGTTAGGCGGGATTTTTCACTTCCCGGACCGGAGACATCGACTTCGAAACCTTCGGTGATGACCAATGCTTCATCCGTGCTATCGTACCGAAAACTGGAGCCTCCAAAGGAAAATCTCTTTTCCCCCCAGGTTCTGGTAAAGTTTAGCTCAGCCCCGGAAATTTCTCTGTCGGCAAAGTTATACCTGACCTCCCCGGCGATTAAATTCAGTTCGTCTTCTATTTCGATCTCCACCTCCCCGTTCATGACGGCTATTTCCTCGTCTTCTTCCTCGATTAACCTGATTGTCCTCCCGGAGAGTTCGTACAGGGCTGTACCCCGGGAATCCGGTTTGAAAATCGAAAGCTCAAATTCCCGAACCAGCAGCACGGAACCTTCCCGCTCAGCTCTCTTACCGGATAGTTTCCAGGATAAATTTTCTTTTTCCCCTTCGGAGTAACGAAAGATCTTAAATCCTTCTAAAGTTGCCTCGTCTTCTGCCTGAACGGTCCTGGATGGGACCAGTATGGCAAAGAAGATCAATAGAATAAGAGTTGCGAGAAAGGAGCTTAACCCAAAAAAATCATCTAATTTTTGATCCAAGTTATACCCCCGGAGAGTTTTCCCTTATTGAGGGCTCTCATCTTGTGTTCTAAATTGCCTCACGCCGTCCTTCATGATAATATTTCTCAGTCAGGTATTCAATAAACCGGGTTTTTGTAATTCGTTCCTCGGCCCGGTGACTAGTTTAGCAACAGGAGCCTCAGTTGTTGTCTATGACCTGCTGACCGTTTTACCGTTTTAAAGAAATTCTCGGATCAATGTAACACTAATACGTGTCGAATGACCTTCGAAGTAAATTTTCTTCGGGGTAAAAATAATTATAAGCAAAGGTTTAGTCTATTTGGGGAGATAGCTAGCATCACTAGCATCAGTTGAGAATATCCGGGGGTACGTTTTAAGTTGGCTTCGTTTCAACGGCCAGGTCGATAAAAAGTTAAACCGTTATGAAAGTCTTATCGAGACTTAAATTCAATCGAGCAGGAGGAGTTTTACTGAATTTAACAATATAATCTGGTGTAACTGAGCTAGCTAGCAAGTGGAAGATGAGTTAATTAACTGGAGGCGAGATTAATGAAAAAGATCCAGCACAACGCTGTATCAATAGTACTTTTATCTGTATTAATTGTTTCGATGGTTTTTATGTTGACGGGGTGTGGAATCTTCAACCAGGGACCGACGGCCAGGTTTTCCATCACGGAAGCAACGGAGGACAATACTTACATGGTGGGGGAAGAACTAACTTTTGACGCGTCGGCTTCCAGTGATTCCAACGGCAGTATTGCCAGTTATGATTGGGACTTTAACGGTGATGGTAACTTTACGGACACGGGTAAAACTCCCAAGCACACTTATAGCAGTGCCGGCACTTATTCGGTTTCATTGAAAGTGACTGATGATAGCGGTGCTACTGACGTCAAGACCAAGGATATCGAGATTCAGGCCCCCGCCAATTTATTTGCTTCATTTACGGTTTCGCCACATTCGCCAAAAGTTGGCGAAACTGTGACATTTGATGCTTCTTCTTCGACTGGCGATATAGCAAATTACAAGTGGGATTTTAACTATAATACTGGGATCGATGTAACGACGACAAATGCGAGTGTAACTCATACTTACACCCAGACGGGAAGCTATATGGTACATTTGACCATCAACGATGGAGAAGGAGATAAAGCGACATCAGGCATGACAGTGGAAGTAAAGGAATGAATTAATAAATCAAACCTCGTAAAATAAATAACCCTTAAGATAAATCCTCCCCGTGAAAAATCGGGGAGGATTTTATTTTACCGTCAGCGCGAAACAGTTCTCAACATCTTTCCCGGTGACAGGGAGGAAGTTTTTTGATAATTGATTTCCGCCCGTTTGTGTCTCCCGGGGGAGTCCTTTAATCTAAAGATTCAGAGTTTTGGTGGATTCCTACATCGGTCTCAAAAATCTTTCGATCGACCGGGGTGGTCAGGATGAAGTTTTCCATTGAGAAAAGATTCTCGTTTTCTCTCCTTTTTATTTATTTGCTAACCCTTGTTTTTTTCGTAACTGCTTCTGCCGGAAGACTCGTCGTTTCGCCGGAAGGGGGTAAGTTTGAATCCGTCGAGAAAGCAGTTTCGGTTGCTGAACCGGGCGATACTGTTTTCATAGAGTCGGGTACTTTTAAAGGAGGGCTGAAGATAGAAAAAGACCTGACCCTGAAGGGTGCCGGGAAACAGAAGGTCCGGATCCAGGGGTCCGAAAAGGGCAAGCCAGTTTTATTAGTTGGTCCTTCGGCGGCCTCTGTAACCGTTAAAAACTTGACTTTACAGGACGCCAGCGGGGAACTGTGTGAAGACCTGAACCGGGGATTATGTCCTTCGGGGGTGTCTCTGGTCGGTAAAGCCCAGGTGAAGCTGAGAGATGTCATTATCAAAAGTAACAAGAAGGATGGCCTCAGTTTGATTGACTCGTCCAGCATTTCAGTCAAAGACGCCGAAATAAAAGGGAACGGACGTTACGGTGTAAGGCTCTCCGATTCATCCCGTTTAGAAATAAAGAATGGCAAGATCCGAAACAATTGGATTGACGTGGCTCTTTACAAA
>JAIPHN010000066.1 GCA_021735185.1 Candidatus Bipolaricaulota bacterium
CTGCCTTCCTTGAGGAGCTTCAAAATGTAGTACTTCAAGAAACCTCTTCTTACTCCTTTCACACTACCTACCCCTCCTTTTGCTAGCGATATATCGCTAACGATATAACAATAGTAGTTTCCCGGTTTCGGTTAATCAACCCGGCGTCCGAGCGACCCCTTTTCTTTGTCCGGTGACTGCATTAAGCTTAATAAATTCCCATTGAGCGGTGATTATTAGATGATCATTTCTGGAGAAGGTTACGTTGAAAACTTTGTAGACGAGAGCGTCCAGCGTCAGGGCGCCGGCGTAGATTTAACGATGAAGAAAATCGAGCGGTTTACGGATGCCGGAAGACTAGATTTTGACAATTCTTCCCGACGAATTGCTTCGGGAGAGGATATCAGCGGGGAGGAACTGGAAGGGGGAAATTCGTACAGGGTTACTTACAACGAAAAGATTTCAGTTCCCGAAAATGCACTGGGGCTGGTTTTTCCCCGGTCCTCGTTGTTACGAAACGGCTGCCACCTCGTTACGGCCGTCTGGGATCCCGGCTACGAAGGCAGGGGACAGGGATTGTTACAGGTTCTCAATCCCAAAGGTGTAGTTCTTGAAGAGGATGCCAGAATAGGCCAGATAGTCTTTTTTCAGCTGAAAAAAGAAGCAAGAAAAGACTACAATGGCAGGTATCAGGGAGAAAACTGCTAACCGGGAACCCCGAAAAAAAGATTCTAAAAACTTTTGTTCGAAAATAGGTAAAGTTGACCCCTTTAAACTCGGGTCTTTCGCCACCGCTATATTTGGTTCGACCACCAGCCCTTCTCCAGCTTACATGGCAACTGATTTAACCTTTATAAACTTCACCCACGTGGTGAAGCAGTTAAATATCTCAACCAGTAGTTATCTGTAATCTTATTTGAAGTTGGTCTCAGGAAGAGAATCGCACGATTTAGGTGAAGAATCAAATTATACCTGGAAGTTTTTTCAGCAAGCAGAAGATTTTATAATATTGGTCGGTTCAAAAATGCCCGGTAGTTTTCGATTCCGGTTTATTTCACTACAATATATCGTAACTTGGACGAAATAGCTTCTGGTTTGCAAGAACTTGTTTGGTAGTTCCCGGCAATGTAATGTAAAGTAAGAACTGTTGCCTCCTGTAGTGGATAGGAGTTAAGAGAATGAAGATAGAACACTGGTTAACCAGGTTACGGTACGTCGGGGCGTTGCTCTGGGTTTTTGGCTTCATAATACTGTCCCCACTAACGATAATACCTTTTTCGTCTCAGATATCTTTTAAGTTGTCCGCGGTCTACCCGTTCGTCGTACCAGCGGCGATTTCCCTGTTCCTAGGAGGGTTTTTAAGCAGGTCGATAGACTTTAGACCATTGAGCGGCAGGGAGTCTTTGGTCGTCGTTTCGCTCGGCTGGATAACTGTCTCCGTTATCGGTGCTCTACCCCTGTTCATCGGGCTCGACATTGGTTTTTTGAACGCTTTTTTCGAGTCCACGAGCGGGTTTACCACGACAGGAATAACTGTTTTGTCGGGTCTGGACTCCATGCCCCACCATATCCTGTTCTGGAGGTCTTTAACACAGTGGATAGGCGGGCTGGGAATATTGACCCTGTTCCTGATTTTGGTATTCCGGGGCGAAGTTTCCCACAAACTCTTCGGAGCGGAAAGTCACAAGATATTTTCCGCCCGACCCGCTCCAGGACTATTTCATACACTCAAGATTCTCTGGTCGATCTACAGCCTTTTCACCGTAGTGATTGGGTTCGTTCTTTTCCTGCAGGGTTTAAGCTGGTTCGACGCGTTAAACCACGCCCTTACTGCTCCTTCCACCGGCGGTTTCTCAACTCACGACGCCAGCATCGATTATTTCCGTCAGGCTGGTTATGCCAACTATCGGATGATAGAATTTACTTTTATATGGGCAATGACCCTGGGTGGAATGAGTTTTGTCATTCATTACCGCGTATTGCGGGGCGAGCTTAAGGCCCTGTGGGAGGGCCTGGAAATAAGGCTATTCTGGAAAATTATCGCTGGTAGTCTCGCTCTGGTTGCCCTGAGTCATTTCATAAATTTCGGGGTCTCAGAAGCCTGGGACGTGATACGACACGGGCTCTTCCAGGTGGTGGCCCTGGTGACCTCGACCGGTTACGCCACGAAGGATATAGGGAGTTTGTACTTCCCGACGGGAGCAAAGATAGTCTTTCTGGTTCTCATGGTTGTCGGGGGTAGTGTCGGGTCGACCGCAGGTGGATTCAAAGTTCTCCGGGTGGGTATACTCGGTAAAATGGTTACGCGGCAAATTAGATCATTGTCCCTCCCGTCTCGAGCTGTAAACCTGTTAATCGTCGATGGAGAGGTTATTCCCACAAAGGAAATACGGAGAATAGCTGCACTTCTATTTGCCTGGATGGGGTTTTTACTTGTAGGTAGTTTGATTACGGCTTACTTCTCAAATCTGAGTGTACTGGCTTCCGTATCGGGTATGTTCTCGGCCATGGGTAACATGGGCCCGAGCTACATACCTCTGGAAAATTGGCCTGCGTTGCATCCAATAATTAGAATTACCTACATCGTCGGTATGTTAGCCGGAAGACTGGAGATTTTACCAATTATAATGTTATTTACCAGAATTATCTGGAGGTAAGTTATGTATGTAGTGATTGCCGGAGCTGGTCTGCTTGGAAGGGGGTTAGCAAGAAGACTCGTGGATAACAAGCACGATGTAGTTGTCGTTGACATAGATGAGGAGGCGTGTGATAAAGTATACCGGGAATACGGAGCAGTTTCTGTCAACGGTGATGCAACTGACGTGGACGTCCTGGAAGATGCCGGGCTCGACGAAGCGGACGTGGCGGTCGCGCTGATGAGGCGGGATGCCGATAACCTTTCCTTTTCCCTGCTGGCGAACAATTACGGCGTCTCCCGGATTTTTACGAGGATGAGAAACTCGAAGTACGAGGAAGCCTTTAAGGCAGCCGGGGTGACGAAGCTAATTAACGTAGTCGATCTCTACCTCGACCAGTTTACAATGGAGATCGAACAACCCAAACTGCAGCGGGTCGCGACTATAGGGGGAGGAAAAGCCTCTATAGTCATCGTCTCGATTCCCGAAGGTTCAAAGGGCTCGGACAAAACGGTTGCCGAAGTGACTCAAGACAAAAACTTTCCCGAGGATTGCGTTATTGCCGGGATCTATCGGGAAGACGAGTTTATCATACCTCGCGGCAATCGGACGATAAAAGCGGGCGATAGAGTGTTCCTTGCTGCAGCTCTGGAGAACGTCAAACTCGCCGCTAATTACCTGGGTATTAAAGAGGAAAAGTGGTTCAACAGATTGGGTTTCTGAGTGGAGTCTTTGGTTAGTTAGTTCGATTCTGGATTGCTTTAGGGGAGACCGGCTTCATCTCTTTCCGAGATCTCCGACCCCCAGTTCTTCCGGCTCTTCCTCTGGATATTTCTCTACCCTGCGCTGGTCCATCGCCCGAAGTGTTGAGATGAAAGCTTCTTTTATCGCGGCTATATCGTCCAGAGTAAGCGGACTATGATCGAGCTGTCCGTCGTTTATTTTAGAATCTACCTGTTCCTCCACCATATCCTCCAGCTCCTGGCCCACGTCTTCAAGGGTGTGGGAAGCTGCCTCTACGGGATCGGCCAGGGCTATTATAGTCGTCTCTTTCCTTCTGGGTAGCTCACCTTCGTATCGGAAATCGCTTTCGGGAAAGTCAACTTCCTTCCTTCCCTCTCTCAGTGCCTTGAGGTAGAAGTATTTTATTAAAGAGGTACCGTGGTGACTAGGTATAAAGCTTAGCACGTCCTCACGCAGGCCATATCTCTTGCCGAGATTGATTCCCTGTTTTATGTGAGAGGTGAGGACTATTTTGCTCATCGAAGGAGTCAGGTCGTCGTGGGGATTTGGATTGCTGGACTGGTTTTCGATGAAAAAGTCCGGCCGGACCATCTTTCCTATATCGTGGTAGTAGCCCCCCACCTTGGTTAACAGGGGGTCTGCTCCTATGGCTCTTGCCGCGCTTTCCCCCAGGCTCGCGATGTTCTGGCTGTGGTGATAGGTCCCGGGAGTTTCTGACCTCAACCTTTCCATCAGCGGGTGCGAGGGGTTGAGCAATTCCATCAGTCCGATAGGGCTAGTAATTTGAGTTATTCTTTCAGCCGTGGGCACCGCGGCTGCTATGAACAGGGCACTGGCCAGTCCGTTTAAAACTGCCCACAGGTAGTTCGGCCAGTCGAGGTTTACGATGAACGGGGAAGAGAGAGTGGGAAATCTGAAGGCGAATACCAGTACGGCGTTGACCAGACCGACGGACATACCTATGCTTGTCAGATCGGACATTCTATTGATGTCTCTAGCTTCCAGTATACCCACTAGTCCTCCAACAAAAGCAATTATGACCGGCCCAATTGAACCTGAAATACCTGACTGAACCCCCACTGCTACTGCGAGGAATAGGTTGAGGCTGAGGCCGGTTTCGAAATCGAGAAATAGAGCGGTCAATGCCGTGGCGAACGCTACTGGTACCAGGTATAAGGAGACGAGCGCTGATCCTTTTATAGTGAGGAGCAATATAAATGTCGTTCCAATAAGGAAAGCCATCAACCTGTTGTCCCGGGTAAGTTTTTCCTGCCTTAGCGAGAGATAAGATATCGTGGCGACCGCAGAAATTGCGACGATCAAACCATGGGAGACCGCTTCCTTCCAGGGTAGAAAAACTAGGAAAGGCTCGCTACTCTGGAAATTGAAAGTAAATAGAAACGAGATGAGCAGTATATACCCGGACAGCAGAAGTCCCTTCTTTGAACTTCCTCCTTTAGTGGAGGGCCCGGTCAGTGCCTTGAAAATCCCCGTAATATCCCCTTTACTGTCGCTACTTTTCAGCTTCTTCTTCATAGGCTTCGATAATTTTCTTGACGAGATCGTGCCTTACTACGTCAGTTTTGGTAAGGTAAATGAATTCGATGCCCGGAATATCTTCAAGGAACTTCCGATCGTGGCTTAAGCCGGAAGCGTCGCTTTTTAGATCTATCTGAGTAATATCACCCGTGATTACGGCCTTCGAATCGAATCCCAGTCTGGTCAGAAACATCTTCAGTTGAGTTGAAGTGGTGTTTTGAGCTTCGTCCAGAATCACGAAGGAATTATTTAGCGTTCTTCCTCTCATAAAAGCAAGGGGTGCTATCTCGATCCTTCCATCCTCCTTTAGCCTTTCAAACTCTTCTCCCGGTATCATGTCGTAAATGGCGTCGTAGAGAGGTCTCAGATAGGGATTGACTTTTGCCTGCATATCACCGGGTAGAAACCCCAGTTCTTCGCCGGCTTCGACCGCTGGCCTGGTAAGTATCATCCTTTTGACCTTTCCCTTTTTCAAGAATTCTATTCCCATTGCTACTGCGAGATACGTTTTACCCGTCCCGGCAGGACCTATACAGAATACGATGTCTTTTTCCCGGATTGCCTCCACGTATTCTTTCTGATTGATCGACTTGGGTTTAATCTGTTCCCCCCAGTAAGTAGTCTGGATGACGTCGGATAGTACGCCTTTTAGTTCTCCACCCTGTCCTTCCTTGGCCATCCTGGTTAGCTTCTTTACCTCTTCGTGTTTCAGAGATTGGCCCGCGTCGATCATTTCCAGCAGTTCGTCAAATAACGACCGGATCTGCTTAACCTCTTTTTCTTTTCCCGTTATCTTTATGGTTCCGTCCCTGACTATTATCTGGGCGTCGAAGTTCTCGCGAATGTATTTCAGGTTCTTGTTGTACTGACCCAGCAGGGTCACAGTTTGGTCGTGGTCCCTTAAGGTCAGTTCCCGTTCTATGGTCTTCTCGTTCTCGTCGATTTTCATCACTCCCTGCTTTTTTCTTTCCCTGCTTTGATTCCTTTCGCAACCTCATGACCATTTTGGTCCGGTGGTAAAGATTTTGCCAGGCAAAAGTCTTCTTTTACTTCTGATACTTTAACTTTCACCCTCTCTCCCGGATTGAGCGTCCCGGTTTGGTGTTCGGGCCGGAGGTGAATATCCAGGTAATTTCTCGAATAACCCCTCCATCCATCAATTTTATCACTGGGCTCTTCGATTATCATATCCAGCCTGTTCTTCCTGAATTTTCGTCTTTCATTCTGGCTTATCGAAGAAACCAGCGACCGTAGCTCTTTCGCTCTCCTCTTCTTTACGGAAGAATCTACTCTGTCTTCGAAGTCAGCTGCTGGAGTGACGGGTCGAGGCGAATAACGGAATACGTGACCGTTGATCAACCCTATCTTTCTTACAGCTTCCCTGGTCCGGTCAAAGTCTCTTTCCTTCTCCCCGGGAAAGCCCACCATAAGATCAGTTCCAATTGTAGATCCGGTTATATGGCGTCTAATTAACTCTATTTTCCTCATGTAGTATTCCCGCGAGTAACCCCTGTTCATTGCATCTAGTATGCGATCTGACCCGGATTGTAAGGGAACGTGAAAATGGGGACAGGTCTTTTCGGAATCTTTGAACGCCTCGAGTAACTCCCTGGTTATCCCGTCGGGATTAATTGAGCTCAGCCTTATCCTCGATATCTTTTCAAGTTGAGAAAGTTCCCGAATTAGTTTGGCCAGAGCTCCGGACCCTTCGCCGTATTCTGCCAGATTGATTCCCGTTAACACGATTTCACTAAACCCGTTATCCCCCAGCTTGCTAGCTTCCTCTCTAACCCTGGACCGGGATTTGCTCCTAGTTGGGCCCCTCAGGTAATGAACTTTACAGAACGTACAGTTATTGCTGCAGCCGTCCTGGATCTTCAGAAACGCCCTGGTATGACTGCTATCCCGGGAGATAACCCGCTGATCGATATCCCAGGTGCGACCGCCCGTGTCTTCGACTTTGCCTCGAAAACCCGATTCGGCCCGTCTGATGATCTCAACCACTCCGTACTTGTGGGAATTTGGAAATATGACGTCCACCCCGGAAATATCTTCAATTTCGTCGGAATCCAACGTTGTATAACAGCCGGTTACAATTACTAGATCAGCTTTTCGGGCCGCTCTTCGAATGTATTTTCGAGATTTTCTATCAGCGCCGCCCGTGACGCTGCAGGTATTTATGACCACGGTATCGGGTTTCCCGGAAAAGGGCACGACCCGGTACTCAGGTTCTTCGCCCACTGCGTCCTTCAT
>JAIPHN010000067.1 GCA_021735185.1 Candidatus Bipolaricaulota bacterium
CTGGTAAGGTTCTTCGCTTATCATCGAATTAAACCACGTGCTCCACCGGTTGTGTGGGCCCCCGTCAATTCCCTTGAGTTTCATCCTTGCGGACGTAATCCCCAGGCGGTGGGCTTAACACGTTAGCTCCGGCAACGACCCTCTGTAGGGGGCCGACACCAAGCCCACATCGTTTGAAGCCAGGACTACGGGGGTATCTAATCCCCTTCGCTCCCCTGGCCTTAGCGCTTCAGCGTTAGGAAACGCCCAGGAAGCTGTCTTCACCATCGGGGTACCTCTCGGTCTCTACGCATTTCACCGCTACTCCGAGAGTTCCGCTTCCCTCTACGTTCCTCGAGTCGATCAGTTTCGGCCGACTTTCCTCAGTTTAGCCGAGGACTTTCACGACTGACTTGACCGACCACCTAGACGCCCTTTACGCCCAGTAATTCCGGATAACGCTTGCGCCCTTCGTCTTACCGCGGCTGCTGGCACGAAGTTAGCCGGCGCTTGTTCCCGGGGTACCGTCATCGGTAAGCCATTGCCTACTTACCTTATTCGTCCCCCGGAAAAGGAGTTTACAACCCGAAGGCCTTCGTCCTCCACGCGGCGTCGCTGCGTCAGCCTTTCGACCATTGCGCAAGATTCCCCACTGCAGCCTCCCGTAGGAGTCTGGACCGTGTCTCAGTTCCAGTGTGGGGGATCGCCCTCTCAGGCCCCCTACCTATCTTGGCCACGGTGAGCCTTTACCTCACCGTCTAGCTAATAGGACGCAGCCCCATCTTCAGGTACTGTCAAAGACAACTTTGACCAACTGGACCTGGGTCCTGTTGGTATTATGGGATATTAACAACGGTTTCCCGATGCTATCTCCCGCCCGAAGGCAGGTTAGCTACGTGTTACTCACCCGTCCGCCGCTCCGTAACCGGTCCGTCATCCCGAAGGAGTCAGGTCCGGTCCGATCGCGCGACTTGCATGTGTTAAGCGCGCCGCTAGCGTTCATCCTGAGCCGGGATCATACCCTCTCGGTTTGAACACATTCGGCTCTTCCCACCTGTCAAAGACCTTGGTTTGAGTGCTTAAGAATAATAATCCGGGAGGTGGGGTATTTCAAGTGGGAGTTGGATTATAAAGGTGGTGGGCCCACTAGGATTCGAACCTAGGACCGCCCGGTTATGAGCCGGATGCTCTACCGCTGAGCTATGGACCCAGAGCATTGAAAGGCTAACGATAGAACCGGGTTCTGTCAAGAGCTAGACCAGCCGAGCCAGTTGACAGTACCGGGTTTGTCTGGTAAATTTATGTGCTGCTAAAGTTTGACGGTTTCTTTCCGGCCTTACAATTAACAGGGATCGTCTGGAAAAGATATAAGGTCGATGAGTAACCCGGCAATCGGTTTATACTCTGGTCGATACAAATTCACCGGTTGTGGTGAACGAGATAAAGGGTTCCAGTTTATTCTTGCCGAGAATCTCCTCGATGGAATTGATGATCTGTGGAATATTGATAAATACGCAGCAGTAGGAGATAGAAATGGTCGATTTAATGCCAATAAGTTTTCGTCTCTAGAGAGGTGACACCTTGAATAATTTAAAAGGATACGAAGTGATGTACCTTCTGGACCCCGAACTGGAAGAAGAGGGTCTGGACGAGAAGAAGGAAAGACTCAGGTCGATAGTAGAAAGTGGTCAAGGGGAAGTTCAGTCTATGGAGGAGTGGGGGAAGAAGAGGTTAGCCTACGAGATTCAGGGTTTTAATAAAGGACTTTATCTCCTGGTCGAGTTTAAAGCTTCTTCCGAGGACGTAGACGAGATATCAGACAAATCGAACGTAGAGGAAGGCGTCATCAGGTACCAGATATTCCGCAACGATGAATTAGCTGAAGCGGGTTCTGCCTGAAAAGATAATAGCTGGTTTTACTTTATAAGAACTCCGGTTTAGAGAGTTCAACCGAGACAAAATTCACTAAATGCACAGGAGTGGTTGATCCAATATGGGGCGAAGGAGATCCAATAGATGCGGTGCCTGCGAGGGCGAGATAGAACTGGACTACAAGCAATACAACAAGCTTAAGCGGTTTACGAATAGATCGGGCAAGATACTTCCCAGACGAGCGACGAAACTATGTGAAAAGCATCAGAGGAAAGCGGCCGAAGCAATCAAGAGTGCAAGGTACCTGGGATTGTTGCCTTACGGCGACGAACACGGCAGCGCGTGGAAGTAGTTCTCTCGCTAACTGGGACCCGATAGATCCCCGGTTGTTCGGGTATAGACTATATTTTATGCTGAGTGACT
The DNA here is from genome assembly GCA_021735185.1 of Candidatus Bipolaricaulota bacterium. Taxonomy (GTDB): domain Bacteria; phylum Bipolaricaulota; class Bipolaricaulia; order M55B111; family M55B111; genus JAGXLP01. The sequence goes on from JAIPHN010000067.1 coordinate 2,275, forward strand.
CCCCCCCTTCTAAAGATTGGGGTGAGTCCGTTTGCTTTTACTTAAACTTCGAAGATAATTTCTTTAAGGAGATTTGTCTCTCTAGCCAATCGCTTACTTTGGCGTTGGTCATCCCTAACTTTCCCGATAACTTGATCCGGTGGTTATAGTGGCGGAAACTCGAGGAGAAAAAAGGTCGCTGTATTTGAAGTGGAGGCCTTCCAGATTTCAGGAGGTAGTCGGTCAGGAAGGTCCGGTCAGGATACTCCAGAATTCGGTGAAAAAGGGTGAGACCTCGCATGCTTACCTTTTTGCCGGCCCAAGAGGAACGGGAAAGACTTCCGTCGCTCGAATACTTGCCAAAGCCTTAAATTGTGAAGACAGCCGGGACGGCGAGCCCTGTAATAAATGCTCCAGCTGTAAGAAGATCGACAACGGGACTGTGCTGGATATCGTCGAGATAGACGGAGCCTCGAACAGAGGTATCGACAAAATTAGGGAGTTGAGGGAAGAAGTAAATTTTGCCCCGGCCGAACTACAGAACAAGGTTTACATAATTGACGAAGTACACATGTTGACCCCCCAGGCGTTTAATGCCCTTCTGAAAACAATAGAAGAGCCGCCGGACAGGGTCACTTTTATATTTGCGACGACCGAACCGGAGAAGGTTCCCGCCACGATAATTTCTCGGTGTCAGGTCTTCGAATTCACGGAAATTGCCAGACCGGAGATAGAGAGCAGGTTGAGGAAGGTTGCTTCTTCGGAGGGGGTCCAGATTACCGAGGAGGCACTGAATCTAATCTCGTCCCGGGCCCGGGGTTCGATGAGGGACGGGCTCGTGGTTCTGGAACAGATTATCTCCTACGATTCAGAAGGGAAAGTCGATAGAGAGGATCTATTCGAATTGCTGGGTCTGACTCGAGGAGAAGTTATTGAGGAATACGTGGAGGCTCTGATCCACGCAAAACCGGGAAGAGCGCTCGAAGTGCTGGACGAACTGGAGAAGCGGGGTAAGGATCCCGAGTTGTTTCTCGATCAGGTTCTCGAGAAGTTTAGAACTCAAATAAAACAAACCGACGACCACTCCGAGCTCCAAAAACTTGTAACATTGTCCAGAGGGATTCTGGACGCTTCTGACGACCTCAAGTCTTCGTCTCATAAGCGTGTTACTCTGGAGATTGGTACACTGGAACTACTCGAAGAAATGAAACCGAAAAATTCTGGCTCAAAGACGGAACCGGTGGGGGAAGAGATTTCAAACTCCCCTCCAGAAGACTCCGGCCAAAAAGAAGATGACTCCGAACCTAATCCCGAGAAGGATCGAAAAAAATCCGATACCACAACCCAGACCGGGCGGAAAGAAAAAGAGGAATCCAGCGAGGGCCTGAGGGGCTCGAACCGATGGAAAGATATGATTAAAAGAATAGAAGAGGAAAAGATATCGATTGCCGCTTTCCTGGAGGAGGCGTACCCGGTTCTTCGGAACCAGGACCTTTACCTTGAGTTCGGCAGGGAGTACTCTTTTCACAAGGAAAGTCTGGAAAAGAAGCAGAATTTCTCTTATCTAAAAGAAGCCGTGCAGGATTGTTTTGACGATGTCGACGAATTAAGGATAATTTATAATGAACGAGAGGACCGGCCCGGGACTGAAACGGATGCTGGTTTGCTGGACGAGAAGGCTGAACTGGTTAAGAATAAGTTTGACGGTAACATAGTGGAGGAAGGGCGATTATAAACTGGAGGTCATACCATGAAAGGCTTTGGCAACATTAATAACATAATGCAGAAGGCTCAGGAGATGCAGGAAGAACTGGAGAAGAAGCAGGAAGAGCTTGCCGAGAAAGAAGTCGAGGCCAGTGCCGGTGGAGGCATGGTCAAAGTTGTCATGAACGGGAACGAAGAGGTTGTGGACATAAACATCGAGAAAGAAGTCGTCGATCCTGAAGATCGGGAAATGCTCGAGGACTTAATTCTCGCCGCGGTCAACAATGCCAAGGAAAAGGCAGAGGAGCTAAAGCAAGAAGAAATGGGGGACATAGCGGGCGGAATGGATCTGCCAAATATTCCTGGATTATGATAGAACCGCTGGAGCGGGTCATCTCGGAGTTCAAGAAGCTTCCGGGGATAGGCCAGAAGACGGCGGAGCGACTGATATTTCATTTACTCACCAGGGATTCGGAAGAAGTCTATCGCCTGTCGGAAGCCCTGAAGGGATTAACCGAGGAGGTAGAGAGGTGCCAGGTATGTGGAAACTTCTCGATCGGCGATAAATGCGAGATTTGCTCCGACTCCCAGCGAGACAGAAAAAAAATATGTGTCGTCAGCAGACCCTGGGATATCGCGAAGATAGAATCAACGCATAAGTACGATGGCCTGTACCACGTTCTTGGAGGTCTGGTAAACCCGATAGAGGACGTGTCTCCAGACGATTTATCAATAACCGAACTGATTGAAAGGGTACAGGATGACGGGGTTCAGGAAGTAATACTGGCTCTGGAGCCAAAGACCGAAGGGGAGTCTACTTCAATGTATATCGTAAAGAAGCTTCGTCCTCTCGACGTGGAAGTTTCTCGGATTGCCCAGGGAATTCCAGTTGGACGAGATCTGGAATTTACGGATAAGGCAACTCTGGGAAAGGCCTTTGAAGGGAGGCGGGGAGTGGATTGAAGCTCGGGCCTGTCGTCCCTGTTCCTCACAAGGTGCAGATTGTATTGACCGTTTTCCAGGTTCAGAATCGTTTCTTACGTAATTTTTAACTCACCTAAATTTTCCTATCTAAAGTGATAAAGGAGTTAAATGTCTACTCGGAAACAGGTTGTAGAAATTCTCAACCAGGTAGCTGACTTACTTGAAATAAAAGGTGTAGATTACAAACCCCGAGCTTACCGGAGAGCGGCAAGGGAAATAGACTCTCTCACCGAGGATCTTACCGATATTTACGAAGAGGGCAGGTTGGAAGATATACCTTCCGTGGGGAAGAACACTGCAGAAAAAATCGCCGAGATTCTGGAAACGGAAAAGCTGGAGTATTACGAAGAGTTAAAGAAAGAAATACCGATTGACCCGGAACTTCTGAAGGTTCGGAACCTTGGTCCGAAGAAAGTGAAAAAGATTTGGGACGAGCTGGACTTAACTTCTTTGGCCGAACTGGAGGAAGCGTTAAAATCCGGGAAGATTCGAGAAATAAAAGGATTCGGTCCGAAATCGGAAGAAAACATCCTTAAGGGTCTAAAAATAGTTAAGGAGTCTCAGGGGAAAAGTCATCTTTCCGAAGTCCTTCCGGAGGCGCGCAGAATAAAGGAGGGGCTGGTTGACTCCTCCCTGTTTGATAAGGTTTCTTTTGCAGGATCTCTCCGTCGGCGCAAGTACGAGGTAGGAGACGTCGATATTCTTGCTACAGCTGGTGACAGGGATAAAGCAATGGACCATTATACCACGCTTGACGGTGTTGAAGAAGTTCTCAGTAAAGGAGAAACGAAGTCTTCCGTAAGGATCAAAACCGGACTGAGAGTTGACCTGAGAATTGTCGACAGCGCCAGTTTTGGTTCCGCCCTCCAGTACTTTACCGGTTCACAGGAACATAACGTGAGGCTGAGACAACTTGCTATTTCAAAAGGGTACAAGCTGAACGAGTACGGGCTTTACGCGGAGGAAGCGGAGGAAAAAGTCGCTGGAGCAATAGAGGAAGAGATGTACCAGAAACTCGATTTGTCCTGGATCCCGCCTGAACTGAGGGAGGACCGGGGAGAAATCCAGGCCGCCGGAGAAGGTGAATTGCCCGGGTTGATCGAAGGAGATGACGTTATGGGTGACCTCCACTGTCATAGTGCCAGGAGCAGTGACAGCCATATTCCTCTCGATGTCCTGGTTCGAGAGGCCCGGAAGCGTAATTATAGCTATCTTGCAGTAACGGATCACGCGGAAATTTCGGGAATAGTAGGGGGGCTCACGGATGACCGGGTCGCCGAGCACGTGGACCAGATAGAATCGGCCAACAGCGCCGTTGAGGAACTCGATCTGCTGGCAGGAGCCGAAGTTAATATCCAGCCCGACGGGACTCTGGATCTGGGCGATGGCTCTCTGAAAGAACTGGACGTAGTTATTGCCGGTGTCCACTCGCACTTTGACCGATCCAGGGCAGAGATGACCGAGAGAACGGTTAGAGCTATGGAAAATCCAAATGTCGATATAATTGCCCACCCTACCGGAAGAAAGATTGGTGAAAGGGGAAGTTTTGACCTTGATTGGGGGAAAATCTTTGCCCGAGCAGAAGAGACAGGGACCGCCCTGGAGATAAACGCCTCTCCAGCCCGCACGGACCTCGAAGACAAACTAATAAAGCGGGCAAAAGAGGAAGAGGTAAAACTAACTATTGGTACGGATTCCCACAGAGTTAATCACCTGGATTACATGGAATTAGGACTAAATCTCGCCCGAAGGGGCTGGTGCGAGAAAGCAAACGTGCTAAATACACTGCCCTTATCGGATCTAAGAGCCTGGCTCGCCGGTTAATTTTTTTATCCGGGTCGTCTGATCATTCGGACAATTCTTCAAAAGATCGGCCCGACTCATCGGACCATGTTCCCGAAAAAATTACCGGATTACAGGTTGGATCTACTGCTGCCTCCATCGACAGGAATTGCTGCACCGTTTATGAAGGAGGCTCTGGGCGAACTTAAGAACGCAACCAGACTTCCGAGTTTTTCGGGGTCGCCCAGCTTT
>JAIPHN010000068.1 GCA_021735185.1 Candidatus Bipolaricaulota bacterium
GACAAGTACCAGCGTTCCGAGAAGGCACTGGTATTAGCTCTCCAGGAGATGTACCTAGAGGGAGTATCGACCAGAAAGACCAAAAAGATCACTGAAAAACTCTGTGGTACCGAGTTCAGCAAGGACCAGGTCTCCCGGTTAGCGAAACAATTAGACGAACAACAAGATGAGTGGAGAAACCGTTCGCTTGGCAAATCATTCCCGTACCTGGTAATAGATGCGACCTACGAGAAGGTAAGGGAAAACGGACAAATTAGGGACAGAGCGGTGTTAATGGTAGTAGGGATAGACGAGGACGGCTACCGCCAGTTCCTCGGTACATATATGAAGACAACCGAAACCGAGGCAAGCTGGAGTGAAGTATTTACCGATCTGATCGAGCGAGGAATTAATCCGGAGTCGGTCAAATACATAGTAAGCGACAAACATAAGGGAATGAGAAAGGCGATGGCTAAATTCTTCCCCGAATCAACTTGGCAGTGGTGTCAGACCCACTACCAGCGGAATGCCGAAGCTAAAATCAGCGGAAAGGATGAGACCAAGAAGCTACACCAGCACCTACGGGACGTATTTAACTCGCCGGACTACGAGACTGCAAGAGCCAGGGCGGATAAGCTAATTGAGTTCTACGAAGATCACTATCCAGACCTGGCAGACTGGCTAGACGAAACAATCGAGGAGACGTTAACGGTGTTCCACTTACCGGACAAACACCGCAAACGATTAAGAACAAACAACAGCCTGGAACGGTTTAACGGGGAAATCAAAAGAAGAACAAAAGTGGTCAGGATATTTCCCAACAGAAAAAGCTGCCTCCGGTTGGTAACCGCACTCTGCATGGAACAGTCCGAGGAGTGGGTAATCGGAAGAAGGTACGTTAACAAGGAAAGTCTGGATGAACTACTCAAAGAGAGCGACTCAAAGCAAAAAGAAGAAGATGACGCTGAACTCGACCTCCAACAGGAGGTGGTACTTGCTTAAATACGAGTACCGAAAAGACAGTAATTTCAGTTCGCCATCATGAAGGGACTGAGATTTTTACACGTAAAACTTGACACAGTCCTATTTCGCTTTGATTTTTTATTAATAGGGGGTAATTTAGTTGAATTCCAGGTCCGTGAATTCGGAATTTGCAGAGTTGAGGCAGAAGGTTTTCGATTACGTGATGAAGGAGAACCCTGTATCCGCGACCAATATGGGGATACATGAATACGATGGAAGGTTGCCGGATGGTTCGAGGGAATCCATCGAACAAATGATTTCCAGGTACGACGAATGGATAGGGGATCTGAATGAAATTGACCGGGAAAAGTTGAGTCAGGAGAACAGAGAGTCTCTACAGGCCGGGGTACATCTCCTGAATCTCAGATTGTTTGAACTGGAGCAGCTAAGGTTCTGGGAGAGCGACCCAAATCAGCCCCAAATTATCGGATCCAGCCTTTTACCATTACTTAAGAGGGACTTTGCCCCGCTCGAGACTCGCTTAAGAAGTGCAATTTCCAGGATTGACGGTATACCGGAATTTCTCGAGAAGGGAAAGGAACTTGTAGTTGATCCGGTGGAACTCTGGGTAAATATTAGCCTGGATTCTCTTAATAAGCTACCCGGACTACTGACCGTGATAAAGCAAACGGCGGTAGAGAGCGAGCTATCCGGCGAGGATCTAAAAGAGATGGAGGAAGTGATAAAGAAGGCCAGGAAGGCTTTTGCTGATTTTGAAAACTGGCTTGAGAAAAAGGGAGGCAGCGCCAGGGAGGATTTCGCGATCGGTACAGAAAAGTTTCAGGCTTTGCTCGAAAAGCAGAAACTTGGTTATGATATAGACGAGATCACTGAACTGGGAAAAAACTATCTCGACGAAAGCCGTAACGATATGGAGAAATACGCCAGAAGAGTTAACGAGGATTACAGTGTTCGTGATGCAATAAATAAGATCGAGAGGAACACCCCCAAAGACTTTTCAAAAGCCATTACCTGGTACGAAAGGGCGATAAAGGAATCTAAAGATTACGTAGAACGAAAAAACCTGGCAACTATTCCGGAAAACGAGGACATAACTGTGATGGAAACGCCTTCCTATCTTCAGCACTTAATTCCGTTTGCCGCGTACATGCCTCCGGCAAAGTACGACGAGAATAGGGAGGGGGCTTACATGGTGACGCCGCCGGAGGAAGAGGAGGATCTTTCCCGGTTTGCCTTCTGGACCATTAGAAACACTACAGTGCACGAAGGGTACCCCGGTCACCACCTGCAAATGTCGGCCAGTGTAGAGTCGGAGGATCTTTTTGCGGTTTTAAGCGATGCCACGGAAACTATAGAAGGCTGGGCTCATTACTGTGAAGAAATGATGAAGGATTACGGTTTCGACGATACGCCGGAAGCCAGGCTGGTCCAGCTGAAGGGTAGACGCTGGAGAGCTGCCAGGATAATTGCGGATGTAAAGTTAAGCACTGGTAAGTTTACCTACCGCGATGGTGTCGAATACATGGCGGACACATTAGATATGGATGAAAGGTCCGCCGAAGCCGAAGTTAAGCGCTATACCCAGAACCCTTCTTATCAGTTGAGTTACCTGCTGGGCAGGCACAAGATCGGTAAGCTGAAGGAGCACGTTAAGGAGAGAATGGGCGGGGACTATAACGACAGGTTCTTCCATGACGGCCTAATTTACGGAGGGGCGGTCCCGATAAAATTTCACAGAGACAGATTCAATCGGATGATAAATGAGGAAAATTGATTTCGAACTTTCCGAAGTCCAGAATAGATCCCGATTTGGGGTTGAACTCTGGGGAAATTATTAAGGAAGTGAGTATGAAGAAGCAGGATCTCGGGGAGGTCCCCGATTTAAAACGGACGATATTAAATCTTTTGCTCCAGATACCCGAGGGTATGATTACCACATATAAGGATATTGCACTGGCCCTGGGGGATAGCGCGGCTTCGAGGGCCGTAGGGACCGTTATGGCAAACAACGCAGAGCCCGAGAAGTATCCGTGCTGGAAGGTAGTTCATTCAAACGGAGAAGTTGGGAAATACAGTGGTGAGGGGGGAGTGGCGGGTAAAAAGAGGAGGATGGAATCCGAAGGGATTAAGGTAAAAGCGGACAGAGTAGAGAATTTTTCCGAAGTAAGGTTCAGAGAATTCGATATCGATCCTCCCCTGCCTCGCCTGAAAGAGGTCCAGGGACGAGTAAGAGGGCTGGTTAACCAGGGAACTTCAGAACTACAGTCGAGAAAAGCAGCGGGTGTGGATGTTTCTTATGGCCCGGACGGTGTTGTTGCTGCGTACGTGGAACTGGAGAGGGGAGGGGAAGAACCGGTTCGGGAAGAGACGATAAGACAGGACTCCGTCAGAGTCCCTTATATACCGGGCTATCTTGCTTTTCGGGAACTGCCGGTTTTGAAAAAATTGCTGGAAATTATCCGTGAAGATTCTCTTGCGGAAGTAATTTTCGTCGATGGTAACGGAATACTTCACCCCAGAAAAGCCGGACTCGCCAGCCATCTTGGCGTTACTCTGGATCATCCGACGATCGGAGTGGCGAAAAAATTACTCTGTGGGGAAGTTGACGACTCCGACCTGAATTTTGAGGAAAAAGCCAGCGTGATAAAAGAGGGCGAAGAAATCGGAGTATCCCTGAAAACTTACAAAATGGCCAACCCAATCTACGTTTCCATCGGAAATAGTGTCAGTCTGGATCAGGCGTGGAAGCTGGTGTTGAATTTCTCGAAGTATAAACTGCCGGAACCATTAAGGCTGGCGCACAAACTGGCAAAGAAAAAGGCCACTTAGACGGGATTAACCGCCTCCGAGTTTGGGTAGAATCAGTAAATTATCCCCGTCTTCTAATTCGGTTTCTAGGCCGCCGTACTGGTTGGCGCTGGTCTGGTTTATCCTGATCTGAATGAAACGGCGCAGTTGATCGGAGTCCGTCAGTATTTCCCCTTCAAGGTCCGGGTTTTTTTTAATCAGCTCTTTTAACGCTTCCAGTAAAGTAGTTTTTTCAGGTGTTTTAACTACAATCTTTCCGTTCTTCGCGATTCCATTCCCAAAGGAAAAGAATATCTTGACTGTTAGTTCTATCACTAAAAACACCCCTTGCTTCTGATAAATTCTACCCATTGAGCCGGGTGAGATAAAGAGATAAAAGTCCCGGAAATTCGGCGAAGAGTTGCTAAAACTTCAATGAATATTCACACCTTCATCACAAAATCTCTACTTCTGACACCTACAATGTAATAAGTAATAAGGCGAATAAAGTTTTCGCCCCCACCAGAACTTGCCGAGGAAGCCCCAGGGATTGCCCGGGGGGTCGACTGGTTAACTTGATATGAGGTACTCAGCAGTCAATTCGCCCTGTTTATTAAAGTTTGATACAGGTATAAGACCAGTTTCGGATTGACTTTGCGGTTTATGGACGAATTTAGCTATAATCAAATCAGTGTGAGAATGCTTAGTAGATGGGTTAGACGAACGCAAAAATCATTTAAACCAATCCAGCTGGTGAGATAACCAGGAGGGACCATGAAGAAAATACTGGTTGTCGAAGACGAGGGAAAAATTGTTAGATTGATCCGTGATTATCTTGAAAAAGAGGACTACAGTGTGATAGATGCCAGAGATGGAGAAGAAGGTTTAACTGCTTTCCAGAGGCAGGAGCCGGATCTTATTATACTTGATTTGATGCTGCCCAAACTTGGTGGGCTGGAGGTGGCGAAAGAAATACGGAAGGAATCTCAGGTACCAATTATCATGTTGACCGCAAAATCGGAGGAAGCGGACAGAGTCACGGGTTTGGAGATTGGAGCTGATGACTATGTCACGAAGCCTTTTAGCCTTAGAGAGCTTGCCGCTCGAATAAAGGCGGTGCTTCGGAGGTCCGGCGGAAGTCCGGAGGAGTCAGGAGTCATCGATCGGGGGGGTCTTTACATAAATACGGAGAGTCACCGGGTGGAACTTGATGGAGAAGAACTCGATTTAACCCCGACGGAGTTTGATTTGCTTTCTACATTGGCAGAGAATCCGGGAAGAGCATTTACGCGGAAAGGTCTTCTCGAAGAAATCGGCCGCTATCCGGGCGAAAATATGACCAGAATAATAGATACTCATGTAAAAAACCTGAGAAAAAAGCTGGAAGGCTCTGAGGGCGAGAAGGAATTTATCGAAACTGTGCACGGGGTAGGGTACAGGTTTCGGAGGGATTAAATAACATTGGAATTTAAAAATATCCTCAACACTTTTCGCTTTAAACTAATTGCTTCGCTATTTTTGGTGGTCCTTTTAGTTCTCCTCTCAATCTATTTTGTGGTAAATCGGACTACTGAAAGCGAGTTCAAGAATTACGTAATTCGAGGTCATAGCCTGCAGCTACGAGGAATGGAACAGAGCCTTCTCGATTATTACGAGAGAAACGGATCCTGGAAGGGGGTAGAGTCGGAATTTAAAGATAGCGATGATACACAGGCGGGAAATAAAGGACGAGGAATGGGGCCCGGGGCCAGCGGGGTCAAGAATGCCGCTCTGGTAAATAGAAAGGGTGAGGTAATTGCCTCTTACAATCAGTCGCTCGTTGGAGAACAGGTTCCGCAAAGCGCCCTTGGTCAGGGAGTAAAGCTGAAAATAGGTGATAAGTCAATTGGGACGCTACTGGCCGGACCGGTTATTTCCGGGGAGCTAAACCAATCAGGGCGAGAATTTCTGGAATCGGTTAATAGAACTATCGTTGTTGCGGGCGCAATAGGATTGTTGGTTGCTCTAACCCTCGGCTGGTTCCTTTTCCGCCAGCTTACGAGGCCTTTAAACAAATTGACGCGGGCCACGGAAAAGATCTCTTCCGGTAATCTTGATCACCGAGTAAGTATAGAGTCCGAAGACGAGCTGAGAAAGCTGGGCGAGTCCTTTAACAAAATGACGAAAAACCTGCAGGAATCGGAAGAGATCAGACGGAGAATGATCGGCGATATCGCACACGAGTTGAGAACCCCGCTGACCGTTTTGAGCGGTGAGGTCGAAGCAATAAGAGAAGGAGTTTACGAACCGACTGACGAAAAGCTAAGAGAGATCCAGGAGGATTTAAATTTACTTAACCGACTGGTTGAAGATTTGCAGGAACTGACTCTCGCAGAGTCCGGAGAATTGACACTTAACAAAACACCGACAAATATGGCGGATCTCATCAGGTCAGTTGTCGGGAAGTTGGAAGTAATTGGGGCTGAAAAGGGGGTAAAGATCAAAACGAACCTCCCGGACAACCCAGTCGATGTCGATGTGGACGGAGATAGAATTTCTCAGGTTCTTAATAACCTGGTAAAGAACGCGTTAAGTCATACGGAGAAAGGTGACGAGGTTCTGGTGAACTTTGAGGAAAAGGGGAAGTCGGTCCTGGTAGAAGTCGCCGATACCGGAGAAGGGATACCGGAAGAAAAAGTGGATAACGTATTTGATAGATTTTATCGAGCCGATAGTTCCCGCTCCTCCGGTGGTGGCTCCGGACTGGGTTTGTCAATTGCAAAGGAGTTAATAGAAGCTCACGGGGGGCAAATATGGATTGAATCGGAAGAAGGAGAAGGGACAAAAGTGAACTTTTCCCTGCCCGGAGAATGAACCACGATTCTTAATCCAATGAAAAAGCCCCGCTATAAGGCGGGGCTTCTATTGTTCAAAATTTATTAACCCTCAAGCTACATGGTTCAGGAGCTGATGCTCGGAAGTTTGTTTTTGAACCATGTTTCTTCCAGCAAGAACCTCGAAACGAATAAAGCACAGAAGAGGCTGCCAACTATTCCGATTGCCAGCGTTATCGCAAAACCTCTTACGGGTCCCGTCCCAAAGTACATTAGTATCAGGGCGGTCGCGAGTGTTGTTAGGTTTGCGTCGACTACTGTAGATAATGATTTCTTGAATCCATCCCTGACTGACGCTACCCCTGATT
>JAIPHN010000069.1 GCA_021735185.1 Candidatus Bipolaricaulota bacterium
GCAATGACCCAAACTCCAGTCTCCAGGGGAAGGCGATAAGGCCGTGCCTCGTTCTCTTTGCCACTAAAGCCCTTGGCGGTAAGCCGGATGAAGCGATGCCCGCCGCCGTTTCTCTGGAATTAATCCATAATTTCTCCCTGGTCCACGACGATATTCAGGATGACGCTTCGATGCGCCGTGGAAGGGAAAGCGTTCAGAAAAAATGGAGCCCGGCACAGGCTATAAACGCAGGTGACGGGCTGAAAGACCTGTCTCTACTTGCGTTGACCCAGCTATCAGACGGCGAACGGACCGAAAGGGAACTGGAAGCAGTTTCGGCTTTGAGTAGCTATTCTTTGCGAATGATTCAGGGCCAGGTACTTGACCTGCACTACATGAATAAGGAAGATATCGGAATAGACGGTTATCTCAAGATGATTCGGGATAAAACTTGCGCTCTACTGGAAGGGTCGTTTCACCTTGGGGGTATATATGCCGGAGCTGATGATTCCGAAGTAGAAACATTAACCAGGTTCGGCAGACTGCTCGGTTACGTTTATCAGATCAGGGATGATTGGCTGGGTATCTGGGGCCAGCCGGAAAAAGCCGGTAAATCCGTCAAATCCGACCTGGTGGAAAAGAAGAGGTCATTTCCCGTCGTTTACGCGATGCAGGAGGGTAGTGATGAAAAAGTATCGGATCTTCAGAAAATATATTATCGTGAGGGTAAATTAACGGACGGGGAAGTAAACAGGGTTAGAAGAACCCTGAAAGATATAGGAGCCAGGGAAAAGACTAATGAGTGGTCGGAGAAATACTGGGAAGAAGCGAAAAAGCAATTGAAGCAAACGGAGATGGATGGTCAGTCAAAGAAAGATTTGGAAAAGTTTGGTTCGTTTTTGCTGAAGAGAAAGAAATAGGAGGAATATACATGGGTAGACCGCTGAAGATGAACGCAAAGATAGCGAGTTATGCCGCCAAACAGGTGGCCAAAGGAAGGAGGCGCTTCCCCCTGGTGACGATTATCGAGCCACTGGAACAGTGCAACCTGAGATGTACAGGATGTGGCAGGATAAGGGAATATTCGGAAGACATGGACGAAAGGATGTCACCGGAAGAAGTGCTAAGCGCTGCTGATGAATCAGGCGCTCCTGTTATCTCGATTTCCGGTGGTGAGCCGCTCATCCACCCTCAAATCGAGACGATAGTAAAGAACCTGATTGACGAAGGTTATTACATTTACCTCTGCACGAATGGCCTGTTGCTCGAAGAAAAGCTAAATAGTTTCGAACCGTCCGAAAAGCTGGCTTTTGCAGTTCATCTGGACGGGACGGAGGAAGTGCACGATAAGTTTACCAACAGGGAAGGGGTCTACGAGACGGCGTTTTCCGCACTAAAAAAAGCGATTGACCGGGGGTATCGTGTTACCACGAACACGACTATTTTCAAGGAAAGCGACCCGGATGACCTGCATGAATTATTTCAGAGGCTGACTGACGCCGGTGTGGAAGGAATAATGCTTGCACCGGGTTATAACTATGGGGCGGTTGACAGGAGCGCGGAAGAACATTTTCTGGAACGTAAAGAATCGAAAGAGGTCTTTCAGGAGATCCTTGCTCCGGAAGAAGTCGAAGACTTTCCGTTTTATAATACCCCTCTGTACCTTGACTTCTTAAGGGGAAAAAGAGAGCTGAACTGTACGGCCTGGGCCTCGCCGACTTACACGGTTCAGGGATGGCGAAAACCCTGTTACGTCCTGGCCGACGAGCACGTTGGCTCGGTTGACGAGATTCTCGAAGAAGAACTCTGGGAGGAGTACGGCGTCGGAAACGACCGCCGCTGTAACAGCTGTATGATTCATTCCGGGTTCGATACTGCCGGAACAATAGATCAGCTGAGGAGCAGGGAAGGTATGGTGGATCTTGTCAAGAGTGCAGTACCGAAAAAATTCAAAGATATCCTGTCTACTTCTTAGTTCCAGAGATGTTGTTCGTAGTGGCTTCAATGAAGATAGAGCTTGAAGGACTTTACGGGCTGGACAAAAGCGGTAAGCACTGGGGAGGTTGTGATCTGGTTTATACGGGAATTGGCAGGGAGAACGTACGGAAAACCATGAAAAGTTTAAGTTTAAAAGGGGATCCCGCAATGGAAGGAATGCTGTCCGTTGGATTCGTCGGCTCTATTGACCCCGAAGTCAAACCTGGCGACCTCTGTCTTGTAGATAGGGTCCAAACAAGCACTCGAGAAAGGGGTTTTATACCCGATAGGGAATGGCGCGATCGTGCCGGTACTGCTCTGGAAGGAAAATTCAGGACCTGTGGTTTGCTGACGGTAGAGGAAACTGCCAGCAGCGGGGAAGAAAAACGGTCACTAAGAGCCAAGGGGGCATCGATTATCGATCAGGAGACTTACTGGGTCGCAAAAGAAGCTGACAAACGGGATCTCCCTTTTTTGAGTATTCGCGTCGTATTTGACGGGATAAATCAGGACTTACCTCCGGCAAGGTGTTACGATAGCGATTCCGGTAAGGTGTTGCCGGGGAAGTTTGTTAGATGGTTGGCGGAGGAGCCTTCGGGCCTGAAAGATCTGCCCCGGCTCGGCTGGAACAGCCTTCGAGCCAGGGCCCGCTTAACGGACGCGGTCAACAGCGTCCTACCCGCTTTACTGGAGTGATCTCCATGCAATACCTGGTGACCGGCGCAAACGGTTTTGTCGGAAGCAACCTGGTAAAGACAATCCTCGATAACGGTCACGATGTAAGGGGGTTAATCAGGGAAAGCAGCAATACCGTAAACCTCGAAGGGCTGGAAGTAGAAACCGTACTGGGCGATATCAGGAATCAAGAAGAAATAATGGAGGCATGTACGGGGGTTGACGGTATTTTTCATACCGCAGCCCTGTACAGCTTCTGGGCCCCGGATTACAGAGAATTTTACGAGACAAACGTGGAAGGCACCGAAAACGTGCTCCAGGCTGCCAAAACGTCTAATGTAGACAGGGTCGTTTTTACCAGCACGGCTTCATTGCTTGCTCATTCCGATGACGGCCGAAGCCTGCCCGATGACGCTGATCAGTTGCCGAGCGATTACAAGATATCGAAATATTTTGCTGAACGGCGCGCGCTTGAATTCGATTCGGAAAATGATCTGGAAGTTCTGGTTGCCAGCCCCACGGTTCCGATCGGCCCCGGGGACTACGGACCGACGCCGACGGGTCGGTTGATCCTGGAATTTCTCAACGGCAGGATGAAGGGAATTGTCGATATGGACTTCAACCTGGTTGACGTGGAAGACGTTGCCGAGGGTCATTTACTCGTCATGGAAGACGGGAAGCCGGGAGAGAGATACGTTCTGGGGAATAGAAATACGAGCCTTTCCGAGGTAATTGATCTACTTTCCCAGTTTACCGGGTTGCCGAAGCCAAGATTTCGCATACCTTACCACCTGGCGCTGGGAGCTGCCTGGGTGGATGAGTTCTTTGAAGGGTTTTTGCTCAACAGTCGTCCGACTATTCCCATATCTGCTATAGAGTCAACGAGAGTGGACGAGAGGATTGACCCTACTCCCTGGATCGAGAAACTGGGTTTGCCGAAAACGCCAATGGCAACCTCTTTGAAGAGAGCGGTCGATTGGTACGTGAAAAATGGTTACGTCGAGAACGAAGGAGCATTGAGAGATGACCGAAACTAGAGTCGTAGACGTTGGTGGGGTAAAGATAGGGGGAGCTAACCCCGTAGTAGTCCAGTCCATGACCAATACTGCAACGAAAGACACCGAATCGACGCTCAAACAGATAAACAGGCTGGTTGAACGAGGCTGCGAACTCGTCCGGGTGGCGGTTCCGGACAGTCGGGCGGGAGAAGAGCTACCGAAAATAGTCGAAGAGAGCCCCGTGCCGATCATCGCGGATATCCATTATTCCCCGGAACTTGCCTTCATGGCTCTCGAGGCCGGCGTGGATAAACTCAGGTTGAATCCGGGTAATATAACGGAAGAAGAAGCGATCGCGGACATTGCCCGTGAGGCAAAATCCCGGACGATACCGATACGCGTTGGCGTTAATTCCGGTTCTCTCGATAAGGGTATCATCGATGAATACGGTAGAACTGCAAAAGCAATGGTGGTTAGCGCGGAGAAGGAAATCGGTTTACTGGAAGCTCAGGGGTTCGAAGATATAGTTGTCTCGCTTAAATCGAGCGAGGTCAATATTACAGTCAGGGCAAACGAGATGTTCTCCGCGAAGTACGACTATCCGTTACATCTTGGAGTGACAGAAGCCGGAGGGGGACGAATAGGACTGGTCAAATCCTCAGTAGGGATCGGGACTTTGCTCCAGGAAGGAATAGGGGATACGATCAGGGTTTCACTTACAGCCGACCCCTGTGAAGAAGTAGAAGCGGCATACGATATACTGAAATCACTAGGAATCAGGAATAGAGGAATGGATCTGGTCTCCTGCCCCACCTGTGGCCGGACGCAAATAAACGTTCAGTCGATTGGAAAGCAGCTCGAAGAAAAATTGGCCGATTTAGAGGAACCTATCAGGGTGGCGTTAATGGGATGTTCCGTAAATGGTATAGGAGAAGCGGGTTCATCTCATATCGGGATAGTGGGCACGGAAAAAGGTGGCGTGTTATACATCGACGGGGAGCAGAAGGAGTTAATTCCTTCTTCCAGTACCGAAACGGTGGTCGAAAATTTGGAAAAAAGGATCAGAGGTTATCTGAGAAACGGGGAGTAAACGAAAATGGATATTGTAAAAGCGGATCTATTTGGGTTCTGTTTTGGAGTCAGGCGTGCCGTGGACATAGTGGAGGATAAGCTGGATGAACGAAAGAGGATCGACACTCTCGGGCCGATAGTCCATAACCCCAACGTGGTCGAAGATCTTTCCGAGAAGGGGGCGGAAGTAGTAAACTCCCTGGATAACGTGGATACGGATTCGGTTATAATTACCGCTCACGGAGCTGGGCGCGATATTCACGAGGAGATAGAGGACAAGGGACTGAACCTTATAGATACGACCTGCCCTATCGTAAAAAAAGCTCAAGAGACCGCCGAAGATCTCGTGCAGAAAGGATATCAGGTAGTAATATACGGAGAAAACGATCATACGGAAGTCAGGAACATACTTGGCTGGCTTGACGGGAAGGGGGTGGCTATTCTGGATCCCGCGAAGGAGGTATCAATCCCGGAGGGGCGAGTTGCTTTGTTATCTCAGACGACAAAAGGTAAAAAGTATTTCTTCGATTTCGCGGGAAAATTTCTCCGGGAAAACAAGGACAAACTGGAGGACGTAAAAATCGTCGATACGACCTGTGGCGAAACCAGGCGGAGATACGAGGCCGCCGAAAGGATGGCGGAACAGGTCGAACTAATACTGGTAGTTGGAGGGAAGAATTCTGCTAATACCCGTAAACTTGCCGAAGTGGCTGGAAATACGGGGGTAGAAACCCATCATATAAAGGACGAATCGGAGATCGAACCGGGCTGGCTTGAAGGCGTGGAAAGAGTGGGTATAACTGCAGGTGCTTCTACGCCTGAGTCAGCAGTATCTTCGGTTGAAGAGACTTTGCGGAAGTTGAATCAATCATAGTATCAAAAGGAGGTTAAGAGGATGTTGACCTCAACGTCTACTGAGATTTTGCAGGTACAGACTACTAAAGCCCCGGAATTCATCGATATTACCGACGAGGTGACCCAGTTCGTCGAGGACAGGGAGATAGAAACGGGCGCGCTGGTGATTTTTAGCCGACATACCACTGCGGCGATCCGAATAAACGAGAACGAATCCTTGTTGAAAAAGGACATGGCGGACTTTCTCCAGAAAGTTGCGCCCTCGGAAGATTACTATCGCCACAATGATTTCTCCATTCGGACGGAGAATATGACACCCAACGAGGTCCCTAATGGGCATGCACACTGTCAATCTCTGGGACTTGGAGCCAGCGAGACGGTACCGATTATCGAAAGCGAATTACAGCTGGGAAAGTGGCAGAGAGTCTTTCTAATTGAACTGGATCATTCGAGAGAAAGGGAGGTTATCCTTCAGGTTCTCGGAGGCTAAACCCCAAGGATAGTTGCATCGGGACGTTTGATTGGCTTATATTTTTCACTGACAATTTATGGTAAAGCTAAAAGAGGTAAGTCCGGATTTATATCGGAAGGATTATTCTCTAGAGTCCGCTTATGACATCTGTCGAGAAATTGGAACGGATCACTACGAGAACTTCACCGTTGTTAGCCGTCTGACACCGGCGGATAAGCGAAAGTATATTTACGCTCTTTACGCTTTCAGTAGATATACTGACGATCTGGGGGACGAGCTGGAAGAGGGTAATCTGGATGCGCTGGATCTCTGGCAGGAGGAACTGGAAGAAGCTTTTAAAGGAAATAGGCCGGATAATCCAATACTCCTTGCACTCAGGGATACAGCCAGGCAACATGCGTTATCCCGGAAGCCCTTCGAGAAATTGATCAAGGCAAACAGGATGGACCAGCGGAATAAATCCTATTCGACCTACGAAGAGCTCCTGGATTATTGTGAGAATTCGGCTAATCCTGTAGGGAGGATTTTTCTCGCTCTGTTTGGTTACGGGGACGAGAATAGAAAATCCCTTTCCGACAAAACATGTACCGGGCTCCAGTTAACAAATTTCTGGCAGGACGTAGATCGGGATGAGAAAATGGGCCGGGTTTATATTCCGGAAGAGGACATGGAAAGATTCGGTTATTCAAGAGAAAAGCTGAAAAACAGGATTTACAACGATGAGTTCGTCGAACTGATGAAATTCGAGGTCGACCGGGCCAGGGAATTGCTCGAGGAGGGGCTGGAGCTAGTTCCTTTGCTTGATAACCGGTTAAAGATGGACGTGAGGTTGTTCAATCAGGGTGGGCTAAAGATACTGGATAAGATAGAAGCGGAGAACTACGACGTGCTGCACGG
>JAIPHN010000070.1 GCA_021735185.1 Candidatus Bipolaricaulota bacterium
TAAAGGATGTAACCGTAGGATCCAATTACCATCGTTTTGGAGCCATCAGCTGCAGAGAAGTTGGGACACTCCCCCGAATCCGCCCCGTATATCGACCAGCTACTTAAATCGAACGTTTTGTCGGTGGTGTTGTAAAGTTCTAGCCAACCGTCCGAAGAACTGGCATCGGTACCCATCCAGGCAATTTCGTTTATTACTACTTCTCCTTTTTCGGCGGAGTGAAGAGGTTGAGAACTGAACAAAAGAGGAAAGATTGTAAATAATAACAGGAAAAACCATATTCTTTCCGGTTTACCCACCATTGAAAGTAGCCTCCTAATTTTTTTACCCAATTTTGAATAAATTTAATATTATTTAAATGAAGGGTTACAGCTGAATAAGTGAAATACTTCAGGTGCGTTGATGATTTTAATTACCGATGGGGTCCGAACGGTATTGCGAGGTTGTTGGAACTGTCCGGATTCAACCGGCTTTCAGTGGGCTGTGAAGCGAATTATGCTTTGTTAAAAGTAGCCACGGTCCCTGCGCCGGGGCGAAAGGTAAACCGACTCCCCGCCCCCTCATTCTTCCTTTCCCCCACCAACGTTCAGCCGAAGGCTGAAACAGAAAGGAACACCTGTGGAACCTTGGTCATACCCTACACCTTTAACAACACGACAACACACCAGGTATCCCTTAGAGAAACTAACTTCTTACAAGATGCTATTTCCATCCAAAAGAAAATCTTCCCCCTTGACGGGGGAAGATCATAGATGGGGGTGAGATTAAGAAGAATATCCCAATAGATACCCAATACCTGGTTACCGGTACCTAATTAATTACCTTTTCCTTTAGATTTTCCTAAATTCCCGAGCTCTTCGTCTTCGTCCGAATCAGAAGGCCCTCCCTTGTTGCCATTTCCCGGATTATCCTGTTTACCACCGTTTCCTTTCTTCTCATCCTCTTCCATTTCCTCGACCCCTGCGCTTTTCATCTTCCTCTTCCTCGCTACCGTTACCTACCCTGTCGGGCTGTTCTTTTTCTTCGTCCTCTTCTTCCCGTACTTGCGGGTTCCCGTTTCCTCTGTTCTCTTCTGTATCCTCGGAGCCGGTATTTTTTACCTCTTCTTTCTCTTCCTCGTTTCCCTTGCCGTTTCCCTGGTTACCGGGTTCTTTTCCTTCTTGACTTTCGCTTTCCTTTTCTTCTGCCTCGTCCCCTTCATCCTGTTCCCGCTCTTTTTCCCCGGCTCGTTCCTGTTCCCTTTCCTGCTCGGCATCTTCAGTTTCGTCCATTTCTTCGGCTTCTTCCCTTTCTTTCTCTCTTCCCCGGGCCATCTTCCTGACTGTTTCCGCCGCTTCTTTCCCTTTTTGCCCTTTACCCGAAAGTTCCTCGACTTCTTTTTCGCTCATCCCCGCTTTCTCCATCACGGAAACCGGCACTTCTCCATCATCTACGTCGCGCAGGGCGTTCTTTGTTATATTGGAAGCCTCGGAACTCAACTGTTCCTTGTTCAACAGACCGTTTCGACCCATGCTTGTTAGCGAATCTGTCCTATTTTCGAACTTTTCAACTACGTGATCCGGCACGCCCTTTTCTTCCAGGTGATCGGCCAGAGCACCAAATAAGCTCTTCAGGGCTTCAGTAACCCTTTCACTTTTATCCACGTCAGCGCTCGCAACTTCGCTCATGACTTTTCCGACGTTTTCGTATCCCAGCGACTCCGAGCCCGTCTGAACTTCTTCCTGACCGGTCACCCCAGCTGTGAGGCCGAAAACGAGCAATCCGACAAGAAGCCCAAAAACCACTAATCTATGCATTGATACAGTATTTAAAATCTGGCTCACCTCCCAGGTTAGAATTTAATATATTGCCAGAACAACATAATGTTAACAATCGGGCAAGATAAATACAATTGTAAAAGACATTTTCAAATATATACAAATACTACACCCCCTTTATGACCAGGGGGCTTTAGTGAATTCCAAAAAATTTAAGTGACCCTTTTCGGTAGCTCCAGCTTTATGGTTCCTTCTGTGAATTTTAGAGCTAAGTAATAAGTTTGTTCTCTTTCTTCCAGTAGTTCGATTATTGGGACTTCAGGCCCTTCTTCTGTACCTTCTACTGTGGCAGGCCCAACACTTAAAGTCTCCCCTTCTTCGTTCATCAGGGCGAACCCGTAAGGTGGATCAAGTTCGGGTACAGAGCCAACGAACAACGGAAAAAATAACTCCTCTCCGTACTTGATTAAGGCGACGGTTAATCCCTCGGCCAGCCCCTCATCAGTAATTTGTACGGAGGCGGGGAAAGCCTGCAGCATTTCGGCAGCCAGTACTCCTTCCTGATTGAAGGCCAGTGAATCTTCAAGCTGAAATTTTTCCTGTAAAATCGATTTCGCCGTTGTCATTGCCTCCTCGTTCCAGGTTTGCCCGTACGCCAGAATTGAAGCGAGTAAAACTAAACAAAATATAATTACCGTCAGTCTTTTTATTCTCATATCTTCCTCCTCTAATTCATGTAAGCAAGTAGCGCAGAGTCCCGTTGGATTGCCACCAGGTTCCTGCTATCGGCAGGAGGCCACTTCACTCTTACCCTAAATCCATTACGTAAATTTGAGGGGTTGCTTACCTCGTAATGACCGGATGCCTGGTAGCCTGCTCCTTCGGTATCACCGGAGAAAACGGGCTGAAATGGGTTTCGTAGTTTTACCTCTCCGCTTTCGCTAACATTACCAAATCTGGTTAAAATTTGTATTTTTACAGTAGTCCCGTACCCGCTACCACCGTTTTCGCTATTTGTTACGAGAAAATCAAAATTTATAAACGCTTTTCCCGGAGAAGAAGAGAGTCGGTTCCATTCCCACTCTCCGTAATGATCCGATTTTTTGAGCCAGTACCAGTCGTTTTCAGTTACTCCGTTACTGAAAAACGAATCGGGTCTTTCGGACCCAAAAACACCTTTTGGACTAACCACGCGGATAGTTCTGGTGGTGGAAGATCTGCCTCCGTCGTCGTCGACAACTGTAAGGGAAACGTCGTAGGAGCCAGAAGATCTAAAACTGTGGGTTACACGTCTACCGTAGGCGTCGGTAAAACCATCACCGTCAAAGTCCCATCGGTGGGATACAATGTTACCGTCGTTGTCCGAAGAACTGGAACCGTCGAACCTTACCGTTTCATCTGGTTCCGGTTGTCCGGGATCGTAACTAATCCGGGCGATTGGCGACTGGTTTTCTTTACCAACTCTAATAGTTTTCCTGCTAGTTGAGGTAGCGCCGTCGTTATCTCTAACCGTCAACCTGACATCGTACCGGCCGGTTGAGTAATACCTGTGTGATATTCTCCTGCCGGAGGCGTCGGTTCTTCCATCTCCGTTCAGATCCCAGTTGTAGCTAACGATCGAACCGTCCGGATCGTAAGAGCCTAATGCACTAAAGGAGACCAACTCTCCGGTCCGGGGATCCGCTGGGTTGTAATCAAATCTTGCTACCGGAGTCTCGTTGGGTTGAGTTATTGCTCCAACGCGGAAGCTCGTGGTATCGGAGTTCCAGCTCACGGGAACGATCTTGAATTGAGCCTTAGGTTCGTCTCCGCCAAACTGTAGTTCGAATTTGGCCTTCAAACTGGACCTAAATTCCTGGTTAAGTTTTTGTGGATCCGCGACGGGAGGGTAAACGTCCTGACCGAAAGGATTGCTCGGATTCTTCAGCAGGCGGTTCACTTCTACCTTTTTAGTCGTAGCGATAGCCTGGACAAATTCCACTCCGGGGGGTCCAGTAACCCTGAAATTGTATCCTCCGTCCGGGAGTTCGTATCTGCCGGGACCGATCAGGTTCTGCCTGGAATACCTGTTCGGGAACACCAGTCTGGTCTCTCCGCTGGTATCGTAGTCAAAGATGTAGACGTAGGCCCTCTGGCTTACATCGAGAAAAATTCTTAAATTTGAGCCTATTGAGTACTGATAACGGTCGGTTCTTACACTAATATCTAGTCTTGACTGGGAGGGGGGTTCTATTATTATGCCCCGTGGCATCCCCCGGGATGGTGGCTGTTCCCGCCCGCCATTTTTCTTTTCCGGCTCACCGGAGTCCACCTTTCCGCCATAGCGAAGGTTTGCCGTGTTGCCCCCGTTTGTCGTCTGCATGTCCGCGATAAAATACCTTGGGCCACCTTGAACGGCGAAGTAGCCGACCTCTTCCGCGGCATGTGACTTTTCCGAGTCCGCTGACGTTTCCTCGTCTACTTTAATGGTGGTATTGTCTCCAAATCCGAATTTTAGCCGCCGAAAATTTTCATCAATTCCAGGTACCCTGCCGACCTCAAACCTTCTACCGCCAATAGTTCCACTTCCCGGTTCTATTGCTATGTAGGAGATCACTTCCTCCGCATGTTTTTGCTCATGTGCCTCTTCTTCCTGCATCATTATTTCAAAGCCGGACCTGTTTACGTTCTGGTTTCTGGTCACAGCTGGTTGTTCACCGTTAAAAGTTAAAATGGAGGAAAAAACTGCTGGAGTTTGACGGAACGAAGTTGAAAATCTTATCCGCTTAAAATTACCGGTAGCATCTGTTTTAATCCTCCCTGCCTCCACCCTCATGCCTGATCTCAGCAGGAACCTGCCCCTTTCCGTTGCCAGGTAACTAACCGTTTCCTCCGTATGGGTCTCGTCAAGGTACCCCCACTCCTGAACGCGGATTTGAAAAGAATTTGCCCCGACGTTTTGTATCCTGACTACCGCTGGATCAGCGCCGTTATAACTCAAAGGTTTTGCAACCACTACTGGATTTCGAAAGGAATTGTTTAATCTTACGGTTTCCCAGTTTTCATCGATACTAACTTTTCCTACCTCTATAGTCTGAGCGGCAACGCCCAACTCCCAAGTAACCCCTACAAGTAAGATTAAAAAAGCCACCGGAATAATTTTGATAATTTGAGACTTCGTCCTCATGGCTACCTCCTACCCTTGATATTTCCGATGCACACTCCAAAAAAACTTCCTTATTCACATTATAACATCTTTTTGGGCAAACACCCAATGAAAGACTGATAACGCAGTTCCGAGCCAGCACAGGAGATAATAAGAATACCCACTAATTCTTATCGGAACAGGCAACGAGGTCATCCGCTTGGACAAGGACCAGGCGTGGTGGACCAGTTAAACCAGGACGAACAAACCTTCTACGATCAAGAAAAGTTGTCGGACCCTGAATACTATTACGAGATTATTGCCCGCTCGGGTAAGTTTTGGGTTAGTTCTTGGGTTTAGGTAGTGGGATATGTTAAAAGTTCAATTATTCTAGCGTGCGGAGTCACGGGTCTCGATCAGTAATGAGGTCATGGAAATTATTCCCCCTCATTCTATCTTTCTCCCACCGGGGGAGAAAGTAATTACTTCGACCTAGATGTTTTGCTAAACGCAATCCCCGTTGTAGACGGTACGCGATTCTATCGACTTTTCCTACCCTTTAACGAGAGAGGACACTTACCTCCGTTTTTCCTCCCCCTTGATATGGGAGGTCGACCGAGTACCTCTTTTCCTCCCCCTCGACTGAACGTGATTCTTTCCACTTTTCCTCCCCCTTGATGGGGGAGGATCAAGGTGGGGGTGAAGATTAAGAGGAACGCCTTATAGATGGAGTTTAGATTAAGAAAAATGCCCTATAGATACTAGTACCCAGTACCCAATACCAGGTACCTAAATTCCCACCGCGGGGACTGAGGGCTACCGAGTTTTCAAGTCTTGTGTTTTTTTGCTGTTAACTCGGAACAAGGAACTAAGAACCCGAAACTAGTTATCAACTCGGAACCAGGAACTCGGAACTAGTAAACTCATATGGCACCCCCCCCTGCTCATTTCCCCCTTTGATGGGGGAAAGAGAGAATGGGGGTGAAGCTTAAAAAGGAATCACTCATAGAGGTTTTTGCCGTTAACCAGGGACCAGGAACTAGTTATCAAATCGGAACCAGAAACTTCGAACTAGCTATAACCCAAAACCTCACTTCAAATTGACTTGTAGAAACCTTGGAGTTAAACTTGATACAACAAGTAAAGACGTGTCTAACTAATATTCATAATTTGCCCAGGAGCATTCAGTCATGAAAACACTAGATATTTCGGAATCTATAGCAGAGGCCATGGAATACATAGAAGGAGACTCACTTGAAAGTAAACTTTTCCAGTTGCTCGCCAGTGATCTCAAAAATAGGCTCCAGCGTTGCTCCGAGCGGATTGTTGAATACGAGGCAAAATATGGATACGAATTCCCCGAATTTAAACAGGCCTGGGAAGATGGGAAAATAGACTCCCCGGGGTCCCACGAAATCGAAAGTGACTTTATGGAGTGGGAAAGCCTTGTTGAAGAAAGGAAATTCCTCCTTTCCCAGCTTAAGAAGATGAGCGAAAAAGGTCCTGCCTCGAATTAATGAAATTATCTTCTCAGGAATTTCGCAATAGGGTCCAGGAACTGGCCGATATTTATCTCCCCCATGCTAATATCCAAACTAAAGAATACAGCAAGTTTAGGCTAAAATTAAGGCTGAACTTATCGGTTGATTTTTTCATCGAGGTCTTTTATTCCCCCCGGACGGACAAAGTGAGTTTCACACTAATAGACGATGAAAAAAGAATCTTTGGAATAGATAACCTGGGAGGCTGGCATCGGCATCCTATAGAAAATCCTTCTACACATGTGGGCATAACCGAACCAAAGTTAGAAAGAATTTTTGAGTCCATAAAAAACGCTATAGAGGAAAAGAAGACTTAAAGTCCCCATAGATGTTTTTCGACTAGTACCCAGTACCCAAAGTATCTCGG
>JAIPHN010000071.1 GCA_021735185.1 Candidatus Bipolaricaulota bacterium
TTTTTTCCGGTCTCCCGTTGATGTTCGGTTTTTTCGCCTTTCGTTCCCTGATAAGGGGGATCGGAGATATGATCACTCCGATGCTGGTTACGGGTGCATCTGTCATTCTGAACATGTTTTTGGATCCTTTGTTGATCTTTGGCCCCGGGTTTTTACCCGGCATGGGGGTTGCCGGTGCTGCGCTGGCGACGGTTTTGAGTCGTGGCGGTGCTTCTCTGGTAGCCTTTTACCTCCTATTTTCCGGTAGGCTGGAGATACATCTCCATCTCCGTGATTTACGGTTAAGGCTAAGATGGGTGAAACAAATACTGAAAATTGGCCTGCCTTCTGCGATTGGCCAGGCGGGTACGGCTGTTGGCTCGGTCTTTTTGATGGGTTTGATCTCCCGGCTTGGTGTAGTGGCGGTGTCAGCTTACGGGATCGGTCAGAGACTCATTCGCATGCTTAACGTGGCGATCTGGGGATTGGCTTCCCCGCTGACGACAATGATCGGACAGAATATCGGAGCAGAGAACGAAAACAGAGCTTCTTCGATTGCAAAAAGGGCCTACGCGCTTTCCTTTTCCGTGCTCGTAACGCTTGCTTTTTTTGTCTTCCTTCTCAGACGCCCTTTATTCAGAGTATTCATAGACGACCCGGCGGTCATTGATACCGGGGCGCGCTTCCTCAGCATATTCCTCTGGTCCATTCCGTTTTTCGGTATTTTTCGGCTGACTAGCTCCGTTTTCCGGGGTTCAGGACATACAAGACCACCGATGACGATGTCTTTGATCCGGCTTCTCCCTCTTCGGGTGGGGGTTTCTTATATCCTGGCGTTTGGGCTTGTTGGCGTTAATCTCGGTGCCGACGGGGTGTGGCTCGGCCTCTTTACGAGCAACTTCATCGTCGGTATCATGGCTTTTGTCTGGTTCCTCACAGGGACATGGAAACAGCGAACGATAAAGGAAGAAGAAACGAAGGAAACCGTCGCGGAAGAGCTGAAGGAATCAGCTGAAACGGCTGAACTTGGGTCATCAGCGGAATAAAAATAAAGGCACGAGAGGGTTTAAAATGTAACCCTGGCTCTATTATTTACGATCAAGTCCCGGGGCCGGGGGTCCAGGTCCTGGTGGTTTTCCGGAAAACTTGATTGAAATCAGCCCTGACTTCTCAGAAAATAGCTTGAAGTCCGGAGTTTTCTCAGGAAGAGTTCTTGTGTGGTCCGGAGAACAGTGTTTTTTTATTAAAGGAAGGGGGCTACAGTTGAGCAAGATAAGGACGAAACTTATTCTCTTTCTCAAGGGCCTCGTAATGGGATTTGCGGACGTGATTCCCGGTGTTTCCGGCGGGACCATGGCCCTTATAACGGGGATATACGAGGAGCTTATCGAATCACTGGAATCTTTTAACCCAGCTATATTAGTCGACCTTATTTTCGGCCGAATAAGAAAATTCTGGCAGGGGCTTAAGGAAATCAAATACGGCTTCCTCTTCCCGTTGCTGGCCGGAATTGCTGCGGCGCTTTTGGCCGGGTCTCAGTTCGTTCGCTATTTGCTCCAGCACTACCCTCCCTATACTTACTCCTTCTTCTTTGGCCTGATCCTGGCCTCGGCGATGCTGCTTTACTTTGAAGTTCCGGAAGTAACATTGGCTTCAGGATTAACCAGCCTGTCTGGAGCCGCTGCAGCCATATTGATCGTGGGGATATCGGCCGGAAACTTCGGGCACTCGCTACCGGTTATTTTCATTGCAGGAGCCATTGCCATTTGTGCGATGATTTTACCTGGAATCTCCGGCGCCTTTATCCTTTTATTGATCGGACAGTACGAATATATTCTGGATGCCATTGGAAATTTACCGGGAAGCTTTCCGACGCTTTCAGTGTTTGCATTAGGGGCGGGGTTAGGGATAGTCTCCTTCTCTCGAGTTCTCTCTTTTGCACTGGAGCACTGGCGTTCTCGTACCCTTGGCTTTCTTATCGGATTGATGCTGGGTGCATTACGAAAACCGTTCGAGGTACTTATGGAGTCGGCGGGGAATCAGAACATTAGCTTTGTCTGGAATTTTCAGACTACCTTGCTCGTCGTGCTTTCCGGTCTGGTAGGAATACTGGTCGTGATCGGACTGGGTTACATCCGCTTGCGGGAGAACCGGAATAAATAAACCTTAGATTGTTTCATGGTGTCCGTGTCGGTCAACTATACCAGAGCTAGTTGAGGACCTCTCAGGACAAGAAAGGTTCCGGCTTAAACTTGACTTCTTGGAAATTTTCTTGAAAATACTTTATAAGTAGATTCCGGATTGAGGGAAGAGGAGAGAAAGACGATCGGCAGAGATATTCTTGGCACCAACCAGCGGAAAACTGACGAAGCGTGCACGGAATAAGGTGGAAAATCTGGCCGATAACGGTGTCGGGAGGGGGCAAATTCCGGTTAGTTTCGTTACGGAATCCGGTTCGGTGCTTGAACCCCATATTGTACCGGACTCGGCTCTTCTTCAGGTGCCGAGGGTTTCTGAAGCAACAGGTATTCCGGAAGAAAAATTGATAGAGATAATAGATAAAATACCAGGGGGAAGTTCCTCGGTCTCTACGGACAAAAAGGTTAACGTATTGGTTTTAAATTTGAGGGTGCAAGAACTTACGGGGTCCGGAAACCATGAATGAAGAAGAAACTTCGCTTATCAGACCCGAATACGAGAACATTCTTATCAGCGTCGCCAATCCTGACAACGCAAAACAGCTCGTACGTCTGGCTCAATTGATATCTACCAGACGGGCAACTTTACATATAATGAACGTGACGAAGGACAAACCGTTTCCCGAGCGAGAAAAGTCCTGGCGTCAGGGGTCGCAGGTCGTCATGGATACAACTCATTATGCCCAGAAGCTGGGAAGGATCGCCAAACCTCTGGCGGCTACGTCTAGTTCAATCCCGGGATCCATTGTCAGTGCAGCGGAAGAGGTAGAGGCGGACCTGATAGTAATGGGCTGGTTTGGACGAATTACTCCGGTTGCGGTAAGACGGAGTTCGGTGGTGAATAAAGTGCTTCACCGGGCGCCCTGTGACGTTACAGTATTTAAATCTCGCAAAGATCTTGACGATCTGAAAAAGGTAGTCATTCCCGTTGGACCAAATAAACCCAACACCGAAAGACTGGAACTTGCCGAAACCCTGCTGGAAGGTAGCGATGCTAAAGGAGAATTTGTCCACGTTCTAACTGAAGGCGACCGGGATGAAACGCTGGAAGAAGCCACGGACACGTTAAACGAAATTACCGAACTTATTTCAGTTCAGGTAGAAACAAGAACAATCCATGCCAGTTCGGTGTTACAGGGATTGTTGACTGGCAGCCGGGATGCTGATCTGGTATTGATGGGGCCCGGGCGAGAGTGGGTCTTCGACAGGTTTCTCTTTGGGCGCACGGCGGATAACCTGACAAATAGGGTTGAAGCTTCAGTGGTCATGTTCAAGGGAAGCGAATACAGCATGGTTGCGTGGTCGAGAGGATTTGTAAAGGCCCTGAAAGATTTGCTGAAGCGACACCTGTAGAATTGATCTGTCGCCCCAGAGAGAATAGAATTAATCGAAGGGGAAGAGGAAACCGCGACCTTCTGGTCGAGGAAAGTCCGGACTCCACAGGGCAGGTTGCTGGTCGAGGGTGACCAAAGACCAGAGCCGGTGACGGCTGGAAAGTGCCACAGAGAACAGACCTCCAGCACTCAATTGAGGTAAGTTACCTGGAAAATCTTAGCTAATGGACTCGTTGCGGTAACCGAAGTTAAACAAGATTTACGATAAATTGACCCTGTAACAAATCTCAATTGAGTGCTGGAAAAGCTGAAACGGCGAGGTAAGAGCTCACCGCTCGTGCCGTGAGGTACGGGGCAGGGTAAACCCCAACCGGAGTAAAGCCAAATAGGGAGGTACGGAGCGGCCCGTTCCGAGAACCTCCGGGTAGGCTGCTTAGATAGATGGTTTCCTTACACAGGATCCGGCTTAACTTCCCCTTCGTTTCTACTTCCCCAAAAGTTTAAAAATATTCAAACCGCCCAGCCGTAATATCCAAAAAGACCGATCCCGATCATTATCGTGTGAATTATTAACAACCGAGTCGTGATTGTGGTTTCTTCCCATTCTATTTTCGGCAGCAGGTATCCGTAATCTATTCCGTCCGCCGACTCGAAATGGTGATGCAGCGGGCTAATCTTAAAAATTCTTTTTCCCGACAACCTGTAACAAGATACCTGAATTATTACTGATAGTGTTTCTAGAACGAATAAACCGCCAAACAAAGGGAGCAGTAATTCCGCTCTCGTAACAACCGCGGCGGTCGCGAGAAAACCGCCCAGAGCGAATGCACCGGTATCTCCCATAAAGATCCTGGCAGGGTAGAAGTTGTACCAGAGGAAGCCAAGCGTACCCGCGATCAGAGCTGAGAAGAAGGGAATTTCCGTGGCTCCGCTTATAGCCAGAAACCCCAGTACCGATATAAGAACCCCTCCCCCGGCTAATCCGTCGAGTCCGTCAGTTAGATTTACTGCGTTGACTGTACCTACGAGAATAATGATTGTGAGGGGATAAAAAAGTGAAGGTGGAACTAGCAAGGTAAGGGAGCTATACGGAAGAATTAGTTGATTTGGCAGTTCTACCAGCTGGAAAGTTAGATAAACGAAGATCAACCCCAGGCCGATTTGAGCTACCAGCTTACCTCCAGGTGTCAGGCCTTTTGCCTTCCCCCTTAATAGACTCATCAAATCGTCGACGAATCCAATGGCGCCGAATCCAAAAGTTCCAAGCAGGAAAAGGAAAAGATAGTTTCTACTTGCAGGGGAGTAAAACCAGATGAGCGGAACTGTCGCCCCCAGACCGAATAGAATTGCCAGTCCTCCCATTGTAGGGGTTCCGCTTTTGTGCTCGTGAACCTTTGGCCCCCAGTTTCTGATGTACTGTCCGATTTCTCGGGATTTCATCAGACTTATTATGATTTTTGAACTGGCCAGGGTAAGAAAAAAAGAGATCAATCCGGAAAACAGAGCTATCTTGACCATTAGGATCCCCTGTAAGCCGCTAAAAATAGGACACTAATCTTCGAAAGTTCTCTCGAATGAATGTCCTGCTCGCAGTATCTTTTTTTCCGACAAACTGCTTCCCATTATTTGCATTCCGATTGGAAGGCCATCCACCTGACCTGCCGGGACGGACATAGCTGGAATGCCCGCCAGGTTTACCGTTACGATAAAGATATCCGAGAGGTACATTTTCAGCGGGTCGTCCATTTTTTCTCCTATTTTAAACGCAGGAGTCGGGGAAGTGGGGGCCGCAATTAGGTCTATATCCTCAAAGGCTCGATCAAAATCTTGCTTAATTAGCCTCCGGACCTTCTGTGCCTTTCCGTAGTATTCATCGTAATATCCGGCGGAGAGAGCGTACGTGCCGAGCAGGATCCTCCGTTTGACCTCGGGCCCGAACCCTTCGTCCCGGCTTTTTGAAAATAGTTCCTCTATGGATTTAGTGTTCGCTCGACTGGTATATCTTACACCGTCGAACCGGGCCAGGTTGGCGCTTGCCTCGGAACTGGCAATAATGTAGTAAGTCGCTATAGCGTATTCCGTATGGGGAAGTGATATTTCTCTCACTTCAGCTCCGAGATCCTGAAATGTCCCTCTCCATTTCTTTGCCTTTTCCTGGATTCTCGGATCCAGTTCTTCGCCAAAATACTCTTTCGGGAAACCGACCTTTAATCCTTCTATCCCACGATCGATTCCTTCGGTATAATCTTTACGGCCCTCGGCGGCCGAGGTGGAATCCATCTCGTCGTAAGTTGCCAGGAAATTTAGAAGGAGGGCGGTGTCGTATACGTCTTTCGTAATCGGTCCTATCTGATCGAGTGAAGAAGCAAAAGCCGTCAGCCCGTACCGCGAAACCAGCCCGTAAGTCGGTTTTAAACCGACAACACCGCAGAACCCGGCTGGATGCCGTACGGAACCTCCCGTATCCGATCCGAGAGCGTAAATCGCTTCATCGGCGGCCACTGCAGCTGCTGAACCGCCAGAGGAGCCACCGGGGACTCGGGAAAGGTCGTGTGGGTTTTTTGTTGTCTGAA
Organism: Candidatus Bipolaricaulota bacterium; assembly: GCA_021735185.1. GTDB lineage: Bacteria > Bipolaricaulota > Bipolaricaulia > M55B111 > M55B111 > JAGXLP01. The sequence continues at coordinate 6,085 of JAIPHN010000071.1, forward strand.
AAAACGAATTTTCGGTGGAAGAACCCATTGCAAACTCATCCATGTTTGCCTTGCCGAGGACGGGAGACCCCGCTTCTTTTAGGGATTTAATAACCGTAGCATCGTAGACTGAATCGTAGTCCTGTAAAAAACTTGAACCACAGGTCGTCTTGAACCCCAGAGTCTGGATATTGTCTTTTACCGTGCCCGGTATTCCCTTTAACGGAAGATTTTCTAGTCTTTTTGACTCTTCCCTTAGCTCTTCCGGCTCCGCTAATTCTAGGTAAGCCTGAACGTCGGATTCTCTATCATCTATTTCATTAAACAAATCATTCAGCAGCTTTTCCCGTTTACCCGGTTCTTTTTTCAGCAGATCGATAGATTCGTGTAATGTGAGTTCGTTGAGTTTGATTGGCACTACCTCCCATAATGGGGATTATATCCGTTTTTTTGTTTTATAAACCACTGAAAATTATAACCGGTGGTTCCCTGCGTTCAAATGAAATCTTCGAAAGGAAAAGCCGCGGGGGGAGTCCCCGCGGCCTTAACGATACTCGGAAAAATGCGAAATCTATTCGTGGTAGACGTCTTCCAGTTTTCCGGCGAGATAATCATCGTAAGCTGCCATGTCAAAGTTCCCGTGTCCGCTGTAGTTGAAAACGATCGTCTTTTCCTCGTTTTCTTCCCTTGCCTTTTTGGCTTC
>JAIPHN010000072.1 GCA_021735185.1 Candidatus Bipolaricaulota bacterium
GAAGGGTATCGAGGAACTTTTGGAGCCGTACCTACCGGACGATTCACGATTAGGGCTAGCGGAGGCTACACAAGGAGCAATCCCTGGCTCCAGATCCAGGCTAACGTATTTGATGCGAAAATAGAAGTTCCCCAGGTGGAAGAGTCGGCCGCAAGAGGGGCCGCTCTGGTCGCAATAAAGCGTGAGGGGAAAATCCAGGAGTTTCCGGAACCAGAGATAAGAAAGGTCATCAGGCCGGAGCCCGAGAAAGTCGAACATTACGATTCTCTATATAGAGATCAGACCGAATTCTACAGGTTCCTGGCTGATTACTACGAGAAGAGGGTTTGATTTTTTGTGGCGGATTTTCTCGGTAGTCGGGACCTTTATTCCTCCTTTACTTCTTCCGTTCCGGGAATGGGCTGCTGGCCCTGAACTAGCTGTGTGATGCTGTCGCTGGTGATTATTCCCAGTACTTTCTGAGTTTTGTCGACTACCGGAAGGGCGGAAATATTGTATCGGTTTATCTTATTTGTGATCTTCTTTATCGGTTCTTCCGGTAATGCCGTTATCACGTCGGTAGTCATGATGGGGGCGAGTGATTCAAAGTCATTCGCAACGGCGTTGGCCACGTCCCAGGCAGTCAAAATACCGGCAAGCTTGTCCCCGTCTTCCACTACCGGTATGTGGGTAAATTCGCTATTGATAATGCATTCGGAGGCCCGTTTGATGGACGTATTTTTGTGAATTACGGGGACGTCATTTTGCATTACGTCCCGGACCAGAACCTGAGAGAGGAAATTCGCGACCATATGATGGAGCTGGCCCGGTTCGAGGAAGAAGGCATCATGACCGTATGTCGAGTTGATCTCGGAGTAGGTCACGTCCACGTCGTTGGATTCGAGTGCTTTAACTATCTCTTTGGATTGGTAAGGCGGATAGAGCCAGTCCGAGGTTATCGAGATTACCAGAAAATTTGCCTCGACTTCGGAAAATGAGTTCGCCAGAGATCCATTCCCTCCGTCCGTCAGGTCGAAGTAGTCCACGGCTTTAGTTAGATAGAGGTAGGAATTGGCATCAAAACGTTCAGCAAAAGAGCCGCCCTTGTAGTGCAGGTAATTCTCCACTTCGAAATCTACCTGAAAGTCGAAATTAAATTTCTTTCCGTCCTGAAGCTTTCTCCCGAACTTCTCCTTCATTGACGTATCGCTAAGGTAGGTAATATGACCGATCATTCGGGCAAGTCTCAATCCGTCTTTCGGCGGTTCATCTTCGTAGTACTCGCCGCCGTTCCACCTCGGGTCGGACATGATTGCCCTGCGTCGGACCTCGTCCAGGGCGATTTGCTGGGGAGTAGAATGCCCTGTAGTAGCTATCGGGATCACGAACTTTACGTTACGTGGATGAGAAATTGCCCACTGAAGGGCCTGCATTCCGCCTAAAGATCCACCGGCGACCGCGAATAATTGATCTACCCCGAGATGATCGAGCAGTAATCGCTGAACCGTGACCATGTCCTGAATGGTTATCACGGGAAAATCCAGGCCGTAAGGTTCATCCGTTTCTGGATCTATTGAACTGGGCCCGGTAGTCCCCTTGCAGCTTCCCAGGGCGTTGGAACTGACCACGAAGTATTTCTCGGTGTCGAAGGCCTTGCCCGGTCCGATCATGTTGTCCCACCAGCCGGGTTTATCGTCTCCCTCGTGCCAGCCTGCAGCGTGGGCCCCTCCGGTTAAGGAGTGGCAAATTAAGATGGCGTTGCTTTTGTCCTGATTTAGCTCTCCGTAGGTTTCGTAGGCGACATCGATCGGGCCGAACTTCTTCCCACTTTCCAGCTCGATCTCATCGTCGTAATGAAACTTTTTGGTCTCGACCTTTCCGACGGAATTTTCGTCCATGGTTTAACCTCGATGGTTTTTCTTTCAGAAATGTTACGGGTTATTCCGTGGTTATCCAACCGGGAATTTCGGGGACCAGACCTAAACAATGTTAGTTAATTGGCTCGGAAAGGGTTTTGTTATTAATTGCCATTTCCAGTCCTTCCTAGTCGTTAAACTCGCCGCGAACGTCATATAGGGATTTTTTACAAGTCCCGTCCGTTCTCGACTTTGAATCCGGAGAGAAATTAAACTACTATAAAAGTGTTTATGGGGTTACTTTGTGAAATTAATCAATTAAAAGGGGGATTAACATGAAATACAGGGAATTTGGAAAGACTGGCTGGAACGTCAGTGAGGTAGGTCTTGGCACCTGGGCACTGGGTAGCGACGCCTGGGGAGACGTGGATGAAGAGCAGGCTCTTGCTGTTCTGGAAAAAGCACTGGATCAGGGAATAAATTTTTTTGACACGGCGGATGTCTATGGTGATGGTACCAGTGAAAAAAGAATAAGCAAAGTGCTTGACGAAACGGACGATAAGGTATACGTCGCAACTAAATTCGGCCGCCGGATAGAGCCCCACAAGGCTGAAAAGTACAACAAGGAAATCCTGGAAAGGCACCTGGATAGATCCCTGGAAAACCTCGGAGTCGATATGATCGATCTGGTCCAGCTACACTGCCCGCCGACGGACGTTTACTACAAACCGGAAATCTTCGAGGCGATGGAGGAGTTCGTCGAAAAAGGGAAGATCCAGTACTACGGGGTCAGCGTGGAAAAGGTTGAAGAAGGACTTAAAGCAATCGAGTATCCAAACCTGACCAGCGTACAGATAATCTTCAACATTTTTCGACAGAGACCGTCGGATCTTTTCTTCGATCGCTGCAGGGAGGAAAATGTGGCGGTCATCCCGAGAGTTCCACTTGCCAGTGGTCTGTTGACCGGAAAGTACGGCGAGGACGCCAGCTTCCCGGAAAACGACCACAGGAACTTCAATCGGGACGGGGAAGCGTTCGACGTAGGGGAAACTTTTGCCGGGGTCGACTTTGAAACCGGACTGGAAGCGGTAAGAAGGCTCGAGGAAGTCAAACCGGAGGGTTATTCCATGGCCCAGATGGCGATAAAGTGGATACTTTCACACGACGAAGTTAGCGTCGTTATTCCCGGCGCGAAGAAGGGAAAACACGTACGAGATAACGCTCAATCCAGTGATCTTCCCGAGCTACCTCCCGAAGTCATCCACGAGGCACGACAGGTTTACGAGGACCTGATAAAAGAGCAAGTGCACCATCGCTGGTAAATAAAGGTATTGAGAGATCCTCCGTGATCTAAGCTTTCTTTCTGTACATATTCAAACCAGGCTAAAATTGGGATATCCGCCCGTATGGCTGGGCGGATATTCTTTTTCCCGGCCCCAGGAACGTTAAATTCCGATTTAAGGCCGGTCGTATCCTTTGAGTTACGACTCAGCGCGTATTAGAAATTCAATGCTACCGACAATAGCGGAATCGGATTTTAAGAGTTCAGATCTATAGAGCTATCCTCTTTAACTGCATTGAGAACTATGGAGGTATCTGCTCGCTCGACGGCGGAAAAGTTCAACATTCGTTTTATCTCCCTGTTCATGCTTTCTCGACTATCGAACTTGCCAATTACCAGAATGTCGAACTCGCCAGTTATTTCGTAAACGTGGGTTAAGCTGCCCTCATCTCTTAATTGATCAACAATATCCGATATTTTTCTTCCCTCAGCCTGAATTTTTGTTATCGCAGTAAGGTCCAGCCCGAGTTTTTCGTAGTCGATTGCCGGCTTAAATCGCTTGATCACACCGTTTTCCATCAGTTCTTCTAGATGGTTGCTGACAGTAGATGGAGATACGTCTATTTCACGAGCTACTTCACGTATGGATTTTCGCCCGTCCACCATTAACTTCTCAAGAATTTTTTTGTTTAATTTTTCTTCATTCATCGGGTCCTCCTCTTACCCCGGGCGTGGCTATGTAGAACGATTATACCGTGAATTTAGTATTTTTCAAACAAAACAGTTATATTGATCAAAAAAGCTTGACATATGTCTAATGATCCTTATAATTCTTCTATATTTATCTTAGCAGACCTGGAGGTTGATTCAAGGTGGCTGAAGACAAAACTGAAATCGAAGATGCCGTATTCTCGCTCGAGGAGAGGGACGTAAAATTTATCAGGTTGCAATTTACCGACATCCTGGGAATTCCAAAGGACGTTGAAATAACGCTCGATGAACTAAAGAAAGCCCTGGAGGAAGGGATAGCTTTTGATGGTTCTTCTATCGAGGGTTTTGCCCGGATTTTCGAATCCGACATGTACCTGCACCCGGATCTAGATACGTTAAGGATATATCCCTGGAAGTCGAAGACGAGCGAGGGCGAGAAATACTCAAATGCGCGCCTGATCTGTGACGTACATAAACCTAACGGGGAACCGTTTGAAGGCGACCCCCGTTATAGGTTGAAGAAGGCACAGCGCGAGGCCGCCGAAAAGGGATTGAAGATGTTCACAGGGGCCGAACCGGAGTTCTTCATGGTCAAGTCCGACGGAGAAGCGGGCGACCGCGGAAGTTCCACCTCACTCCACGATAAAGGAGGATACTTCGATCTCATGCCCGTCGATAAGGGAGAAGAGGCAAGGAAGGACATGGTAATCAGCCTGGAAAAGATGGGGTTTAAAGTCGAGGCTGCGCACCACGAGGTCGCTTCGAGCCAGCACGAGATCGATTTCCGTTACGACGAGGCACTGGAGCTGGCCGACCAGCTTATCACGTTCAAGTCGACGACGAAGACCATAGCGCTGAAGCACGGATTGACTGCGACCTTTATGCCAAAACCCTACGGGGAGATTAACGGCTCCGGGATGCATACCCACATTTCGCTGACCGAGGACGGCGAAAACTGCTTTTACAATCCGGGTAACCCTTACGACCTCTCGGAAGGCGCTCTCAATTTCATTGGAGGGCTCATCAAACATATTGGCGCCATTACTGCACTGACCAACCCGACGATCAACTCTTACAAACGGCTGGTGCCGGGATACGAAGCGCCGGTCAACATTTCGTGGGGAAGGCAGAACCGCTCGGTCCTGATCAGGATTCCCCACACGAGCACGCCCGAAACTTCGACCAGACTGGAACTGAGGAGCCCGGATCCGACCGCAAACCCGTATCTCTCTTTTGCTGCAATACTCATGGCCGGATTGCACGGTCTGGAAGAGGAAATCGAGCCACCGGAACCCGTCGAAGAGGACCTTTACGAGATGGAAGCGGGCTTGAAGGAAGAAAAAGGCATAGGTTCGCTGCCTTCCAGCCTGTCGGAGGCGCTGGACGCGCTCGAAGAGGACGAAGTGATATCCGAAGCAATTGGTTCCCACGTCAAGGAGAACTTCCTCAGGGCAAAAAGGGCCGAAGCGCGGGAGTTCCAGGTAAACGTGACGGACTGGGAACTGGAAAAATACATGAAATACTATTAGATTTTTTCTCTCACAAACCTACTCTCCGCCCACGTTCCCCCAACTAAATTGGAACGTGGGTTTTATCTTTTTTGGAAAGTCTTAAATCCCAGAAAAACAATAATCTACGGGGAACCCACCCGGACTTCCGCAACTACCGGCAGGTGGTCGGAGATCTTCAGAGTACCTTCCTGCCTTACGTAGTGATCACCGAGTGAGACGGAACCCGAGAGGAAGTAGTAGTCGATTGTACTGTCCGGGCCCGCTATTTCCGGGTTGTTGGGGAAGTGAGTGTACCAGTCCTCCGGGTTCGGCCCGTTGACTTCTTCGTAACCTGGCACCGCCCGGTAGTCATCAAACAGTTTCTTTATTGCTTCGTTATCACTGCTACCTTCATCCCTCCCCGGGGGGCGCAGATTGAAGTCGCCGCCGATCACCCAGGGGTAACCACCTTCCGACCTTTCCTCCAGAAGTCCCTGAATCTCTTCCACCTGACGCTGTCGGACGTCCGAACCGTAGGCAAAAGCCGTTAGGTGGGTGTTAAATACCACAAAGTCCTCACCTTCTTTCCGCGGAAACCTGACTTCGAGAGCTGTCCGTTTCAGATCGAACTGCCTGACGAACCAGTTATCCGGCTTGAGAGCTAGCTGATGGCGCCGGGCGCTTTCCATCTTATATTTGGAAATAACTGAGAGCTTCATCCCGACGGACCCCAGAATCTTTGGATGCGGCGAGAAAGCCGCTTTCCAGTAAAACGCGGAAGCGTGCGATTGGTACTCGTCCGGAAGCTTTCCCATTAAGTTCTTTAGCTGATCCTCGTGATCCGTTCTCTTTGCTCCGTCGTCGACCTCCTGTAGCAAGATTATGTCGGGATCTTCTTCTTCAATAGCCCGGACCACTTCTTCCGTGGTCTGGTCAATATCCTCCGGTGTCGGTCTGGTATCTTCTCCACCTTCATAGTAGAAGTCGTATCCTTTGCCCGCCATGAACTGGACGTTCCAGTTAAAAAGTTTAAGTTCAGCCCCTGACGGTATCGTAGGAGCGGATTTGCTACTATTTACGGATGCTGGCTGGACCTGATCCGGTTGGAGGGTTGTAGACCAGATCCAGCCAATGAAAGCGAGGGATAAAATCAGTAATGATCCAACAATTCCGGTAACCACTTTGAACGATTTCCTTTGTACGAAAGTCTTGAATTTTTCCATAATTCTCATTTTACCTTCCGGAACCTTCAAAACCTTATAGCCGCATTATAACACAAATCGTTTAATTTAAAAACGTCGCGCTATCCTGAGACACGATTTCTCGGCAAGATGAATATTATATTCGGTCCGGGTCTTTCACCGTCATTTCGCTATCAATATTCCCGGTATTTTTGGTG
>JAIPHN010000073.1 GCA_021735185.1 Candidatus Bipolaricaulota bacterium
GACTTTGCCATGGCGGTATCGTGCCGGTAAGAGAGGTCCTCGAGCTCGCACTGGATCAAGGGGCAAGACCATCGGAGCCGGGGGAATTCACCAAGCGAGCTTTCCTCAATGGCAGGTTGACTCTGGACCAGGCAAAGTCCGTCAAAGACGTCATCGAGTCAAAGACCCGCTTTTCCCTGGAACTATCTCTGGATAGGCTGGAGGGAAAGTTTTCAGAATTCCTGGGATCCGTCAGAGATGAACTGACCGAGGTCCTTGCTGAAATAGAAACGATGATAGATTTTCCCGACTACGAAGAGTCCATTGTTCCGCGGGAAGAGTTAGAGGGTAAACTTGTTGATATAAGGGACCGGATAGAGAATTTCCTGGCCCACAGCAAAGACGGGAAGATCCTCAAAGAGGGTCACACAGTGGCAATTCTCGGGCGGCCTAACGTGGGGAAATCCACCTTATTGAACCGGCTGCTCCGGGAGGAAAGGGCCATCGTAAGCTCCACCCCAGGCACCACGAGAGATACTATAGAAGCGGACCTGGAAATTGACGGAATACCGATCAAGCTGACCGATACCGCCGGTATTAGAGAGACGGACGGTGAAATAGAACGCAAAGGGGTTGAGAGGGCAAGAAAACAGGGGAAAGAATCGGATCTATCGTTGTTTCTTGTTGACTCAAAAAGTGGGATCAGGGAGGAGGATAGGGAAATCGCCCGTGAATTGAATCCGGATAAAACGCTTCTGGTATTGAACAAGATTGACTTGGTTGATAATTTGCCTGCAGAAGGGGTTACCGATAAAATAGGTAATGGCTGGGCTAATATAATCAAGCTGTCGGCGGAAAAAGGGGAGGGCCTGGAAGACCTGGAAAGCTCTATTACGGAATTAATCTGGGGCGGCAAAGTCAAAAAGGACGATAGTCTTGTCCTGTTGAACGTGCAGGAAAAAGAGCTGTTGAAGCAGGCCAGGCAGAACCTGGAGGAGGCAATTGAAGCAATAAATTCCGGTCGTTCGATAGATCTGGTTGAAATCGATATTAGAGAAGGAAGAAAGAAACTGGGTAAGTTGCTTGGCGAGGATCTCAGCGAAGAAATCCTGGATAGGGTGTTTTCCGATTTTTGTGTGGGTAAATAGGCCGCTAAATAGAATTTAGACCTGAAAAAAGGGGTTCTATATATGAGAAACGAGGATAAATCAAACGAAGAGCTTCTGAAAAAGATACAGGAGCTCGAGGAAAAGGAGGCAGAGAAAGAATCGGGTAACGAGGATATTGAAGAACGAATAACTGATCTCAAGGATCAGTTAATAGACCAGAATATAGGCCTGGTTAAGTCCATAGCGGGCGATTTTAAGAACTCCGGAATCGATTTCGAGGATTTAAGGCAGGCCGGTTATATCGGTCTGTTGAATGCCGTCGAAAATTACGAGATGAATCGTGGGACGAAGTTTTCCACTTACGCCTCGCATCTGATCAAGGGTGAAATAAGACATCAGGTAAGGGATAATCAACCTTCCGTACATATTCCGCAGTGGATAAAGAGGTTAAATAAGAAAGTTAAGAAGGCCCAGGAAAGGATCTATCAGGATACCGGAGAATACCCGACTATAGAAGAGCTTTCGGAGGAGCTTAACATAGAAGAAGAAGGGGTTAAAGAGGTGCTAAAGGCAAGGGATTCGATGACTTACGTATCGATCGATCGGGAGAGAAGGGAATCCGATCCCAGACCGGAGTATATAGATTACGAAAAGATAAAAAGCAAGCACGAAGAAGACCTCCCGCTGGAATTCAAGATAAGGATCGCAGAGGCAATAGAGAAGCTGACAGAAGTACAGCAGGAGGTTGTCAGAGGGATATTCTACGAGGAGCAGACTCAGGAAGAAATTGGTGACGAAATCGGTACCTCGCAGCGCCAGGTATCCCGGATCAAATACCGTGTGCTGGATGAATTGAAGGACCAACTGGAAGGTTCAGGCGAGGATCCTGAATAGGGGGGGAGGGAAAGTGGATAAGCTAGCCGAAGGAATCTCGTTAGTGGAAGAAGTGAACCGTCTTATTCAGGATTTGCAGGAGTCGCTGACGCACTTCGAAAAAGGTAACGGTCAAATGGCGCTTGAAAAGTTAGATACGGTTGAAGATAGCATTGAGGACTTAAAAGAGGGTGAGTTCGCCGAAGAAGTGGATATCGAAGAAGAGCTTTCCCAGGCGCTGGAGAACCTGGAATGGGTAAGCGAGAATTCTGACCGGTTTCAGGATTAGGCAATAGATTTGACTGACTCCAAAGAGAAATGATAGTAGAGTTTGACACGTATCCGCTCGGCAGGGAAAGCGGGCTCGGCAAGGATATAGCCGGGGTGGAGCGGATTGTGGATTCCAGTGGGCTCGATCACCAGCTTACCGCAATGGGAACTATTGTCGAAGGCGAATGGAGCGAGGTAATGGAAGTCATCGAGAAGTGTCACAAGCACCTGAAAGAGGATTACGATCGCGTTGAAACTCATATAAAGATAGACGATCACGCCGGCAGAACCGACAGGATAAAGGGCAAGGTACGGTCCGTTGAGGAAAACCTTTAGGAGAATAGCTACTCCCGGATTGATATACTTTTGGGCAATGCCGGGAGCCCGGAGCTTTTTATTTATTTAACGTAACGGGATGAAGTACAGGATAGAAGATTTACCAGAGGAAGATCGGCCCCGGGAAAGGTTAAAACAGCATGGTCCGGAGCACCTGAGTGATTCGGAACTGCTGGCACTTGTGATTAGATCCGGAATCAAAGGGAAAAACGTCCTTGCCGTCTCCCGAGAAATTCTTAACGATTTCGAGCTGGATAGCCTCTCGAATTCTACTCTGCGGGAGCTTCAGGATTATCGGGGGGTTGGTGAAGTAAAGGCCGGTCAGATACTTGCCGTTTTCGAGCTGGGTAAAAGATTTGCCAGGGAAGAGATCACACAGGGTGAAAAAATATTCGGGTTAGACGACGTGATAGCCCATTTAACTCCGGAGCTTAAGCGGCTCGAGCGGGAGGAATTGAGAACGTTACATCTTAATAACGCAAACGAACTTATTTGCGAGGAAACGGTCTTCAGGGGATCACTAAACGAGGTACAGATAGAGCCGAGAGAAATTGCGAAAAACTGTCTCAAGAATAATACCAGCGGTGTTATTCTCGCACATAACCATCCCGGTGGAGGTCCGGACCCATCCGAGGCGGATATTACGGTTACCGAACGAATAGAAACTTCGCTGGATACTCTGGGAATAACACTGGTCGATCACGTTATCGTTGGAAGATACGACGAGGTAAGTTTGAAAAGAGAAGGGTATCTTTGAGTTTAGCGGGCCCTTAATTCTGCAAAAATACGTCTTAAAAGTTCCCAAATTTTGTTTCAATTCCGAGATGGCTGTACTTTAAAACTACTGAAAGTTACCTTTTGCACCTGGAGGTTGAGACCCAGTTATCGGTTTTATAAAGCGAATGAATAAAATCGAGAGAATATTTTGTCTTTTCATCTTGACGCTGACTTTGTTTGCCGGGATTTTCCCAGTTACTGCTCAGGAAGGGAATAATCCCTCCGAGGATGTTACACTGGAAACTTTGATAGAAAAAGGAGACAGGGTGGCCCGGGAGGCTCGTTTCGATACCAGGTCCGAGCCAAAACTGAGGCAAGCAATTCGGATTTATCAGAAAGTCCTGAAACTGGACGACGACAATAAACACGCTTTGAACATACTATCTCTGGGCTATTTTACTCTCGCGGAAGCGTACCTCACAAAAAAGGGAGAGAAAAAGACGGCTTACCGGACCGGTTACGAGTACGGAGTAGAAAGCCTTCAAACGAACAAAGACTTTGCCGCGTTATACGATAAAGAAGGGTTTAAGGCTCTGAAAGAACTTCCGGATTCCGTGGATGACGTCGAGGCACTTTTCTGGGCAGGCGCCAATCTGGGGCGACTTGACGAAACCAAAGGAGTTCTGGGGACTTTGAACGATCTCCCGGCGCTTATTGCTTTAAACCGCCGGGTAATGGAAGTTGACGAGAGCTATCTCGGTGGAGGGGCTCACAGGGCCCTCGGATCAATAATTGCGGAGTTAATGAGCAGGCTTCCGTGGACCTTTGTCCAGGTAAGCAACAACGATTTCACCTGGGATAAGGCGAAAAGGCATTTTGAGAAGGCGATTGAACTGGCTCCCGGTTGCCTGGAAAGCTACTTTTCTTACGCCAAGTATTATGCTCTCAACAGGGGCAAGGATAAATTTGCCAGAGAGCTTTTGAACAAAGTAATTAACGGGCGGCCAGGAGAAAAATACCCGTTAATTAACGCAATAGCTAAAAAAAAGGCGAAGAAACTATTAGAAGAGTCCTTCTGAGAAAACTAGCGTGGCCTCCGGGGAAGTGCTATCGTGCCTTTTTCGAGGTTTAAGCTTTCTTTGCCCGAAGTCCCCGTCGATCTTGAACGAGTCACGCTTGAATTGTAGAATTATAGAGCTTTTTGCTTATCTTGAAATATTATTAAGTTTCTCAAGATGGCTGATTACAATCCAATAGGTTATTATCAACAAGAAAACTTCAGAGGTGGAACCAGTGGAATTAATTCTGACCGAAGAGGTAGAAGATCTAGGCGAAGTCGGAGAGACAGTGGAAGTGGCAGATGGTTACGGGAGGAATTATTTGCTCCCCAAGGGATTGGCAGTTGAGCCTACGGCAGGCAATAAGAAACGCTATGAAAAAGTCAGGAAAGAAATCAGCAAGAGGAAAGAAGAAAGACGGAAAAAAGCACAGGAAAGGAGCGATGAGCTGGACGGACTTGAACTCGTTTACCATCGTAAGGCTCAGGAGGAACAACATCTTTACGGTTCCGTGAGAAAACATGATATCGTCGACTCTATTAAAGAAGAAACCGGAATAGATCTTTCTCCCGAAAGCGTAATTCTTGACTCCCCGATAGAAGAGCTCGGCCAGTTTGGAGTCGAAATAAGGCTTTACGAAGAAATACATGCCAACATAAAAGTTAACGTCGAGGAAGAGGAGGAAGAGGAGGAAGAAGGCGTAGCGGAAGAGGAGACGGACGAGTAATATACTCTTTCCGCTTTCGGAAATTTTTTCTTACTTAGCTCCGGAGTAGTTAATGGATTCAGGAGTAACACGAGCGATAGTTTTGGCGGCTTTTGCCGTAGCTGCTTTATCGGTCGTGTTTTTCTCCGGCGGTAACCGGGCAGTATTTCTAAACGGTGAAAGACTGGGGGAACTTGAAGTAGTAGGGTCTTCCAGCGGGCCACTTGTTCCGCTGCGTAAGGCTACACAGCTGTTTGGAGGTCGTGCTGATCCGGGGCGGAGTGGTGGTTACGTACTGGAATGGGGAAAGACGGAGTCCTTTTTTGTAAATAAGTCCTCTCTCGCGGTGAAGGGCGGCAGGGATTTTATAAATCTGGATTTTTTGGTTGAAAAACTTGGCGGCCGAGTTGATTATTCTCCCAGCAGAGCTGACGTAAGAATCCAGCCGGCGAAGTTGCTTGCTGCTTCGGTCGGTGCGGGAGAAATTTCGCTTGAATTCTCCAAATACACCAATTTTTCGCGGAGTAAACCGGCGGCTAATAAGCTTGCATTAAAATTCTTCAACACGGTAAAAGTCGATAATTTTGCCGGCTTGGACGTTTCTTTAGATACCCGATATCTCACAGACAGCTCGATAATTTCTGAGGAAAACGATCAGCTAGTCCTGAATTTGACTTTACGTGACGGCGTTAGGTCCACTGTAAAAACCACCAGGGGAAGCTCGGGTTTTCATTTTCAGCTGGAGCTTGCCCGGGATGACGTTACCGGTCCTTCCCCCGGACCCAGTACAAATCTTGCTGCCGATCAGAAATTTTCGTATAACCGGATGAATATCTGGGCGGACGGGGGGAGCCAGACCCTTCACTATCTCGAAGTCTCTAATTGGAACCAGGGGTATCGTCTCGTACCGGTTCTCCCAGGCGGGGAAGTAGGCTCCGGGGCAAAGCTCTCTAAACTGGTCCAGGACAACTTCGGTGTAGCCGGGTTAAATGCGAATTTTTTTGATCCCGGAAGCTTTACTCCCATCGGTCTCGTAGTCAAAAACGGTAAATTGTTATCGCGCGACTGGGGTGAACGGGCCGCGCTGGGGATAGATTACTTCGGTAGATTAAGGTTTTTTCGGCCGGATCTCGATTTGTTTTTGCGGACTTCAGGCGGGGAGGTCACCGTCCGCGGGTTTAATAGACCGGTAAGCAATGATGACCTTGTAGTGTATACCGAGAACTACAGTAACGATCCGGGCCGGATTAATTCCGGAACAGTGCTGGTTCTGAGGGACGGGAAAGTGATCGAACGGCGGAGTAGTTTCCCGAATTCTATTACTTCCGGGAAAACAATCGTGGTTGCAACGGGTGAAAGACAAGAGGAGATTTCGGGGCTCGTTCGGGGTGTTAATGCCGAATTTGACTGGACGATGGAACCTTTTATCCCGCTTTTGCGTGGTGCCGTTAGCGCTGGTCCATTGCTGATTAAGGACGGTGAAAACGTGCTGGATCTGGAGAGAGAGAATTTCACCGTGGATGGAGGTCTGGTCAAAGGCCGGGCGAGGAGAACCGTGCTGGCGAACACCAACGAGGGAGACTTATATTTTATCGTTGTAACGGGAGGCGGAGTAGGCCTAAGAGCCCTGCCAGAGC
>JAIPHN010000007.1 GCA_021735185.1 Candidatus Bipolaricaulota bacterium
ATCAAACGCTTGCCAGCAGGGCGAAAGAAGTAATTTACGTTGACGGCGAGAGAAGCATAGCTCTTGTCCCTGATGAAAAGACTCCCCAGAAGAACGGTTACAGGAGGCGTGAAGGGGTGAGTCTGGTTACCATGGTCGTGACGGATCCCGCTCTGACGGTTAAGGCGAGGCAGAAGATACTTAATTCCCTCCCGGGGGAGAGTTTTTTGGAAAAATTCTTTACCGATTACGGATTGAAATTTATCGTAAGTGAAGAAAAACACGAATCTTTAATTAGGAGCATATACAGCGTGTTTTATGAAGCTGCTGTTCCTGTCCAGTAGGTTGTTTGTGTTACCGGGTATTCAGCAAAGATAAAAGTTTTTTCTAGAGACGACGTACTTTCTGGCAAAATTAGCCCGTGGACTGGTGGTTAGATAACTTTTAAGTCTTCCAATTGTTCCACTTTTATTAAGTCAATTGCCCCGCCAGCACCCGTCCCTTCGGGCGGGGTTCTTTATTTAAATCTTTGTCCTGTAAATTGGAAACAGGATAATATCTGAAAGGTTTTTCAATATCCAATTTTTCAGTTCCTACCTCTTTTTAACGCTCCCCCAAGCTGTCAATAATGCCGCGCAAGCTGGAGCTTTAATGGGCAAACTCCGGATTTCTCTATGGATTTTCAAAAAACTTCCCAATAAATTAGACAAGCAGGCGCAGGTTGATATAATTTCCCAGGAGGAAAAAATAATTGAATTTCCGAGGGGGAGAAAAACAGATGAGTTCCAGAGAGGGGACTATAAACTTCAACCGTGGTATCCCTGCGCCAGAAGCGATTCCTGTTGGTGCTGCAAGAGAAGCCGCGTCGTCAATATTTGAGGGCGATGGAAAAACTGTACTGGAATACTGTGACTCAAGAGGGTATCCTCCGCTGAGAGGGAAGATTGCGGAGGACTATGAGGGAGTCACCGCCGATGGAATCCTTTTGAGTAACGGGTCATTACAGTTACTTGATCTCATTGCTCGTCTTTACCTGGGAGACGGAAAGGTAGTAGTGGTGGAAAGACCGACGTATGACCGAGCTATAACGATTTTTGAAAGAGCTGGTGCGAAAGTTAAAGGAGTTGATTTAGAAGATGGCGGGATAAACGTTGAGGGGCTGGAAGAGGCTTTTGCTGAATATCATCCCGAATTGTATTACACGATTCCGGACTTTCAGAACCCTACAGGTGCCACAACAACCACGAAAAAAAGAAAGAAAGTCGCCTGGCTGTTAGATGGGTACGACGTAAAAGCCGTCGAGGATTCTCCTTACCGGAGATTGCGTTATTCCGGCGAAACCAGACCTTCTCTAAGAAGCTTTAACGCGGAGTCCGTCATCCAGACATCCTCTTTTAGCAAGTTAGTTAGCCCGGGAGTGAGGGTTGGCTGGCTCGTAGCTGATTCTTCCATGGTGAATAAGATAGCTACTTGCGCCGAAGATACCTATATCTCGCCAAATATTCTTGGTCAGGGTATAGTTACCCAGTTAATTAAAAATGGCTGGCTGGAAGAGAATATTGAGAGGCTCAAATCCCTTTACCGGCCTAGGCTTCAAGCAACTCTGGAGAACCTAGAAAAGTATTTCCCGAAAGCAAATTGGGTGGAAGCCGAAGGTGGCTTTTTCGTGGGGGTCTGGCTCCCCGATGGTAAAAGGAGCGATCTTTTTTACGAAAAGGCACGATCGAGGGGGTTGGTTCTGACGTCACCCCTAGGATTTTTCCCGGACAAAGGAGGTGGAAGTTTTCTCAGGCTACCTTTTCCCGCGTTAACTCCGAAGGAGATAGAAAGCGGAATCAAGAGGATAGCTGAGGTTTGGAAAGACCTCGGATAGTTAAGAAGAGGAGGGGTTATGAATTTACAGGAAAAAATTGATCGGAGCTTAAAAAATCATTCTAAAGTGACAAGGAATCCCTGCCGGGGGGATCTCGTAGAAGAAGCGGTAAACAGAGGAGAGGCTTTTGTCAGTAAAAACGGAGCACTGGCCACCTGGACGCCATCGGAATCCACGGGAAGAAGTCCAAAAGATACTCTGATAGTGCAGCGCGAGGAAAGCCAGGAAAAGATAGATTGGGATTCTCCAAACAACATACCGCTGGATCCTGAAACATTTCAGCTCGTGCTTGAAGACGCGTTAAATCTAATGTCGGATAAGAGTAATTTATTTCAAACGAACCGGGTAATCGGAGCAGATCCGGCCTACGCATTGCCTACCAGGACTATTACCAGCCGCGCGCTTACTTCCTTGTTTACTTTGAATATGTTTAGGCCCATTCCCGATGGTATCGAAAGAAGTACATTCGCTAGTTCTCCGTTTAACTTACTGGTATTTCCCTATGATAAATTGAACAGTGATAAATACGAAGGCAGACTCAGGCAACTGGAAGACGGCGGTACAACGGATATGATTGTTGCCATGGATTTTGACCGTTTTCTCGGGGTGGTAATAGGCTCTGCTTACCTGGGTACAGTGAAAAAGTTAATGTTTACTGTCATGAACTATCTTCTACCCGAGGAAGATGTCCTGCCGCTTCATTGCTCGGCAAATGAGGACGAAAATGGTAATTCCGGGTTATTGCTCGGGCTTTCCGGTACCGGAAAAACTACTTTATCTGCTGATCCTGACCGGGCACTTCTTGGGGATGATGAACACGGCTGGGGGGATCGTGGAATAGCCAATTTTGAAAACGGCTGTTATGCCAAGCTAATAGATCTACAGAAGGACGAAGAACCTGAAATATGGAATGCAATTATGCATAAAGAGGATTACCGGAACCACGGTGCGATAGTGGAAAACGCACTTATGTACCCTAATGGCGAATTCGACTTTTTTGACAGCAGGCTGACACCGAACTTGCGGGGGTCATATCCACTTGATTACCTTACAAATATCAAGGAGTCTTCAATTGCTGATCATCCCGAAACTATACTGTTTTTGACAGCTGATGCCAACGGGGTAATTCCTCCGATCTCCAAACTTGATCCGAATCAGGCAATGCTCTGGTTTCTCATGGGTTATACCAGCAAAATCCCTGGTACTGAAACTGGTTTGACCCAACCAAAGTCGGTTTTCTCCCGTTTTTTTGGACAGCCCTTTATGCCGAGGAATCCCGACGTGTATTCCGAAATGCTGGGGGAAAAGATGAAAAGACACGGTGCGGATGTCTATCTGATAAATACTGGCTGGACCGGTGGTCCATACGGGGAAGGGGAAAGAATAGATCTGGGATATACCCGGGCCATGGTTGATGCTGCCCTGAATGACGATCTCACGGGCATTGATTATGAAGAAGGTGAGTATTTTCAATTGTGCAGACCTGTTAGCTGTCCCGGGGTACCGAATGAATTATTGAATCCCCGCAAGACATGGGGGGACGAGGAGGCCTTTAAGACCAGGGCCGAGAAACTCGTTCGTGAGTTTTCGGAGTATTTTGAAGAGGCCTACGGCGAAAAAGATATCAAAGAAGAAATTGTAGAAGAATGCCCGGTTAAATAAAGAGAAAAATTAATTTTACATTGAACTGTGAATCCGGTAACAATATTATTGACGAAAAGACAGACTCCAAGAGGGGGAGAAAATGAACGAAGTAAATCCATTTGAGACGGCACAAAGGCAATTGGACAAAGCTGCTGATGTCCTTGACCTGGATCACTCTGTCCACCAGGCATTAAGAGAGCCGATGCGGACGTTTATAGTCAACTTTCAAGTTGAGATGGATGACGGATCAACGAAGACTTTCAAGGGGTATCGGGTACAGTATAACGACGCGTTAGGACCGACAAAAGGTGGTTTGAGGTTTCACCCCGACGAAACACTTGACACCGTAAAAGCGCTGGCTGCATGGATGACGTGGAAAACAGCCGTAGCTGATATTCCGTACGGAGGCGGGAAAGGTGGGGTCGTCTGCGATCCGACGGAGCTATCGGAGAGTGAACTGGAAAGGATCTCGCGCGCCTATGTATGTGCAGTTTCCGATTTTATTGGCCCGGAAAAGGATATTCCCGCTCCTGATGTATATACTACGTCGCAAACAATGGCCTGGATGATGGATGAGTTCAGTAAAATAAAAGGTGTAAACGCTCCCGATGTTATAACTGGAAAACCCATTGGTATTGGTGGTTCGCTTGGTCGCGGTGATGCGACTGCCCGAGGTGTAATCTACACCATCAGGGAGGCTGCCAAGGAACTGGGGATGAACCTGGATGGCGCAAGAGTAGCGGTCCAGGGCTATGGAAACGTCGGCTTCCATGCCCATAAGCTGGCGGAGGAGCAGCTTGGGGCTAAAGTAGTGGCAATTGGAGATGCCGAGGGTGCTATATATTCCGATGATGGATTGAAACACAAAAAGATTTCAAATAATATGAAGGAACATGGTGTCTTTGCAAAAGACATAGAGGGAACTGAGTTCCTCGGTGACGGCGATAAGGGTAATGCTGAGTTGCTGGAACTTCCAGTTGATATCCTAATCCCCGCCGCCATAGAAAATGTGCTTACCGCGAAGAACGCTGACCACGTCAGGGCCGAGGTGCTTGCCGAGGCGGCAAACGGCCCGACTACTCCGGAAGCGGACGAAATTCTTTACGAAAACGGTGTTTACATAATTCCTGACTTTCTCTGTAACGCCGGTGGCGTGACGGTTTCTTACTTTGAATGGGTACAGAATAGAAATCGGTATTACTGGTCGAAATCGGAAGTTTACGAACGACTGGATAAGAAAATGACGAAGGCTTTTGCCGATGTCCATGAGAGGGCCAGAGAAGAAGACGTTGATAACAGGACTGCAGCTTACATGGTTTCGATTGAAAAAGTTGCGGAAGCCATGAAGTTACGCGGATGGGTCTAATTCAACGGAACCAGGCCTGAAAGAATAGCAAATAATAATCCCCCCGTCTTGCTGGCGGGGGGATTTACTCTTTTAGAGTACCGAGTTTAATTAAGCCCTCTTATTCTTCGTTATTGCTCCTTACGAGGTCCAGTAAATCCCGGGCAGCGGACTCTGGACCCTCCGTTTCCATACCGGAAATTCCCAGTCTGGTCCTGAGTTGTCCAACGAAAACATCCGCCTCGTAAAACTGTTTGAAGAAATCCTGAGCCAATTCATCGTGGGTTTCTTTGAATTGAGGTGGGCCGAAAGGATTTGCGTAGTAAGTATGGCTCAATCCTTTCTCTGTTGTAGTTCCTTTTGGCATTCTGGCTCCCTCACTAAATACGGAACGAGCTAGTTCGGGAGAATCCAGTCTTTCTATTGTCGGGTGGTCCGAGTCAACCTCTTCGTAATTATTGGCGTAGAAAAAGTAGTCTATCGGGACTCCTTCAAGGACTTTTTCTATCGGAGCAACTGGCATGAGAGCCCGGGCATTTGTCCTCTGAGGACTCATGAAAATGGACCTATCCAGCTGGCTGAACGCATATCCCTTCTGCAGGTCGTCCAGTCTGACGAAAGCACCGGTTTCGGTTCCATAGCCCAGCACCTTTCCTGATTGGTCAATTCCCAGTGAACCCATGTCGTCACAGATAATTTCCATCTCCTGGATCGCTTCTTCTCCAATTACTCTGAATGCTTCTAGAGTTTCGGACTTACCCGCGCCAGAGCCTCCCATAATCGCTATCGTGACCGGTTCCTGGTTTTTAAAGTATATTCTTGTCATAGCACCGTGTAATGGGAGACGACCGTTCTTCATTGCAATAGTATTGTGAAGAGTCAGAATCATTTTTTTGACGTACCCAAAGTAACCAAACCTGGATTCCCGTGGCAGGGCTCCGTACATAAGGTCGTGTTCTTCATCTCTGTAGAATACAGTGGGTAGGTCGCCGTAATCTTCCATATCTGATGGATCGAGGCCATAGGTGTATATGGCATCCGGTTTTTCTTCCAGCTCATCTCCCGTGACAAGTTCGAAAAGGTTTGCAATCGATGCCCCGAGATCCATGAATTCCTGGTGGAAATAAAAATCGACCCTTAAATCTCCGACCTTTGCGGGGTAACAGAGCCAGTTCTGTGGATTTATCGTGGCTGATTCCAGAGGGTTCTCCTCTGTTTCCCTGAACCTCCCGGTGCGTTTATTCATCGGAGGGTCGATGACGTAAGGCGGCTCTATGGTAACCTGTTCGATTACCGGTATTTGTCCCAGTTTCTTGTTCAGAAAATCCGGGTAATCAAAGTCTTTTTTATCGACGGCCAGGCCTACTTCAAAACCTGCGGATACCTGGCGGTAAACGATTGGATGTGAATTAGTTATATTTTCTGCGATCGAGCGATAAGTCGAGCGGACCAGTTCCGTCAGTTCATCAAGTTCCTCGTTAAATTGAAGGTAGGGACGAGTGCCTTTCTCGCTCGAACCGTATCCCGTCCACTTTACGAGAATTCTTGTGTAATCTCGCCAGAAATCATAAAGTTTCTCGATAAATTGGTGAAATTTTCCCCTGTGCTCCAGAATTTGTTCTCCGAGTTCCGACTCCGGTCCGACCTTCTCTAGCGGGGTGTCCAGTAGTTCTATAAGTACGGGGTGAACCCTTTCAGTTATCGTTTCGGCAGTCTGTTCTGTTAGTTGTTCCGGAAGTATTGACAGCAAACGGGACTGGTCGTTTTTGAGCTTTTTAATGAACTTTAAAATTACTTTATGCGCAGTATTGCTCTGTAAGAGTTCCTTCTCCGTCTGACACGGTTGCTCCCTAACGGTTAATAATGCCTGGTTTCTGGCCCACGACAGGTGATTTGTCTGCATAGTACACCTCCAAGAAGTTCTTTTTCCGGTAAGTTAGAGAAAAAGGTAAATATTGAGTTGGATAGGGGGGTAAGTATTTATAGGGGAAACGTTTCCCCCGGATTATTGATCCTCGTAGTGCCCAAAGACATATTAAAGTTAAAATCCGTCTCGTAGTTTATCATGTTTAAATTCTCCATTAAAATCAAAACATTATAACGAGACAGTGGCCGGTAAATCAAGCATTGTTCATAAAATTGTTCCCTGGTTCTATGCGGAATTATAAGGTTACTGGTTCGTTCTTATAACGAGAGTTGATTTCACTGGATTACATCTTGCCTTAATAGCCTGGTTGAGAAGATTGTTTCTGGACATGGTGGGGGTAAAGCTTGCTAACTTCTTCCCACCTGTCTATAATGCAATCATATCATTCAATTAATTAAGGAGTGATAAAAATTACTCAAGCTTATAAGGCTAAAAAGATAGTTACTATGGGAAACAAGGAAGACGTAAACGAGGGGCTTTTGCTTGTTGAAGATGGCAAAATAGACTATGTCGGACCCGCTGAAGAGAAGAACCTACCCTCGGGGGTGGAGGTTCAGGATTTTGGCTCAAAGACGATAATGCCCGGGCTTGTTGATGCCCATACTCACGTAGGGATTCACGAAGAGGGCGAAGGCTGGGAGGGCCAGGATACCAACGAAATGACGGATCCAATAACGCCTCAGGTAAAAGGGCTGGATGGAGTTAATCCTGCCGGATTTGGTCTACAGGATGCTGTTAAAGCCGGCGTTACGGCCGTCAATACCGGGCCGGGTTCGGGGAACGTCATCGGGGGCCAGTTTGCCGCGCTTAAAACGGCGGGATCCGTTATCCTGGACGATTTGTTGATAAAAGGTCCTACGGCAATGAAGATGGCAACGGGCGAAAACCCGAAAAGAGTTTACAGTGAGAAGGACCAAATTCCCAGCACGAGGATAGGTACGGCTGCAAAGCTGAGGGAGGCTTTGTTCGAAGCGAAAGACTATATGGAGCGAAAAGAAAAAGGGTCTGACGAAAATGAATCCTTTAAGAGGGATTTCAAACTAGAATCTCTGGTTCCAGTAGTTAAAGGGGATTTGAAAGCAAAAATTCACGCCCACAGGGCCGACGATATCGTCACAGCCATCAGAATTGCCGAGGAATTTGACCTGGATTACTCGATAGATCACTGTACGGAAGGACATAAGATCGCTGACTTTCTGGCGGAGAAAGAAGTTGACGCCATAGTTGGACCCAGTCTGACGCCGAGGAGTAAACGTGAATTAGTTGAGAGAACCTTTCGCACTCCTGGAGTTCTGGACGAAGCCGGTGTAAGGGTTGCGATAACAAGCGACTCCCCCGTAGTCCCGATACAGTACCTTCCCTTGCTTGCTGCCTTTGCGGTTCGGGAAGGTATGAGGGAGAAGTCGGCCCTCGCCGCGATTACCATTAATAGTGCGGCTATAGCCGGGATTGACGATAGAGTTGGGTCGCTCGAGCGTGGTAAAGAGGCGGATTTTCTGGTTTCCGATGGACCGATTTTTGATCTCGAGAATAACGTGGAAAGGGTTTTCATAGAAGGAAAGGAGATAAACAGGGATAGTCTAAAGGCAGCAGGTCAGCCCCGGACTTTTTAGGGACTCAAACCATGAACCAGGCAAATTTCGGATTGTTTGACAGTAATGATAAGCCCGATGAAGACGAGATTTATTCGGTAGCACAGCTCAATAAGGAAGCTCGATACCTGCTCGAGGAAAGTTTTGGTTCGATCTGGGTCGAGGGAGAAGTTTCCAATTTACACGTTTCCTCGGCGGGTCATCAGTATTTTACCCTGAAGGAAGAGGATTCGGAAATTGACGCCGTGATGTTTTCCGGTGATAAGAGCAAGGCCGAGGTGAGTCCGGAAGACGGTATGGCTCTGCTCGCCAAAGGGACTCTGACCGTTTACGAGAAACGGGGCCGATATCAGTTACGAGTGCGAGATCTGAAGGAAATCGGGGAAGGAGAATTACAAAAGAGGTTTCAAAAGCTAAAAAAAGAGCTAAAAAAGGAAGGGTTGTTTGAAGAATCCCATAAAAAGAGGGTTCCTCGTTTCCCCGATGCAATAGGAATAATCACTTCCCCTGCAGGAGCAGCAATCAGAGATATCGGTTCTACAATTGCTGAAAGATTTCCTCTGATAAAGGGCTACGTTTTTCCCGTAAAGGTTCAGGGAGAGGAAGCGGCCGGTGAAATATCCAACGCTGTAAAAAAAGCGAACGACATCGGGGACGAGCTTGGTCTGGATGCATTAATAGTGAGTCGCGGGGGCGGCTCGCTTGAAGATTTATGGCCTTTTAATGAAGAAACAGTGGCTCGGGCCATTTACGATTCCAGGCTTCCCGTGGTCTCCGGGGTCGGACACGAGGTCGATTTCACTATATCGGATTTCGTCGCCGACAGGAGGGTGCCGACACCAACTGCTGCAGGAAAGGAGATCGTTCCTGAGGGAGTGGAGATAGAGAATCGAGTAGATTTAATGACGGACAAAATAGTTAATACCGTAATTTCGTCCTGTCGCGAAAAAGAAAGGGACCTTGGACGTCTCAAGGGAAGTTTCGGGCTACGAATTCCCTTTCGGAAATACGAGGATAGGTCTCAGGAGTTCGATGAACTATCTCAGGAGTTAGTAGAGGCCGCTGGGGAAGTTTTTACCGAGAGGACAGATTTGATTGAATCCCTGGTTGACCGACTTTCCCTTGCCAACCCTACCAGTTTGTTGAAAAAGGGGTATTCAGTAACCTATGACGAAGAAGGTAAAGCCGTAACCAGCTATACGGACGTAGAAGAAGGGGAGAACTTGAAGACTAGGTTATTTAAAGGTATTATTCGTTCTGTAGTGACGGGGGCTGATGAGAATGAGTGAGGAGAATGAACTGGATGTCGAAGATGACTTGGGTAAATTAGAAGATATCGTAGAAGAATTAGAGAACGAACAATTGGATCTGGAGAGATCAATTGAGCTATTTGAACAGGGAGTTAAGCTGGCCGAGGGGATCAAAAAGGGTCTCTCTGAAGCCGAATTCAAGTTGAAAAAAGTAGTCGAGAGTAGCGATCTGGATTTTGAGGCTGAGGACTTTAACCTTTGAAATATCATAGCTCCCGATTTTTTGTCTTTTCCGAGTTCATCTCAGATTACCCGAAAACCTTAAGTGAGGTTTAATAAATGAAAAAGTTCGACAGTCTGGATTCTCTTCTTCGAGAAACTACCTCTAATTTTCCGGAAAGCGAGTTCAAAACTTCCGTTCCTTCTCCGGAAGACGGGTATGATTATCGCAGCCTATCTTTTAAGGACCTTGCTTCCCTTGTCGGGAGACTGGCGCACGCGATGGTTGAAGAGTTTGGCGTGGGGCAGGGCGATAAAGTTGCCATTATCGGCCGACCACATCCAAAATGGGCTGCATCGTTCTTTGCTGCCCAGAGGGTAGGGGCAACAGTAGTACCGATTGCTTATAACTTTACCTCGGAGGAAATCAGGCGAGTTTTACACGAATCCGAGGCCAGACTTGCAATAGTACAGAGTGACAAACATTCGGTTGTCTCGAAAAAATTTGATGCCCTATCTCACCTGGAAAACCTCGTTGTTTACGGAGGAGAAGCGGAAGAAGGTTTCCAGTCCTGGGAGTCTTTCCTTTCGTCCGAAAAGCTAACGGAAAAGCAGCCTCAACAGCAGGACGAAACGGCTGTACTGATGTATACTTCAGGTACCACCGGCCACGGCAAGGGTGTTATGCTTTCCCATGAAAACCTGCTCGTCAATGTTCACGATATTGCGGAAACTCTTGATGTGACCCCGGAAGACTGCATGGTATCCATCTTGCCCTGGGATCACATATACGGCTTAACAACTACCCTTCTGGTGCCGCTTGCTTTTGGAGCTTCTATGGTTTATACGATGGATTATCGGAATTTGCCAAAGGTATTGAAAAACAACAACGGTACGATTCTGCTGGGTGTCCCAAAGTTGCTTAATGCTCTTTACGAGGAGACGCTGGAGAAGATAAATTCCACCTGGTGGACGCGGTGGCTTTACAAGCTGGTTCCCGGTTTGCTTAAATCCACAGTCAAAAAGAAGTTTGCCGGCAAACAGTTCAGGTTTATAGCATCGGGTGGTGCTCCTTTAAGTCCCAAGACGGCAAAAGGTTTGAGGAGCCTTGGTATAGGCGTGATGGAGGGCTACGGGTTAACTGAGACCTCCCCGGTTTTGACTTTTACTCCGGACCCTTTTACGGAAAAGGCCGGAAGTGTCGGGTCTCCGTTGCCAAGCGTTGAATTGAAGCTTGAGGAAACTGATGACATGGATATCGATGAAGTTCTTGTCAAAGGACCTAACGTGATGCAGGGTTACTACAAGAACAAGAAAAAAACTGACGAAGTTCTGGAGGAGGACGGCTGGTTTCATACTGGAGACTCGGGTTATATAGATCAGGATGGGTGGCTATTTCTAAACGGTAGAACCAAAAACGTAATAGTTCTTGAATCCGGTAACAATGTCTATCCGGAGGAAGTAGAGCACGAACTGGGCCGAATTTCTTATATTGAAGAAGTTATGGTCAAAGAAGGGAATCGAAATGGGAAAGCCGTGGTCTCTGCTGTAATTCATCCCGATTACGAGGAACTGGCGGATAAAGGGATTAAGGAAGAAGGTTACGTCAAAACTTTCCTCTGGGAAAGAATAAAGGCCGAGTCAAAGAGCCTGGCACCCTACATGAGAATTAAAAGCAAGCGAGATATTGAGATTCTGGACGAACCCTTTGAAAAGACACCCACCCAGAAAGTTAAACGGTATCTCTATCAAGAAGACGGAGAAGATAATGAAAAGGCCGAATGAGCCGGTTTAAGCTAATACCTGATAGAAAAACCTTCGAACTCGTTCTGGTGTTCATCCCAGTCAACACTGACGTCTTCCACTCTGGCCCTGCTAGGACCTTTATTTGCCCAGGAAATTAAATCCTTTACTTTCTCCTTTTCCCCCTCAACTACTGCTTCCACAGAGCCGTCATGCAGGTTTTTTACCCAGCCCTTTAACCCTAACATTCTTGCCTTTCGCCGGGTATTTGCTCTAAACCCGACACCCTGAACTCTGCCCGTTATAGATAGGTGGGCTCTTTTTTTAGACATTGTGCTTTCATGATAAGGAAGAAAGTGAAGTTTTCAATTCTAAAATTACGTTTTTTGAAAAGGATTTTGGGAAAACACGCCAGGAAAGCTTTCGAGATCCGTTCAGAACCGATACCTTTTAAAGGGTTTACGGGGCTTCTGGAGTGCGATAAATACTGGAAGGCCCTGTATTGCTGTAGGATTATCGAAAAAACTACTCGCTGGTTGGATGGAGACCTGAGATGAGTCAGAACCTTTTCGCCCTTTTGTTCGGTATTATAGGATTTTTTCTTCTTCTATCTCTCCTGGTCCGTAAAGTAACGGGGAGTCAATTCAGTCATTACGCCAGAATCTCTCCAGGTGACGGCCTGTCGGGAAAAGAGTTCATCGAAAAGGTGATCGAGGGTGAGGAGTTGAGGGAAATTTCTCTCAAGGAAGCTAAAGGGGCCTTCAGCGGAAGTTACTCTTTAAGTGAAAACAGGGTTATTGTACCGAAACTTAAGGAAAGTTCCCTTCTTTCTCTTGGAATCTCGGCCCATGAACTCGGACATGCTGGCCAGGTAAAAGGGCGAAAAAGCGTGATGAAGGTGATTGCTCTCCTGGAGAGATTTGGCCTTCTATTGTCCTACATTTTTCCGCTCTTTTTGATTGGTGGCTTTATTTTATATTTTCCTCTTGTTTACCTGGGACTGGGTTCTTATCTCGCCATACTGTTAATTTGTCTGATTGAGATGCCTCTGGAAATCAATGCTTCACGAAGAGCTCTGATTTATCTCGAGCAGTATACGAAGTTGACCGAGGAAGAACTGCACCGACTGAAAAAGTTACTCGGGTTGGCTATACTTTCCAGACTGACTTATATTACGGTCGGTTATTTTAATCTGATTGACTTTGATTCCGAGAGGTGAGAATATGGCTTCCGTAGTTTTTGCCCCGTCCATTCTGGCGGCTGATTTTTCTAGATTGGAAAAAGAGATCGAAAGTGTTGATCGGGTGGCAGATTCCATTCATGTAGATGTCATGGACGGTCATTTTGTTCCAAATATTACCCTTGGTCCAGTGGTGTCAAATTCCCTGAAGAGTTCAGGTAATATAACGACGCCTTTTAGCATTCATCTGATGATTGAAGACCCCTGGGAGTACGGGCCACAGTTTGAAGTCGATTCGGAGGATACCATAATTTTCCACGCCGAGACCACTGAAAGGCCCCGGAAATTAATTGAGAGGTTGAGGGATAATGGGTGTAAAGTCGGGGTTTCTCAGAAGCCTGATAGTCCTGTAGAAAACGTTTTGCCGCTGTTATCAGAGCTGGAAGAAGTTCTCGTAATGGGTGTTGAGCCAGGATTTGGTGGTCAGGAATTTATGACGGAGGCACTGGGAAGGATAGAGAGGCTGAGGGAACGAATCCGTCAGGGAAACCACGATACCACTATATCAGTGGACGGAGGAATGAACCCTTCAACGGTAGGCAGGGTAGCAGATGCTGGGGCGGATAAGATAATCGCCGGTTCGGCGGTATTTGGCAGGGAAAATAGGCCGGAGGCGGTTCGAGAAATGAAAAAGGCGTTGAATTGAGTTATGACGGAAACGAGAAATAAAAATTACATGAATGAAGCGCTTAGCCTGGCGAGACGAGGTGGGGGGTTCGTTAACCCTAACCCCCAGGTCGGGGCGGTAGTTGTCAGGGATGGAGAAATAGTTGGAAAAGGCTATCATGAGAAGTTTGGTGCCCCGCATGCCGAAGTTAGAGCCCTTGAGGACGCTGGGACGAAAGCTGAGGGGTCTACGATGTACGTAACGCTTGAGCCATGTGTTCATTACGGGAAGACTCCGCCCTGCACCGATGCAATAATTGAAAGCGGTATTACCCGGGTCTACGTGGCGATGAAGGATCCAAATTCAAAAGTATCGGGAAAAGGCGTGGATAGGTTGAAGGAAGCCGGAGTGGAGGTTTTTCTGGGGTTAATGAAGGAGGAAGCGGAGAGTGTAAACGAAATTTACCTGCATTACGTCGAGACGGGGCGTCCTTTTGTACTCCTGAAGCTTGCGATGACCATGGATGGTAAGATAGCGACGAAGACAGGTGACTCTCGCTGGATCTCTTCTGGACCTTCTCGGGAACTTGTGCACGAATTGAGAGCCAGATATAGCGGTGTTCTGGTAGGTGTAAATACCGTAATTTCGGATGACCCCAGGTTGAATGTCAGAAAAGCCGAAGGACCGGATGGAACAAGATTCGTTCTCGATACAGATGGGAGAACGCCGCCGGATGCCAGGTTGCTTGATCTGGAAAGTTCTGCGCCCACGGTTATCGCTACAGGAGAAGGAGTTTCGTATGGCGAGGTAGAGTCGTTAAAGGAAGCGGGGGCGGAAATCTGGCCATTACCCGCCAGTCATGGCAGGATAGACCTTATCGATCTACTTGAAAAAATGGGCTCAAGTGGCTACGACAGCCTCCTGGTTGAAGGAGGGGGTGAAGTCGCCTGGGATTTCCTGTCTCAAGGACTCGTGGATAAGGTCCGGTTTTTTTATTCCCCGAAGATCGCCGGGGGAGAAAAAGCTATACCCGCTGTTTCCGGAAGCGGCGTGGAGAAGATCGACCAGGGGATAAGGTTGAAAAAATATTCCGTTTCCAGAATCGGTGAAGATTTTTCAGTCGTAGGTTATCCGGTTCAGAAGTAAATATAACAGGCAAGGACAGCCAGGAGCGTCTGGATAATGTACATCGACATTACCGCGGGAAGGTGACCGAGTGAACGGTGTAGTTTGTGATGGAGATGTTCTTGATCCGCCTCCATCACTCCTCTGTCAGAGCTTATCCTCCTTCTAATTGCAAGCATAGTATCCAGGACCGGCAGTCCCAATAGAATTATCCCGGCAAAGAGAGGCCAGCCGGTATGGCTCGACGTAGCCGGTTGCGACAGTCCTTTGATAACGAGGTAAGAGGTAAGAAAACCTACGAGGTAGGAACCACCGTCGCCGAGAAATAATCTAGCGGGGTAAAAATTGTAGATCAAAATACCGGTTATTCCGGCTATAGTTCCACCGAGAAGAAGAGATATTGGCTGACCAAAAGAAACAACCAGCAGAGGGAGGAGGGAAATTATCGCGATACCGCCTGAGAGTCCGTCCAGTCCGTCTATAAGATTAAAGCTATTTATGCCGCCCACGAGCCAGAATCCGACGAAAACCAGGTTAAGAGGTCCGGATAAAGTAAAGCCCGCGCTGCTCGAGAAATAGACACTTGTTGCGGAAAACGGGATAAATCCAATTAAAAACGTTACTGCCGCTACCTGGGCGAGAAGCTTTGTTCTGGCCCCCAATCCCTTGATGTCGTCAATTAAACCCGTAAAGAATACAAACAGAGCACTTAGTGTCAGGGGAATACTATTTTCCCCGTAAAGAAGGAGGATCGGCAATAATCCTAGTGCAAGTGCCGGACCCCCCAGTGGTTTAATCGTCCCGTGAATTTTCCTATCGCTTCCTTCCGGGTTATCGAACAGTCCGAACTCCGGGGCCAGCTTGATTAGCAGGGGACAGATAACGATAGTAACCAGTAAGGGTTCCCAGATAGTAACCCCCTGGGCGGAAAGAAGAAACGACTTTAAAGTCAAACTTAAATTCCCCATAATCTCCTTGAACAAATGAATAGCGTAGAGATTTTATCGCAAGCGGCAAAAAAAGATAACTTAACTCATGCTTATCTGGCACCAGTAAGGTCAGGTACCGACCTTAATAGTTACGCGACCGAACTGGGTAAGACCATTTTATGTCCCCCCGACGCAGAACAATGCACAAAACGGGTTGTGAGAAGAGCACACCCTGACTTTCACCTGGTAACTGTATTGAATGATAATAGGAAAATATCGATAAGCCAAGTGGATGAGATAATTTCTAGTTCTTCTTATTCTCCAGTAGAGGCCGAAAAAAAAGTATACGCGATCAGCCGGGCAGAGGACCTTTCGAGAGAAGGGTCAAATAGTCTATTAAAGATTCTCGAAGATCCACCTGATTTCGTCTATTTTTTGTTGCTCACTGAAGGACCGAATAGTCTCTTGCCGACAATAATATCCAGGTGCCAGCAGCTTCCAGTAGGCGGGGCAAGTATCGAGGGAACCCGTCAGGTCCTTGCGGGGAGGGGGTTCGATAAAGCCGAAACCGACTACCTGATGGATGTAATAAACCGGAAAGCCAACCTGTTGGACGAATTGCTGGCGGAGAATCCGAGCTCCCCGCTGGAGTTTAAGAAAGAGATTCAGGCTTCAAATAAGAATTCGGATCTGACTGAATTGAGCGGGGAGTTCATTGAAAGTGATAGCCTGATTAAACGAGACGTAATTGCCAGACTGATTTTTGAAAGATTAAATGATGCGGGAAATTTTCAGCTTATAAGTTCTGCCGGTAAATTAAAAGGCCTCTCCCATGAAGAGTTGAACTGGTTTCTGGAGAAAGGTAGGCGTGTTAACAGGGAGTCTTATCGGGAGAACTTGAAGTCCCCAGGGAAAGAAGGTAACACGGATGAATATTATCTCAACCTGGAGAAAGCCAGGTTGTTTGATCGTACCCTTGATTCACTCCGCACCAATGCAAACCTGCAATTACTTTTGGAAAGCTTCTGGTTGCAATTGAGGGATGTGAGCCGTAGTTTTAACGAGCCGAAAAGAATTAAGGACTAATTCTGTTTCTCAGGAGAGGTTTAGCTGCTGTGGGTTCCATATCAGGCAACGTCCCCACACCGGTTTCAGGGTATGACCCCGTGGGGTTGTGAATTGTATTATATCGCTATACAGGATAAATTTTTAAACGAAAGATTATCCGCTGATATTTGGGTTTTGATTGAAAGCTTCGGGTGAGCTAGATGACGGAAAAGTATCCAGTTGGATTAAAAAAAACAAAGCGCAGGAGAGTAGTTGTTGACTTTGATGACGAGAAACCCAGCAGGGAAGAAAAATACGTCATCGAAAGGAAAAACGTGCGTGAGCTGGGTACAGTTCTGCCAGAAGACATGAA
Organism: Candidatus Bipolaricaulota bacterium; assembly: GCA_021735185.1. Taxonomy (GTDB): domain Bacteria; phylum Bipolaricaulota; class Bipolaricaulia; order M55B111; family M55B111; genus JAGXLP01. The sequence continues at coordinate 16,894 of JAIPHN010000007.1, forward strand.
GGAAAAGGACGATCAGACTGGATGGAAATCCGTTAGGAAGGCTACCGATCATGATATACTCCAAACCGAACTAAATCAGGGGGAAGCGGATAAGGCTATTTCAAGAGCCCAGGAAATGGCAGACAAACGCTCCCTGCCGATGAATATAATTGGGGCCGAATATACTTTCCAAAAATCACAATTGAAGTTCTACTTTAAGGCACCTCACCGCGTTGATTTTCGTGGTCTGGTAAAAGCTCTGGCAAGAAATTATTCCACGAGGATCGAGCTCGAACAGGTTGGCCCCAGGGAAGCCGCTTCGATCCTTGGCGGGGAGGGTAGATGTGGTCAGGAATTATGCTGTCGACGTTTCCTCTACGATCCGGGTCCAGTGCCGATGGAATTTGCAGAAAAACAGGAAATATCCGTATCTCCGGAAAGGATAACGGGTGCCTGTGGGCGTCTCGCATGCTGTCTTGAGTACGAATTAGATAATTACGTAGAAAGTCTGGAAGAGATGCCGGAAGAAGGAAGCAGGGTTGAATCCCCCGCGGGAAAGGGGAAAGTCGTCCAGAGAAACGTTCAGAAAGAAACCATCAGAGTTAAACTCGGGAAGGAAGACGTTAAAGAGTTCGATGTTGATGATATCGAGTTGATTTGAGAAGGATCGGACAGTTAACGTTAGCTAGTTATCTCCAGTTGATCTTCATCCAGCTCGAAACTCATTTCGGATAAAAGGTGTTGTTCTATTTTACCTTCTACCCGAATTTCACTATCCCTGTATTCTTCTGAGGTTACCTCACCGTTTTGATATAGCCAGTCAAGTATCTCGGCTTTTTCGTATGGCAATCTAAGAGTTACTTGTTTGACCTCATCTCCCAGTTTTTTCTCTATGAGATCCTTCAATTTATCCAGGTTTTCGCCTTTTAATGCCGAAATCGCCACAGAATCCTTGATTCCGTTTATCGAGGCTTCAAGTTCCTTATTTTCCTCGACGAGATCCCTTTTATTCAGTACGTTGATCATTGGCGGTCGCGTGTGCTCTTCGTCAAAGATCTCGTCGTTGAGGATTCCGTTGACCGTCTGCCAGCGCGCCTCCAGTTTATCCTGAGTGGAGTCCATAAGGTTCAGCAGCAAATCAGCCGTGCGGGCAGATTTCAAAGTTGCTTTAAACGCGGGGATTAACTGGTGAGGTAATTTTCTAATTAAGCCCACGGTGTCAGTAAGCAAGACCGTTCGCTTATCAGGAAGTTCAAATTTCCTCGTAATTGGGTCCAGCGTGGCAAAAAGTTTATCTTCTTCAAAGCCTTCAGCCCCGGTTAGTTGGTTTAGAAGGGTGGTTTTCCCGGAATTGGTATAACCGATCAGTGCTACAATCGGCCTGTTGCTTTCCAGTCTTCGCTTCCTCCGGACGTCAAGTTCTTTTTCAGCCTCTCTGAGTTTTGCTCGGATTGAATCTATCCGCTTCTGGACTTTATCTCTATCACGAGCCAGCCTAGTTTGTCCAGGGCCTCTGGTACCAATGCCGCCGGCCTGCCGTTCCAGTGATTCTCCCCAGCCTCGCAACCTGGGTAGCAGATACTCGTACTGGGCCAGTTCTACCTGAAGTTTTGCTTCTTTGGTCTGAGCCCTTTGAGCGAATATGTCCATGATGAGCTGAGTCCGATCGACAATTTTCGTGCCCAGTTTGTCCTCCAGGTTTCTTGACTGGGCTGACCTCAGTTCTTCGTTAAATAAAACCACTTGCGCCCCGACATCTCTGGTGATTTCCCTTATCTCTTCTGCTTTGCCTTTGCCTATGTAAAATTTGGGATCCGGTTTTGGCCTGCTTTGAATGACCTTCTTTTGAATTTTTACACCGGCAGTTTTAGCGAGCGAGGCCAGTTCCTTGATGGATTCAGTTGTCGTCCAGAGCTGATTTTCATCAAAATTAGAGAGATCCACGCCGACCAGGATAGCCCGCTCCTTGGCTTTGATCCTTGCACGCTTTCCTACTCTATCCTCTATCAGGCTCAATTCGTCATTTGGCATTAAGTATCGACCCGCTCTGCGTTTGCTCCTATTTCCTGGAGGTGTTCAAGTAATTTGCTGTAACCTCTGTCCAGATGTTTTAAGCCAGTAATTTCTGTTTTTCCCTCTCCGGCTAATCCGGCAATAACCAGAGCAGCTCCCGCCCGAATGTCAGTTGCCTCTACTTCGGTTCCGCGAAGTGAATTCTTACCTTCAACGAAAACGGTACTGGAATTTGTTACTGAAATGTCGGCCCCCATTTTACTTAGCTCTGCGACGTGGCCAAATCTGCTATCGAAGACCGTCTCCTTGATCACGCTTTTCCCTTTTGCCAGAGTTAACATCGAGGTGATAGGAGCCTGTAGATCAGTTGGAAAACCGGGATACGGTAACGTGATGACTTCCAGGTTTTCCGGTCTTTCGGTTTTTTCTATCCTGATCGAATTATCCCCTTCGACTATCTTTAACCCGGCTTTCTTTAATTTTAACGTAAGAGGTTTTAGAGAAGGAATATCAACTGACTCTACGTTCACGCTTCCACCGGTAGCACCCACGGCTAACATATAGGTCCCGGCTGCTATCCGATCCGGAAGAACTTCGTAAGTAGTCCCGTTGAACTCCTGGCCACCTTCGACGTTGATTATCGAGCCATCGAGGGAAACGTTTGCTCCCAATTCATTTAAGAATTCTGCCAGGTCTCTTATCTCGGGTTCTTGTGCTCCATTGTAAAGCCTGGTCCTGCCTCTTGCTCCCACTGCTGCCATTAACAATTGCTCGGTAGCACCGACAGAAGGGTAGTCGAAGAATATATCGCTCCCCTGAAGTTTATCCGCCCGGGCAATTATTTTACCGTCTCTTTGCTCTATTGTTGCCCCCAGATCCTTTAATCCTTCCAGGTGAAGATCAACTGGTCTGGTGCCAATATTACAACCCCCGGGAAGGGGAACTTCTGCCTTGCCCGTTCTGCAGATAAGCGGGGCCAACACCAGAAATGAAGCCCTCATTTTGCGGACTAGCTCCATGGGGGCCTCGTTGTTTGAGACAGCTCCACTTATTCGAACTGAATTTGACCCCGTTGACTCAACCCTTTTCCCCAGCTCCTGAACCATCTGGAGCATAGTCTTTACGTCCTTGAGTCCGGGAACGTTTTTGAGATGGATGGATTTGTCGGTGATTAGTGTTGCAGCAATAAGAGGCAGAGCGGAATTTTTTGCACCGGGAACATCTATGCTTCCTTCGAGGCTTTTTCCGCCTTGGATGATAAGTTTTTCGCTCATTTATCCGTTCCGCATTAATTCAAGAAATTGATCGTTGTCCTCGGTAGCTTCTATCTTTTTCTTAATAAACTCCAGGGCCTCTTCGTTATCTTCCATCTCTCCTATCATCTTTCTTAATATTCTCAGCTTGTTTAATTTGCTCTCATCTAGCAGCAGGTTCTCTTTTCTGGTACCCGTCTGTTCCATGTCGATAGCGGGATAAATTCTACGATTTGCCAGCTTTCTATCGAGTACAAGTTCCATGTTACCGGTTCCTTTGAACTCTTCGAAGACTACCTGGTCCAGCTTGCTCCCCGTATCCACCAGTGAAGTTCCGATGATGGTGAGGCTACCGCCTTCCTCGATATTCCTGGCGGCTCCGAAGAACTCTTTCGGTTTATATAGTGCCGCCGGGTCAATTCCACCTGAAAGAAGCTTTCCGCTTTGCTCTACGGATAAGTTATAAGCTCGCGCCAGCCTGGTAATTGAGTCCATCAAAATTACTACGTCTTTTTTCGACTCTACAAGTCTTTTTGCGTTATCGGTTACAAGTTCGGCTACTTCCGTATGGTGTTTTGGTTCCTGGTCAAAGGTTGCCGCGACGACTTTTCCCATATTTATGGACCTTCTAATATCCGTTACCTCTTCCGGCCTTTCGTCGATCAGAAGTACAATCAATTCGACCTCGGGATGGTTGGCGGCCAGACCGTTTGCAACCTTCTTTATCAGGGTTGTTTTACCGGCTTTTGGAGGGGATACAATCAACCCCCTTTGTCCTTTTCCGATTGGGGCAAACAGGTCGATAATTCTGGTTGAAATGTCGTTCGGGTCGTGTTCTAATTTTAACCGCTGTGACGGATGCAAGGGAGTTAAATATTGAAATTCCGTTCGGTCCCTTATGTCATCTGGCGGAGAATCATTTATCGCCATTACCTTCAATAGAGCTTTGTAATGTTCGTCGTTTTTCGGGGGTCTAGTTTGGCCTACTACTTTATCACCGTTCTTTAGCCCGAATCGCTTTATCTGAGACGGAGAGACGTAGATATCGTTTTTACCAGGTAAAAACGTCTTGTCCCTGAGAAAGCCATACCCATCCGGCAGAATTCCCAGTATGCCCTCGGAAAAGCCCTGCCCTTGTTCCTCTGCTTCTGCTTCAAGGATCGAATATATAATACCTTCCTTGTTTTTCGAATCCAGCTTAATCCCATATTCTTCTGCTATCTCTTTTAGTTGATCCAAATTCTTCTCTCTGAGTTCTTTAAGTTCCAATTAACTCACCTCAAAAGTCGTAAAAGTTCTATTTCAATCAATTATCATGTGGATGCAAATGTTTGAGGTTATATAAAACGTGCCTCATAAATCTTATCCTGGGGCAGTTGAAAATTGCCTTTTGTTTTTTTTAAAATCGCTTGCGCTACTGGGTTTGTGACTTTGCGGGAAGGCTCGTCTTTATCCAACTCTTGCCACTCCAATTTACCTATCCAGCCGGGTACAATATATAATTTCCCCACTGGTAACTTATCGATTTTTTGCTTTTTTTTCCAGAACCCTGCCTCAAATAATCCATTCTGTTTCAGGCATAACCAATCGCAACTATAGAGATTTGCTCGGCGACAAAATATCTCTTTGAAAATTAACTTTTGAGGGGGTACGGAACAGCGAATTGATTATTCTACAAACGTATTATAGAAGACTATGATCCGATTGTCAATAGAACTTATTTTTTCGATTAGCCGTTGAAATGTGGAGTTTAGCCACACCCCTGATCTATATTATACAACCTTTCATTTTTTCAATTCAGTAGGAGTAAACGTGGTTTTGATTATATTTCCGTACATCTTTAGTCGGGATTTAATACCCTCTGCGAATCCTCTCTTCTCTTCCTTCATTACGTGGGTTACACCTGTCAATTTAACTTTCGTCGTAGACATGTTTTCTGATAAAGAAAGCTTGGTTAATGCCATTTCCACGCCGAATTCTTCGGCCTTAGACCTATTGAGTTTCTCCCAGATCTCCCTTGAAAGCACTCTCTGACCGGAGAGATGAGGGCTGATTTTCTGGGAAATATCCGTATTTAATCTGCCCTTATGAAAGACGCCAATAACCATGTCCCAGTTGCCGTCTTTATAAGTCCGGGCCATTTTTTCAACGTGATTTGACTCGAGACCAAGCAGATCGGCGTCGAGAAACATAAGTACCGAGTTTGAAGCCGCTTCCACACCCCGCGCTAAAGCATGTGCCTTGCCCATGTTATTGCTCAAACTAATCAATTCAGTTCGGGCTGCGCTTTCCCTGACTTTTCGACATGTGTTGTCCGTAGAGCCGTCGTCAACCACTAAAAGTTGATCTACCAGTTCCGCGTTATCTATTGCCTCCAGTACTGAACCTATCCTCCCCGCTTCGTTATATGCAGGGACGATTACGGATATATTCAACCTATTTTCTCCCCCAGTTGTCCCACTGTTTCTTTAATTTCTTTTCCCTCGATTTCTAATTCATCCGTTTTTCCTTCTCTGGTTTCCACTTCGACAACCCCTTCTTTCAAACCCCTTGGTCCCACTATTACCTTGAGGGGAATCCCGATCAAATCAGCATCATTAAATTTTACACCCGGTGATTCATCCCTATCATCAAGAAGGATGTCGTAACCTTCTTCACTAAGCTTTTGGTAAAGATCGATTCCCAGTTTGTCCGACTTTCCTTCGTCCGAACCGATGACAATGATCTCGGCGGAAAAAGGAGTTACCGAATCAGTCCACTTTATACCGTTTTCGTCGTAATTCTGCTGAATTACAGCGGGTAAAATACGGCTGATACCTATCCCGTAACATCCCATAACATAGGGTTTCAAATTACCTTCTTCGTCGTGGTATTCGCCGTTAAGGCTATCCGAGTACTTAGTTCCAAGCTGGAAAATCTGGCCAACTTCTATACTTCTGTGAAAATTCAACTTTGCACCGCACTTCGGGCAGTGATCTCCTTTCTCTACCTGTCTCAAGTTGATAAACTGGACGTCGTTCAGGTCTCGTTCCCAGTTCACGTTTTTCAGGTGATAGCCGTTTTTGTTGGCCCCAACTGTAAAGTTCGCCATCGACTTGATGTCAAGATCAGCGTAAACGGGAATATCCAGCCCGACCGGACCGATTGAACCAAAATTTGCTCCGGTGATTTGTCTAATTTCTTCCTCGGAAGATACCATTTCGGCCTTTTTTGCCCCCAAATGGTTTATCAGCTTCATTTCCTCTATACTGTCATCTCCACCGACTAGTGCGGCCACGAGACCGTCATCAGTCCTGTAGATAAAAGTTTTGACAATTTCTTGAGTCGGGACCTCCAGGTGGTTGGCTACCTCTTCTACTGACTCCATGCCCGGAGTTTCAACTTCTTTTATATCTTTGAGTTCTTCCCTTTTACCGTCTGAAGCAACCTGATACTTTGCAATCTCCGTATTTGAGGAGTAATTACATTGATCGCAGGTAACGATTTCCTCTCCACCCTCGTCTGCGAGGGCCATAAATTCCTGGGAGTAACTGCCACCCATTAAACCAGTGGGCGCCTCCACAGCTACCCAGTCCAGTCCCAGACGATCGAAAACGTTAGCGTAAGCCTGATACATTCCTTCGTAAGTATCGTCCAGGCTCTCCTGTGAATCGTGAAAACTGTAAGCGTCTTTCATCAAAAATTCCCTGGACCTCATGACGCCGTGTCGAGGTCTAATTTCATCCCGGTACTTGTCGTTTATCTGGTACAGGACCAGCGGGAGATCCTTATAAGAGTGCAATTCGTCCCGTACTAAATCCGTAATTATCTCTTCGTGCGTCGGGCCAAGGGCAAATTTTCTCTCTTTTCTATCGGCCAGCTTGAACATTTCCGGCCCAAAGTCCGCCCAGCGTCCGCTTTCCTCCCAGAGATCGGCGGGCTGTATGATCGGTAATTTTATCTCCAGTGCACCAGCTCTGTTCATTTCTTCTCTTACAACCCTTTCGATTTTCTTTAGAACTTTAAAACCCATGGGGAGGTAGCTGTAGACTCCCGCGGTGACTTTACGGATTAAGCCCGCCTTAAGCATTAACTTGTGGCTTTCCATTTCTGCATCGGCCGGAGTCTCTTTTAAAGTAGGCAAGTAATAATTGCTCAGTTTCATCGGGAAATCTCCTCTTTCTAGAGTTTAGAGTAGGGCTCCCAGGAGGTCAATTCTCTGGACAATTCCGGAAAGCATACCGTCTTCGTCGACCACTGGAACCCGGTTTAATTCATTTCTAATTATTAAATCAGCAACGTGAATATCTTCTTCGTCTTCGTCGACAGTAATTACGTCTTTGGACATGTATTCGGAGACAGGGTCTCCTTTTATCTCTTCCAGTCTTCGCGATAATTGATTTATATCAGGAAGGTAGGAAGCTGTTCTCAGCATCTCAAAATAATTGGGCAGTGCTGCCGAAATTATGTCCCTTTCGGAAACGAAACCAACTACAGTTCCGCGTTCGTCGATTACGGGCACCCCCGAGAGTTCGCTGTTCTCTAGGAGAAATATCAGCGCTTTCAGCGATTGATTTTCCCTAACTGCCGTAAGGTCGCGAGTCATTATGTCTTTTACCTTCATTGAAACTCGTCCCCCATTTCCTTAAGAGATATTTCTTCTAATTGTGCCTGGACCAGGGATGCGTCACGACAGAACTTCTCGTAAACTTCGACACTGGCCATCCCTGCCGCCAACCCGTACCTGACAGCTTCCCGCACCGGTTTATCCTCAGTAAGCTGGTAGACTATTCCTCCTACGAGGCTATCGCCGGCCCCGACACGGTTCTTAACTGTTAACTCTTCCCTGTTGGCGTTTAGAGCCCAAATTTCATCCTTGCTAATAAGGATATCCCCCGTTAAACCATGGGAAAGCAAAACGTATTTAGTGCCAAAGTCGATCATCTTTTTCCCAGCGTCTATTATTGATTGGCTGTCAGTTAATTCTTTTCCCATTACGTCTTTACTTTCTCGTATATCCGGTTTTATCAGAAAAGGACCTGCTTTTGCCGCAGGCGCCACGTGTTCTCCGCCAGTATTGACTATTGTTCTGATATCTCTGTCTTTGGCTTTTTTAACTAACTTTCTGTAAATATCTTTTGGAATTCCTGGAGGTAAGCTTCCGGACAGTACGACGCACGAAACGCGGTGCAGCATGGTTTCGTACTGTTCCATGAACTGGTTTAGTGCACGATCGGATATTTCCGGGCCCGAACTATTTACCTCAATCGGGTTATCTTGCTGACCTTTCTTTAGAATTGCCACGTTATTTCGGGTTTCTTCTGATATCCAGGTAAAGTTCGTGATTATACCCTTTTCTCGTATGGATCTCTTTATAGTTCGCCCGGTATGACCTCCAATTAGGCCCATGGCAATGTTGTCTACCCCAACAGTGGAGAGATAAATAGAGACGTTAATTCCTTTTCCACCGGCGCTTGAATGTGTTCGATATGCCCTTGAAAGTTGTGTTTCACCTCTTTGCTCTATTTCCTTTACCCAGTATATCAGGTCATATGCTGGATTTAACGTGACTGTCAGTATCATTTTTTACACTCCCCTCATCAGTATCGGTAGACGCTAATTTACCGTGATTATCTTTTTCTATGATAACTTTGACGAACTCTCCGATCATAGCTTCTTTCCCCTTAAAAGTAATGGTTTCCCCAAATTCATTTTTTCCGTAAAAGTTACCGTCTTTTCTGGCCGGTCCTTTAACGAGAACATCTGTCTCCATGCCAATTAGCTGGTTCTCGTATTCACTGGAGTATTCCTTTTGCTTTTCCAGGACCAGTTGAAGTCTTCTTTTCTTTTCTGACTCGGAAACGTGATTTTCCATCTCGGCACTTTTAGTGTCCGGACGAGGCGAAAATTGTGCCACATAAATTGAGCCGAATTTTACTTTCCTGATCACATCCAGGGTTTCTTTGAACTCTTCCCTGGTTTCACCCGGGTGACCGACGATAATATCGGTGGTAACGTTTGTGAGTGGATCGACCTCCCTTGTCCGGTCAATTAGTGTTAAATATTTTTCTTTCGTATAACCACGCTTCATAATTTCCAGTACCTGGTTTGAACCAGATTGAAGCGGTAAATGTATATGGCGAACTATGTTTTCATTCTCGCTCATCACTCTTAGCGTCTCCCGATCGAGATCGGCGGGGTGGGGAGTAGTAAAGCTGATTCTCGGGATTCCGGTATCGGCAACTTTTTCCAGGAGCCAGGCAAAGTTCCTTTCTTTGTCTGCGATGTCCTCGCCGAAGGCATTTACGTTTTGTCCCAGGAGTTGAACCTCTTTGTAACCCTCGTGGACCAGTGTTTCTATTTCTTCGATAATTTTTTCCGGGGATCTGCTGCGTAAACCTCCACGGACCTGAGGCACTATGCAGTAGGAACAGGCATTCGAACACCCTTCGGCGATAGTAACCCAGGCAAAATAATCGGATTTTCGCAGGACGGGTAAGTTTTCAAAACCCTTCGGTTTCGTTATTGATGCAGCACGCTCTTTGTTTCTGGCCCTTTTTGCCAGGTCGGGAATTTCCTTCAGGTTTGAGGTGCCGAAGACAAAATCTACCCCGGCCGTTTGGTTCAATAGGGTTTCCCCCAGGTGCTGTGCCATGCAGCCGCCTACCCCCAGAATGCTATGTTCTTTTCTCTCTTCTTTGATTTGACCGATTCTACCTCGGACCTTTTCCTCTGACTTATCTCTTACGGCGCAGGTATTGAATACTATAAGGTCGGCTTTGCCGATATCGTTCACGGTAGTATACCCGAAACTCTCAAGATGGCCTGCTATCTTTTCCGATCTATGAGAGTTTAATTGACAGCCCCAGGTTTCTAAAAAGAGCTTCTTATCTTTCATCACAAGCCCCTTGATATATTGATAATGGGAAAAACTAAAGGTCTGAATTCCGCATGCTTTCAGCCTAATTATTTTAAATGATCAAGTTCAGTAAATCCAGCTAATTCGGAAAAGCAGTTGAGGTGGGGAATCGGGTTAGAGGTTGTGCACTGTTCACGCTGCTGTATAATTTTGTTATACTGGTATAGATAAAGAATCTGAGGTGAATGAATCATGAAAAGATATATAAATATATTTCTGATATTTGGTCTGTTGATCGCTTTTTCGCTTTCGGCAAACGTTTACGGAGCCGAAATTGCTCAGAATTATCAGTTTGATACGGCTGTCAAACTGGCCAGAGTCCTTGATCGCCAATTCGTATTTTCTTTTGTATCCGCTAGCTGTCCCCACTGTCAGGATTTCAAGGAAGAAATACTATCCGCTCCCAAAGTTAAAAAGGAATTGAGCCAACATTTCATTCTCTCCCTGGTTTCGGTTGACGAGACGTTCGAGTTAACCTTGCCCGAACGGGGCAAGGTAACGAATATGCAACTGGCATCAGGTCTGGGGTTGCAGGCAACGCCAACTACCTTCGTATTCTACCCTCCGGACCCGGGTTTAAAGAATAGAGGGATTACGAAATTTCAGGGTAACCCCCCAAGTCCGGAAGCGATGGTGGATTTCTTAACCAGAATTGGAACAGAGGGATTCAAGGAAGAAGAAGGTCAGAAAAATGAGGGCGAAGGTCAAGGCTTTTATAACTACAAAGAGGAAATCAAGAGGTTAAGACCGGAGGATTATAGTTTTCTCAAAAGCACGGCTTTTGATATCCCTGTAATTGAAAATAGAGTCTCACTTTCCTCTATACCTGAGGTTCCGGAAATTATCCTCGATTTACCTGAAGCTTCCGGAAGGGACTTTGCCGGTAAGGTATTATCAAATACCAAAGCAAAGAAGGTCTATATCGTTGAAGAAGAGCAGAATAACTGATAAAACTCCTGTCGGGGCGGTTTGCCCCGATTCTCTTTTAGTGGTAACAATCTTCATAAGGATGAATTGAACATTACGGCCACACAGTATCGGTAACTCAACCGAAATGTACGGCAGCCTGGGCAATTTATGGCTTCTTAGAAGTTATGGAAGTGTTTTATCCCCGGCCTCACGGGAAATATTTATACTGGATAAGTTATCACTGGAATTTATATTCAGGTATTACAAACAGTACCATAGGAAATAACGGTTGTCCGTGCATCAGAGCGCAATTTACTTAAAATAACTATATGCTTACAAAGACTACAGACGTGGCCCTGCTCGTACTGGGGGCACTTCTTTTATTATTAACTGTTTCCGGGGAAGCTCCGAATAGGTCGTTCCAGGGAGATCCCGCAAAGATAACTATTGATGCGGGTCATGGAGGGTACGATTCCGGAGCGATCTCAGGTGGAATTTCGGAGAAACAGGTTAATTTAAGAATTGCCAGGGAAGTTGAAAAACTTGGTGAGGGGCATCCTGAGCTAAATTTCGTGCTGACCCGTAAGAAGGATGATTATTTACCTTTACTGGATCGACTCGAGTTTGCGGAAAAGAACCGAAGCACGGCTTACTTGTCCATACAGGCAAATTCTTTCTGGGACCCAGATGTGCATGGTGTAGAAACTATTCTCGACAAAACCCGGCCCCGGGGAAGCCCGAGCTGGAATATAGGAACATCCATCCAGAAATCAATAGTGGATTGGACCGGTGCCAGGGATCGAGGGATAAGATATCAAAAACTTTATACTCGTTATACTGAAATTCCATCTGCTCTTGTAGAAGTTGGCTTTCTCACTTCCCCAATGGAGAGGAACAAATTAACCAATCCCCACTATCAGGAAAGAGTAGCTCGAGGCATAGTCCAGGGGTTGTTGCTTTACTTCTCGACATAGTCCGAAAATAGAAATTCTGATCACCAAAATTTGTCGAGGGTCGGGGGTGGCTCACTTTGGTTCGGAGCGGTTGACTCTGAAGTCTTTGCACTATAAACCAGAGGAGTCGGATTGAGAAATTAGCCGGGGAGGGTATGAAGTTCGTGAGCAAGGAAAGATTAGGAAGGAAGTAGTATTATATCAAAAGGCAGAACTATTTGAATAGTTAAAATCGCTCCAGCTATACACGTCGTAATCAGGGTTATCATAGTACCGTATTTTAACCAGTAACGCATCGAAATAGGTTCTTCATGGTCCTCACTGATTTTTACGATCATTACATTGGCCGAAGAACCGATGTATGTTGCATTGCCTCCGAAGCCCGCCCCAAATGCAAGAGCCCACCACAAAATATTTGAGTCTCCCGTAAGTTTGGCCGAGAGGGTGCTAACTATGGGGAGCATGGCGGCTGTAAATGGGATATTATCAACCAGTCCTGAGCCAAGAGCAGTTAGGAACAGTATAGCCAGTGCGGAAAACAAAAGGCTCCCGCTCGTAAGACTGATGACTCCGTGAGCTATCTTTGTCAGCAGGCCCGTATTTACAACTCCGTGGACTACGACGAATAGACCTGCGAAGAATAATAGAGTACTCCACTCCACCTGGTCCAGTATCTCATCCATGTCTGGCCGAGTCATTATCAGGATTAATGCCGCCCCGGACAGTGCAACAGTGGCTGGAGTTATTGTTACAACGCTATGAAGCACAAACAGCACGATGATAAAACCGAGTCCAATTAAGCATTTTGTTAACAGGGACCAATCTGCTATCTCGCGGGACGGTTTTCTCTCCATTATATCCTGGAGAGCTTCTTCGTGGATCTTATCGTTTTCCTCCTCCGTTTTTTCGGCAAAAACGAACTTAAAGACTATTACTGTAACCAGCGTACAGATCAAAACGGTAGGTGCCAGGTTATAAATGTAATCGATGTAGTGGAGGCCGGCGGCACCTGAGATCATTATGTTTGGAGGATCACCGACCAGCGTGGCGACGCCACCAATATTGG
>JAIPHN010000074.1 GCA_021735185.1 Candidatus Bipolaricaulota bacterium
CAGGTCCCGGAGAGATAATCGGGACGGAGACGCTCTTTAACAAGGAAAACCACATTGCCACAGCAGAGGTCATCTCCGAAGGGGCCCATGTAGGGTTTCTGGAAAGGAATAATTTCTTCGAATTCATGAATGACAACCCAGCACTTCTATTTGACTTTGCAAAACACCTTTCTACCAAATCCATGGCTTACAAACTAAAACTTGTCGAATCTTCTTATTATGGGAGCAAACAGAGAATCAGCCGCCTTATTCTGGCCGGAAACGATAGTGACCTCACCCTTTCCCGGGCCAAACTTGCATACTTATCGGGAGTTAGTTATAAGACGACCATTCAGGTTCTCTCGGCCCTGGAAAACCGGCAGTTGATCGAGACAGATAACCACTCCATAACGGTTAAAGACGAAAAGGGCCTGTCCAAGCTAGCAAACCACTTCCCGCTGGACCTGGAGGATGAAGGACTATTATGAATCTCAATGGCCTGAACCATGACCTCTCCTTTTTTAGAAGATTATTTGACCCCCTGGAAAAGCCGCCGATAATGATTTTAAATGACAGGGGAGAGATAGTATATCTAAATTCCGCTTGCGAGAATGTCTTTGACTCCAGTTATTCCGAAATAGAGGGGAAGCAACTGGAAAACTTGCTTGCAGAAAAAGAAATAAAAGGAAAGTTCTTCCCGAACTCCTTCCGATCGGATAAAACCGTGGAAAGCAAACTACTAACCAAAGAAGGAGAGGAAAAGGAAATCACGTGGGAAGTCGTCCATACGAATCCGAACAATAAAGGTTCCCTGGCTGTATGTTTCGGAAGGGAAGGAGCAACAGGTGAAAGCCTGGAAGGGTATATCTTAGACGAGTACAACGAAGCAAAAGAAACGGCCCAAAAGTACAAAACACTTTTCGAGTATGCCTATGACGCGATACTTTTCTCTCGTTTCGAGTCGGGTCGGATATTCGAAGCCAACCCGGAAGCCGAGAACCTATTGGGTTTTAAGACGGAAGAACTGCTGGAAAAGAAATTGTCGGATATCTTTCAGACAGGTGAAATTCCCGACCTAAGGGAGAAATTAGAAGAAAACCGATTTTACTACAGGGAAGACCAGGTTTTGAATAAAAAGGACGGATCCAGAATAATAGCTTCAATGAGTACGACTCTGATCGAATATCGCGGGGAAAAGACCATTCTGTCACTCTTCCACGATATGACAGAGCGGATCGAGCTGGAAAAAGAATTGAGAAACCGGGCAAAAAGCTTGAAAGAATCGAACGAGAAGCTGGAGGAGATAATCCAGATTATCTCGCACGACTTAAAGGAACCGCTAAGATCCATCGGAACCTACAGTGACATGCTATATACGCAAAACCAGGAGAAGTTATCCGGCAGTGAGCTGAGAAAATTAGAGAACTTAAAGCAAAACGCATCTCGGTTAAAGGAAATGATGGATGACGTCTCCAATCTAACCAGAATTACTATGAAGGGCACGCCAGCTGAATTAGAGATACCTGATCTCGTCCGAAAAATCAAAGGGGAGTTGGCCTTTAACGGGTCGGAATTCGATATAAAAATCGATTCCGGTTTCCCCGGGGTACAATTTGACCGCTTCCAGCTCAAAGTCGTACTCAAGAACTTGATCTCCAACGCTTATAAATACAACTCGGAGCCGAAGCGGGTAAAAATCGGATACGAAAAAGCCGAGGAAGATTCAAAACTAACCATCTTCGTCAGGGACAATGGAAAAGGAATAGCCGAGGAATATCAGGAAACCGTCTTCAAAATGTTCGAACAGCTAAATCCCGAGGAAAATTCGGAAGGAATGGGAGCTGGACTTGCTTTTTGCAAGAGGATAATTCGCGGTCATGGTGGAGAAATCTCCCTTGAATCCACGGTCGGGGAGGGAAGTACATTCTATATAACGATTCCCGAAGGTCAGAACTAAAGGTCATCACAAATACCCCACCTAGCAGCCAGCTTTTCGACAAAATTCTACAAAAGTACGGAAAGGATTAGTTCTAATACCTTTATCTGTACACACCCTTACATTAACTTTACACTCTCACTGCTACCTGACGGCCTTTGCCTCGCTCTAGCTTCCCTTTCTTAAGCGTGGAGGATGCCCACATTTTTCTTATTTCTCAATCTGAGCAGATTGGCACAAATGATAGTTTTCCCCGCTTTCCCCGATTCATCTCCCTTACCGGACCCACAAATTAAAGTTATTACCTATGTAACATTATTTTCTATATTGCGTAATACTAAATGACGGAGAAAGGCGTGGGTTTTCTAAAAACCTAGTTCCTTTAGTCTGGAGTGGGGTTATTACATAATGATATTGAACTTAACACACACAGGAGGTTTTAATATGGCAGAAGTACAGAAAACAGCGTCAGGTGGTTCTCTAGCAGAAGTTGTTGACCGAATTCTCGACAAGGGCTTGGTAGTTGATGCTTGGGCCACTGTATCACTGGTTGGCATTGAGCTGCTGGCCGTAGAAGCAAGAGTAGTAGTTGCTTCCGTAGAAACATGGCTCAGGTACGCTGAAGCAGTAGGATTAACTGCCGAAGCAGCAGAAGCCGCGTAATTTTCTTCAATATTCGGGGGCCGGAGATCTGTTCCGGCCCCTATACTTTACGAGAATTACTTAGCAAACCCACTACGGAATAAGTAGTGGATGAAAGTTACAGCAGAGGAGAAAATCGGTCATGAAGAGAGAACAATTTTATCCACAGCCAGGTGAGGATTTTGTAACTACCGACGAAATCCAGCAAATAACGGAACGCAGTGTTTCTTACCTCGAATCCGATTTTCCCGTTCATTTCGCTGGCCCGACCGGTACGGGCAAGACAACTCTGGCAATGCACCTTGCATCGCAATTCGACCAGCCCGCAGTTCTGGTACATGGGGACGAAGAGATGAACACCTCGGACCTCACCGGAAAACAAAACTCTTACAGCAAGAAGAAGGTCGTTGATAATTATATCCCTTCAGTTCTGAAAACGGAGGAAAGGATCCACAAAAGATGGAACGCCCAGATGCTTACCAGGGCCTGCAAGAAGGGACACATATTAATTTACGACGAGTTCTCCCGCTCAAGGCCCGAGGCGAATAACGTTCTTCTGAGCGTACTGGAAGAGGGAATCCTCAATTTAACCACCAAAAACAGCGACGAAAGTTATATTGAGGTTGACCCGGATTTCAAAGCTATCTTCACGAGCAACCCCAGCGAATATGCCGGTGTGTATGGGACTCAGGACGCTCTGCTTGACAGAATGATAACGATTGATCTTCGTGACTACGATCTGGAAACGGAGACTAAAATAACTGCCAGTAAAGCTGAGATTCCTGAGGAAAAAGCGGAAAAGATCGTCTCGCTGACACGTGACCTGAGAAAATCAAGTTCCTCGGGAGACCATCAGTATACTCTGAGATCTTCGATTAAAATTGGTAGAGCGATTAAATCCATCGAAGCAGATCCCACTTCCGGGGATTCGACCTTTCAGAATATTTGTATTGACGTATTCAGTCAGCCGGCTGAAAACGGACAGCGGGAAAAGCGGAGGAAAAAGATTTTGGACAGGATAGAGGAAACCTTATAATTTATAGGTGAATTACTATGAAATCAAGAAGAAAATCCGTGGCCGATATCAAGACGATAAACAGCCCAAAAGTCGGGAGACGGAGAAAACAAACGTACCTTCAGCTCCACAGTTTATCAAATAGACGAAGGCGTCTGGAGGACGAACTGGAGCGACTGAAAGTAAGGCGGGAAAAAGCAGAGAAAAAGTTGAGTGAAGTTCAGGAACAAATGCAAATTCTCCTCGAAAAAAGTGGCGACGTGGAAAAAACAAAATCGAAAGATTCTCCTCGAAAAAAGGGGAATAACTTGACGTACTAATCACGGGGGTATGATGGCTGGTTTTCTGGAAGCAAAAGATATCATCCTGGATTTCGCAGAAGAGAACTTTGACACCAGAGGCGAAGTAATCAAGTTAGAGAAGGTTGAAAACGGGTGGGAAGGTGAACTGGAAATCTCACGGGTAGACGAATACAGAAAGCAACACGCGAAGCCTCAGATGGTCGAACGCTATTCGATAAAACTGGGGGAAGACGACGAGGTTACTTCATTTGAACGGATAGAGACCAGGTCCCGAGGCGAAGTAAACTGGGAAAGAGAGGAATAGCCTTTACAAATACCCAACCTGGTCGGCATCCGGTTATACAACATTCCCTGTTAGGAGGTGTAAGGATGAGTTTTGGCGAAGAAATGGCGGAACTCGCCGAAGAAATCGAAGCAGAAAGAAGAACGAGGCTCGAAGAGCTGGCGTCCATAAAAGCCAGGACCGAAGAAAGGAAAAAAGAATTAAAAGAGGATTTAAACAAATTTGCGGAGGAAAGAGAGGACAACCAGGAAGAACTGGAAGATAAATTGGCCGGATTCGCCCGGGAACGGAGTCGATTCGTGGCCAGGGTAAAGGAAGAAACGGGCGAGGATTTAAATAAGTTTAACAAGGAAAGAAAAGATGAAATACGTGAGTTGATGGAGCAACTTGCCCAGGAATCCGAAGAAAGAAAGTCCCGGGTGGGCGAGCTTAAAACAGAGGTAAAAGAACTCCTGGATATGGCAAAGGAGGACCTGGACCAATACAACGAGGAGCGTCAGGAAGCTTTTTCCGATCTTATGGAAGCAATCCGGGCTGATGCATCCGAAAGAAAAAAAGACGTGACAGACATCAAGGAATCTACTTCGGATCTATTAACCGAAACTGCAGAGTTTCTTGATGATATAGCGACTTCCAGAAAAGAAACCGCGGAAGCATTGAAGGACAAGCTGGCAGAGTACTCGGAACAGCGCAAGGATGAAATTGCGGAACAGCTTTCCAAATGGAAAAACGAACGGGCTACTGCCAGGGAAGCCTGGAGAGGCAGGGAAGAGACAGTCTCGGAAGAAAGCGAAGCGGAGGCCCAACCAGAAGAGGAAGAAGAAACAGGGGAAAAGGAAGAAACAAAAGAAGAAGAGACGGAAGCACCGCGCTTCTACGAGGAAGTAGTCGAAGCTATAGAAGAAAACGAGAACGGGGTAAAGCTCACGGAAATAGGGGAAATCATTGGCGTTGACTGGCGTCAGTTGATCCTGGCTGCCAATACGCTGGTAGAAGAGGGAAGGGTTAAAAAAGAGGATCGGACGTACTATCCGGCGGAGTAGTTAAATTAGATTTTTAAAGAGGGAGACAAACCCGTGTATCAAACTACCCGGTTAAAGCGAAAGTAGATAACCGGGACTAACGTCAGTGGAGAATTTAAGGAAATTGGTCTACTTGACGACTTGGCTTAAATTAAATTAATAAGAAGAGAAGAGAGAAAGTCGACAAACGAGCCAGACTACTTCATATGGCCATATGGAGCTACGATAAAACGAAAACTATACGTCAGTTCAATTAGTTTTATTGAGCCCGCACCCACGAAACATCTTATCTGGTTTTAAAAGTTTCGCTTAAGCGTAATTCAGTCCGTTTTAAGTGCTGAAAAACGAGCATTGTGGACGAACTTTCTCATTAATTTCGTTAAATTCTATTGATTATTATTAACTGACTTCTGAGAAGTTTTCGCTTATTATGATGTTTGTGAAAAATGTGCTTTTCCGTTATCAGGATAGAAAGTAGTTTTATACGGGAGGATAAGTTAAAGCATGAAAATTTACCTTTACGGAGCAGTTCCCGGGGGAGTAGCTGAAAACTGGGATCACGACATAGAAGCTGACATAGGAGGAGAGTCCGCCAAAATAGAGCTTCTCTCGTGCCAGGGCATAGGTTTTCTCTACAGCGAAGTAGACCTGGGAAGCAAGCTTCGAGCAACTAGAAAAAACGTCCAGGCTCACTCCGAGACCCTGGGTGATTTGCTCGATTTGACGGAGATTTTAGCTCCCGTCAGTTTCGGGGCGATCGTTGATGACCTTGATGCGGTCGAAACTATCGCCGAAGAGCACGAGGAAAAGCTACAGAAGACGCTTGACAGCATCGCCAACAAGGTAGAATACGGAGTAAAGGCCTACTGGGATCCGGACGAAGTTGCCCGGGAAATAGGGAAAACGGATAAAGAGGTTCAAAAATTAAAGAAGAAAGTTCAGAAAGGTAAAGTCGGAGATCAGTACCAGGCTACAGTAGAGGTCGGTGAACTGATAGACGATAAGATCGAGACCAGAAAAGAAGAGCTCCGTGACACAATGCTGGATTACCTGTCACCTGTTTCGGACGATTGGACCGCAAACGACCTTTTTGACGAGCGCATGGCGGCCAACCTCGCATTCCTGCTTGATCGCTCTTCCCAGGACGACTTCGACGGTGCCATGGAATCCCTGGGCAAATCTCAGCCCGGATATCTTACTTTCAAATACAACGGACCCTGGCCTCCGTTTAACTTTGTGGATATGGAGCTAAGGTGATTCCGTGTTAGTAGTCGACAACCTGCTAAAAGGTCTTTTCGTAGATGTACCGCTCAAAATTTCAAAAAAAGTATTAAATGAGATTCAGAGTCAGGTCGACGAAGAGCTGGGAAATTATTATAGCCCGGAAGAAGTCCAAAATGAACTAAAGAAGCTTCAGGTGAGTCTGGAAACGGGCGAGATAAGCCGAGAGGAATA
>JAIPHN010000075.1 GCA_021735185.1 Candidatus Bipolaricaulota bacterium
AAAATGGAAGTAGGTGGGTTCACACTGTTCTATATTTTTTACGATCTCCGACAAATGTCTGATTAAAGGATTCCGGCTCTGGATTAATATATTCTCTGTTAGAATCCGCGAAGACTAATAATGAAAAACAAATATTTACCCATTTTAATCGTAATTATACTGGCCATAACCGGGCTCCACGTAGCTGGAGAGACATCAATAAGTACCACTCGGGCAATAGAGGATGCGAGATACCTGCGAGACAGGCTTCAGCAAATCCATCCGAATCTATACTTTGCCACTAACGTAGAGGTAGCAAAAAGGAAATTCCAGAGTGTTCTGGAAGAACTGCGAACCAGAGATTCGTGGTCCCAGAGGGGACTTTTCCGGTTACTGGTACCCTACGTCGCTGACTTTAAGGACGGTCATACTTTCCTTTCGATTCACGCCGAATTTAACGATTACAGCACCGATGGAGGGAAGATCTTTCCTTTGCTCGTTAGTCTGGATTCGGGAAATATCTCCATTACCGCCAACCTGCTCGGTGCCACACCGGAGGCCGGGGCAAAAATCACTAAGATAAACGGAATTCCCGCGGGCCATATCGTCAGCCAGATGGAAGACCTGGTCGGGGCAGCGAGGAAACCATTCATCAAAAGAAAAATTTCCCGCAATTTTCCGATCTACCTCTGGGCTCTCTTCAAATTTGACGGACTGTATTCGATTGATTATAAAACGAAAGACGGGAGAGAAGAAAAGCTCAATACTGCGGGAATTACAATCGATCGGTACAGAGAGAGAAAAGATCAGGTCCTTGGAAAGCGAGAGTTAAACTGGGAACTATCTTTCCCTCGGAAGGACGTAGCTTTACTAACGCTCAATACTTTCCGGGGCAACCTGAAGAAAGAATTCCAGAAATTCGTCAAAAACTCGTTCCGCCGGATAAAAAGCCAGGATGCCAAATACCTGATAATTGATTTGCGAAATAACGGCGGCGGCAGCACTAAACTGAGCGATTACCTCTACCGCTACGTCAGCGGAAAACCATTTTGCACCTTTGCTGAAGTGCGGGTCAAGTATTCTGATCCAGTGTTGAAGAAAAAGAATATATGGAACCCGATAACCCTGTTTAGAGTAAAGGTTCTTGGAAAGAAGATTATTACCTACAAAAACGACTTAAAACCACCTCCGGATACCGGATACAGGTTTGACGGAAACCTGTTCCTCTTAACCGGACCGGGAACATTTTCCACTGCTGCGGACTTCGCGGCAACGATCAAGGACGTCGAAGCGGGAACCATCGTCGGCGAAGAAACTGGCGGGCTGGCTTCTTCATACGGAGATATATTTTCGGGAGAACTTCCAAATTCCGGGCTGGATTTTGGGGTCTCTTATAAGCATTTCACAAGGACGGGCGGATTCGACGATGGCCGGGGAGTAATCCCGGACATTCGAGCGGAGTTCGACCAGGGTTCAGCCCAGCCTGAAGCGGGAGAATTAAGCTGGTTAAACAATCAGCAGAATGATCTCTATCAGGACGAACCCAAAGAATAACGAAATCATGGCGTTATCCAGCTTGAAGGGAAAAGAAGGAGGAGATAACTCGCTAAACCTCTTTCCGAAACCAAGCAGTACCAGCCCCCCGACCAGAGGTATGGAAATATAGACTGCCAGGTGGTTTAACGCAAATAAGTGAACCGTATTAGTAGTGCCCAACATAACCCAGGCTACGAATCCGGATAAAGCAACTGCTACCGTAAAAGCCCCGACTGACGGGTCGTTTTTGCTAAATTCTTCAGTCCGGGATTCCACAATCAGCGCCCAGTTAAGCTTTAGAGTGTACATCGCCGTTCCAAGGCCCATAGCCAGCATTACCAGCCAGACCCACTCCTGGTTAACCTGTTCTGCGAGAAGAGCCTTGCTAAAGTATTTATTGAATGGGGGTATGGCCATTATCGAGAGTGACCCGACCAGCAATCCAGCTTTGCTGGTGAAAGGAAGGGAGAGATCTTCGGCCCCACTGATATCTTTTCCCCCAACGCCGGCCGCTCCTACGGAAAGGAACAACAGGGCCTTGAACAGACCGTGAAAGAGCAGGTGCAGGGAAGCAGCCAGGATGCCGGCGGAGGTTCCGGTGCCAATTCCAAGCAAAATATATCCCACCTGGGAGATCGTAGAATATGCCAGGACTTTCTTGGGCCTGTCGCTCATCAGGGCAAATAACGCACCCATGATGCCAGTCACGGCACCCAGTACCAGCAAAAGCTGGCCCCAATCGACCAACTCCGACAGCCGAATGATCCCGATCAAGCCGGATTTAATCGCCATACCGGAAAGGAGGGCCGAAACGACGGTTTCGCTATAGGAGTGGGCGTCGGGTAACCACATGCTGAAAAGAAATATCCCTCCCTTCACGGCTAACCCGGCAACCATCAGGCCCAAACCCAGAGTCAGGCTAAAGCCGGTGTTGCCCTCCAGTGATCGGGCTAATTCGCCGATCCTTAAATATCCCCCGACCCTGTAAACGAGCCCCAGGCCAATCAAATAGAGGCTCATCGCCAGCGAGGAAATTAGCAGGTATTTTGCTCCGGCATAAATTTGATAGGCTTTACGCTCGTATCCGATCAATAGAATAGCCACGAGGGACATGAACTCGATCGTCACGTACAGATTGAACAGATCGTGGGCAAAAGCAACCGAGTAAACGGACGTCAGTAAAAAGTTATAAAGAGCGTAGAAAGTTCCTTCTCTTCTCCCGCGCAAGTATAAAAGGGTGAATAAGTTCAAAGCGACTACCAGAGAGGCGAACAGAAGGGTCGTCTCGTCTATCTTGATATCTATGCCCAGTTTGCCCCAACTACCCAGGCTGCTGATCACAGGACCCGAGTCCCTGAACAGGATCACACTCCACGCTAGACCGGAGGAAGCCCCCAGCCAGCCAAGCAAGCTGAACCAGTAACGATAACGGGAAAAGAGCAAGCTCAAAATTCCTGCAAAAATGTAAGATGTGACTCCTGCCAGCAGACCAATCACGATTTCTCCTCTTCGAACTCCTCTTTAACGAACTTCTCTATCTTCCCCAGGTCCAGAGTATGGTAACGCTTTACCAGCACCATCGTAAAAAGTAGGGAAAGGGCAAGGACGCCAAAGTTAATTACAATTGAAGTAAGGACCAGAGCCTGCGGAAGGGGATCGGCATATTGAGACACGGTTTCCGGACCGATAGGTGCCCTGTCACCAGGCCTGTAAACCACCAGAACGAAGAAGAGAATGGTCGCCGTATTAACTATGCTCAAGCTCAAAAGCTTCATCAGTAGATTCTTCTTCAGGATAAGTCCAATCGCTCCAACGACAACGATAATGATCGTAATCGTGGCCGCAAAATTACTCATACTTCCCCTCTGTGTTTTACGAAGAAGTGCAATATCGCCCAGGTTCCGATAAATACCTTTAATCCGATAGCCATGTTAACAACTATAATCACCCCGATTCCCTGCAGGTCTTCGAAAATTAGTTTCGGAAACAGGATTCCCAGTACCATCGCCAGCATGGCAAAAACGAGTGCTATGTATTCAACCCGCTTCATAGTATGCTCGTTAAACCTTCGGCCCATTTCTTCGGCTCCCTTTGACAAGGCGAGAAAGAGGATACCGCTTCCTCCAATCACTCCGGCCGCAAAACCACCACCCGGTCCAAGGTGGGCGCTAAAAGCCAGGTAAAGCCCAAATACCGCCATTATCGGGTAGAGAAAGGATGCCGACGCGGTAACTACGTGGGACTCAATCATTTGCTCTCCCCTCGTCCTTGTCGATGGTTCCAGGTCGGAAAAAATAGTGATTCCCAGAACTGCCGTGGAAAATATCATGAGTTCAAGCAGGGTGTCATAAAATCTAAACATACCGTAAACCCCGAAGACGGTATTGCTAATGTTCTCGAGCTCGAAACCTCGTTCCAGGTATAATCGGCCAATACGTGCTGTATCCGGGCTTCTCCCGAGAAAAACCGCTGAAATCGTGAGCCCTCCAAAGAGGGAGACAATGATTACCGTGAATGTTTTCTTAACGGAAAAGGAGAAATTGTCCATTTCCATCACCGAAGGTACTTGTCCAGAAGTTCGGAAATTCTATCCGACCTTTCCAGTCTTTCCAGATATCCATCCAGATCGCCCAGCAGGTCGCTTTCATCGGACGATACGGCAAAACCGTATTCAACTTCCCCTAACGCAACTATCTGGCTTTTTTCGCGTAAGGGAGTATTTATTTTGTAGAGGGCATTCGATACGCGCCCCGAATCTGCCACAAAAGCCCCTATCTCGCCCCGGTTATACGCATCAACCATTCTATCAAGTGAGTTAAAGCGAACTAGTTCTTCTTGTTCTAGATCCTGATGCCTTGTGATCCGCCGCATTTCCCCCACCTTAAACGGACTTTCCTCCTCCATATCGATTTCGCTCCCTTTCTGACTCTTAAGAAACTCGACTTCGGGCAGAATCCCGGTTCTTCTTCCTTCCATCTCCGAACAAACGACCCTGGACAGCTGGGCTTTATTAAAGCTCCTCGTGTTATTCAGGTCCTGTTCGGGTATATAACCGGGAAAATATGCCCCGGCTATGACGTCCGCCCGTCTGCCGCCAATCAATGAGTTCAATTCGTCGGATGCAACGAACTCTACTTCCAGTTCAAGATTGACTTCTTTCGCAAAACCCCGCAATAACTCCAGCTCCAAGCCCTGCAATTCACCTTTCTCCTGAAACAAGAAGGGAGGGACTTCCTCTGCTATTACGTGAAGCTTTCCCTGATCACTCAGTGCCAGAACGTAGATAAAAGTCACGAAAGCAACTCCGATAGCGCCTTCCGTCACCGCAACATCCGGTGCACCAACCAGGAAATATATCACAGAACTCAGTAGACTGAATACGCCCAGGAGTATAACGGCATTCAACAACCGCTCCTGCATCAGGACGGCCAGGGCAAGGCCGAGAAGGAGCAGACTAAAAAGTATCAGCATCGCTATTCCTCTTCACCTTTTTTCGTCGTCTTGGTAGGCTCGACCTTGGATAGAAATGCCGTCTTGGCAATCGAATGGGTGACGATAGGGCCGGTAACGAAGAAGAAAAGTATCAATAGCCCGAGAAAGGAATCGGAAAACCGGAAGCCTTTTCGTAGAAGAAAGCCCAGCAAAATGAGTATTACCCCGACAGTATCCGAAACCCCGCTGGCCTGCAAACGGGAGTAGATATTAGCCAGACGGGCTATTCCGAAAGACCCGATCAGCATTATCAAAAGTCCAAGATAAATCAGTAACAGAGAGAAAAAGTTCATACCTCTCGCTCAATGTACCTCGCTATTATAACAATTCCGAGAAAGCTCAGTATCGCATAGATCAACGCCAGGTTGACAAACACCGTCCTTTCACCAAAGATACCCTCTACCGCAAGCAGAATAACTATCTTGGCAGTGACAGAGCTATATCCCAGCAGACGATCCAGGACATCCGGACCGTGAAAGAGACGAAACAGTGTAAAGGCCAGACTTACTCCAACAATTACGTCAATCGAAATCCTCAACATGGTCCACTATCCGTGTAATCCCTTTAGCGGTTCTTCGAAGGTCGAGTGAATCTTATCAACCATATCTTCGTAATCCCCCTGGCCTTCCAGGTCAATATGATGGATATAGACCAGTTTTTTTCGGACAAAATAGCTATAGTTATCGGAGTTAAGGTAATGGAATTCAGCAGAAATAGCTTGGCTGAACCCGTTTTTAGTTCAGTATCGTAAACGACAATTCGCCCTTCGAC
This sequence comes from Candidatus Bipolaricaulota bacterium, assembly GCA_021735185.1. Classification (GTDB taxonomy): domain Bacteria; phylum Bipolaricaulota; class Bipolaricaulia; order M55B111; family M55B111; genus JAGXLP01. Next base: position 5,779 of record JAIPHN010000075.1, read on the forward strand.
CCCGCCGGTCAGGATCAGGTAGCAGGTCCGGATGGTGGACCTGGCTATTTCAAACAGGAGCAGAGTGAAAAACCGCAACCAGGTTAACGGGCGTCCCAGCGATTCGATCGGAATGTCTATGGACAGATCGAATCTCCGGAACAGGAAAATGACAATAGCAACCACAAAAACCCCGCCAATCAGATAGACCGGGCCCAGGTCCCGAAAGAGTACCAACCAGAGCAAATACAGCGTACCCGCTCCAAACAAATACCTCAGCAAAGTCTTTGCGTTTTTCAGAAGTTCTTTCATATTAATTTCATTATAAGACCTGAATTAAGCGGTTTCGACACGTTAGCCGAAAGTCGAGGGTTATCCGTAAAGCGTATTTTACACAAGGGGGCGAGAAGTCGGTTTACCAGTTATGGGTTTCATACCTAATAGGTGAAGCACTAGCCTGTTAAACCGCAGTGGCTTCGGGCTGTATGCTGTTTTAGAGTTGGAGGTAAGAGAGAATCACTCAACCAGGATAAGATTAACGAAAGCAATTCAAACCGAGAGGTACCAATTAGAAAACAACAAGGGTTATAATGTATCAGTAAACATATATACTCGTATTTGACGAAAGTCCATCTTCGTGTTATAATACGTTTGAAACGTTTCAAGTTAATAACTGAATCCGCCTGAGGTCATAGCCATGAACGAAGATGACACCCGGAAAAATAATATAACAATCAGGGACGTGGCAGACAAAGCCGGGGTTGCCACTTCAACTGCTTCTATGGCTCTTAACAACAAGCCAACGATAAGCTCCGAGACAAAAGAAATTGTTCTTCAGGCCGCACAGGATCTCGGTTACCACCCAACAGC
>JAIPHN010000076.1 GCA_021735185.1 Candidatus Bipolaricaulota bacterium
AATTAACCCGATCAACAAAACTAAAGAAGTTTTTTTCATCTAAAAATTTACCTCCAAAGTCAGTGAGTATTAAGATTAAACGTGAAAATTCTTTCAGGGTGGGATAGACTATCCCGCCTGATTGATTATTAGTTTACCACCAGACTAACAACTTTTCAACACACCTGGCCAGAGGGTGGCCAGATCACAACTGGTGGCTATTCGTCCGGGTTCAGAGGAAGCAATTTAAATAATTTCAATTTATTTTAAGGCTCATCAATAGCGATCAAACTTCGCTTTCTTCTTGAAAACACGAAAAACATTCCTTATCCTCCTAACGAAAGTGAATACCTTCACGCAAGTTTCCTACAGTGCTTGGCTGAGGGGCAGATGGAAGCTTGAATGACGGGCCATAACTCGGAGATGGAGGGTCTTTGAAATCCCATTCCCGATTATCAACCTACAAACAGGTTGGGGCAGGCTGTTAAAACAAGGGCGATATGAAGCTTTGGGATGGACGGGAGCCTACCCTTCAATCAGTTTAAAGATATCCACATATAAACGCCCATCCCAAAAAGTTGACATAATTGATATCCCTTACCTGCCCGAGCGGGAAATTAAAGAACATTTGGAGGCAATATGAAAGTAATTAACAAAAGCAATTTCACCGAATTTGTCGGCAATTTAATTGAAAATGACCACAGGGAAGTCGTAGGGGTCCAATCAAAAAGCAGCAAGTTCGCTTTCGACCCCCTGGAATCGGCAGAGGACTTGAGACTGGATTATGACGTGACGATACTCCCCCCAAAAAAATACTTCATGCCTCAGAGGGAAACGCTGATCGAGTACAATACTGAGGAAGGGGAGATGGAGACAGTTAACGAAGTCATACCTCGGATAATTCTGGGTATTCATCCTTACGATCTAATTGCCATAGAGCAAATGGATAAAGTTTTTAAAGATACCCACGAAGATCCCTACTATCTCGACAAACGAGAACAATCCGTATTGGTCGGAGTAAACATGGTTAACGTGTCCGATTGGTCTTTTGCAGATACAATGGGAACGGCTACTGTCGATAGTGGCTACGATGTCATGTTAACCGACATTGGCGATAAATACGCACTGGAAGTTGGGTCCGCAAAGGGAAGCAGGCTAGTTGAAAAGGCGGGTTCGGCAGTAAATGATATCGAACCGGAAGAAATCAAACAGGTAAAACAGTACAAAAAGGAACTACCCAACAAATTCAGGAACGATCCGAAGTTCGATCCTTTCGAACTCCCCACTCTCCTCAAGGAATACTACGGGAAGGACGAATTCTGGGAGGAAAACGCAGAAGACTGTCTTAGTTGCGGAACCTGTAACCTGGTCTGCCCGACCTGCTACTGTTTTGACGTCAATGACATTAATGACCTTTCCCTGACTGAGGGGGAGCGCCTTAGAACGTGGGACGGTTGCATGCTGGAAGCGTTCGCCGAAGTAGCCGGAGACGAGAACTTCAGAGAGGAAAAAGCAGCTCGCTACCGACACAGGTATATGAGAAAGGGAAGATACATGTACAACCGGTTTGGCGACATCGCCTGTGTGGGTTGCGGCAGGTGCTCGGCACAGTGTCTACCCGACATAGCGGACCCAGTCGACATATTTAACAAAATGAAGGAGGGAACCCAATGAGTCCGGATAAATCGTTATACGAACCAAGACAGGCACGAATTATCGGAGAAAGGGAGATAGCCACCGACACCAAATTGTTTGAGTTAGAGTTAGAGAACGGTGAAAGGTTAGGACAGGACCCCGGGCAATTCATCGAGCTATCGATAGCTGGTGTCGGAGAGGCACCGATATCCGTAACTTCTTCTCCAACAAGAGGCCTACCTTCTTTCGAACTTTGTGTAAGGGCGGTAGGGAACGTGACAAATGCCCTACACGAAATGGAGATTGGGAAAAACGTCGGAATAAGAGGCCCATTTGGAGAAGGGTTTCCCATAGATGAGCTAAGAGATCGGGACCTTCTCTTTATAGCAGGTGGTCTGGGAATAGCACCTCTCAGATCTCTAATCAACTACGTACTTGACAGGAGAGACGAATTTAACGAGATTAACATCCTTTACGGGTGTAAAAGGCCGTGTGAACAGATGTTTGAGGACGAAGTAGATAACTGGGCTCGACGACAGGACATATACCACGAATCCACTGTAGACTTTTGCCCCGACGAGGTCGTTTGGGATGGTAATATTGGAGTTATCACTGAGCTGATTCCGGGGGTGGATATTGATTTGGATAATACTTACGCGGTAATCTGTGGGCCACCCGTTATGTACAGATTTGTTATCGAGGAATTAGATAAGAAGGAACTACCTCATGACCAGATTTACCTCTCCCTGGAGAGAAGGATGAAATGTGGCCTTGGTAAATGTGGGCACTGCCAGATTAACGGTGCCGACGAGGAACTATACGTTTGCCAGGACGGCCCGGTATTTAACTACAAGAGAGTCAAGGGTTTTGAGGAGGCCATATAATGAAACCGAGAGTTGCTTTCTTTGATTTCGCCGGTTGCGAGGGAGACCAGCTTCAGGTTGCCAATCTAGAGGAAAAGGTTATAGATCTGGTGGAAATAGTCAACCTGGTAAACTTCCGGGAAATCATGACAGAAAAATCAGACGATTACGACGTCGCTTTCATAGAAGGCTCCATTGCCACCGACCACGACGCAGAAAGGTTGAGGGAGATCAGATCAAATGCTGACATAGTCGTGGCTCTGGGATCCTGTGCCGCGATAGGAGGAATCAATTCCATCCGAAATTCCCAGGATCCGGAACGAGTAGAAGACAGAGTTTACGGCGATGACGCCGACAAGGTCGAGGCCTGGGATAAGGCAAAGCCGGCAGATGCAATAGTGGACGTCGATCATTACGTTTACGGCTGCCCAATAGACAAGGACGAATTCATTCACGTCGTGGAATCCCTCGTTCAGGGGAAGAAACCAAACATCCCGACCTACCCGGTCTGCGTCGAGTGTAAAATGAACGAAAACGTATGTGTCTTCGCTCGTAACGGTGAAGAAAAAAGACTTCCCTCTACAAAAAGAGAAGTTCAAACGCCAGGTCCCTCCGCCGTGGACCAGGGCCCATTCTGTCTTGGTCCCGTCACGCGGGCTGGTTGCGATTCCAAATGTATAAACGAGGGTACAACTTGCTGGGGTTGCAGGGGACTAATTGACAATCCCAACCAAAACGCTCATAAAAAGGTACTGGATAAATACGGTCTCACCGTAGAGGAAGTAATAAACAAATTTAACCTCTACTTTGGCTGGCAACAGGAGGAACGTAACAATGAGTAACGAGAAGATAAATATCGATGTCGAATATCTAACTAGAGTAGAAGGCCACGGGAATATCAAGGTGAACGCGAGTAACGGCCAGATAGAAAAATGCGAATGGCAGGTAATAGAAACTCCGCGTTACTTCGAATCAATGGTCGTTGATCACAGCTGGAAAGAATTACATCACATTACTTCAAGGATATGCGGAATTTGCTCTATCGGCCACACACTAGCCTCACTTAAGGCGACCGAGGACGCAATAGGAATTGAAATCTCCGACCAGGACGAGTTGCTCAGGAAGTTGGTTCTTCACGGAGAGAACATGCAGAGCCATATCTTGCACGTAGGTTACCTTGCCCTGCCCGATTTAATGGGTGAAGGATCGGTAATACCTCTTGCGTCTTCTCACCCGGAGGAACTGAAAACCGTTATAAAAATACATAGACTGGCCAACGAACTGTCCGATCTTGTAGGCGGAAGGACCACTCATCCTCAGAGATTGATTCCCGGCGGTTTCTCCAAAATTCCGACGGAAAAGGAATTAACCGAGCTAAGGAGCAAACTCAAGAACTCGTTCAACGATCTGATGGCAGTAGCCGACTTGTGTGAAGAGAAAGCGGACAAATTACCCGACTTTTCCCGCGAAACCGAATTCATCTCGTTGACAACCGATGAGGAATACGCTTTTTACGACGGCCAGATAAGGTCTACAGATACGGGCATATCACCCGTGGATGACTACCTGGATGTCACAAACGAGTACGTGGTGAACCAATCCACCGCAAAGTTCGCTCGCAACAACAGGGGATCCTATATGGTAGGAGCACTTGCCAGGCTGAATAATAACTATGATCAGCTTTCCCCGATGGCGAAGGGAGTCGCTGAAAGGTTCAACCTTAAGCCGATCAATCATAACCCGTTTATGAATAATATAGCCCAACTGGTTGAAGTAGTTCACAACGTCAGGGACTCAATTAAGATAATAGATACTTTGCTCGAGAACGGACTCGAACCGCAGGATGATTACTACGAACCCGAGATCGAAGTCCAGTCTGGTCGGGGAATAGGTGCAGTCGAAGTCCCAAGAGGTATCCTGTTCCACGATTACACGTACAACGAAGAAGGGGTTTGCACTGCCGGAAACTGCGTGATTCCTACCAATCAAAACCACGCAAATATACAACACGACATGGAAGAACTGGCACCAAGTTTAATAGAAAAAGATAAACCGGAAGAGGAAATCGAATTAAACCTGGAGATGCTGGTAAGAGCGTATGACCCCTGTATTTCTTGCTCGACCCACCATCTGGACGTGGAGTTCGTAGAATAGAACTGCAAGGAGTCAAGAACCCCGCCCCAAGAAACGGGGCTAGTAGAAAAACATTTGGATACAAACTTAGACTTAAAAAACGAGAATTGACCCAGCACTCACTTGAGGAGACTAGCTTGGTTAAACACAAAGTGCGAATTTCATGGTTAACTTAGCCCAATTAGATACGCTTACCATATGTTATCCAGGTATCTCATACCAGCACTCAATTGAGTTATAACCCTGGATCAATATAATTGACTCAATTGCAGTCTAGGCTGCCATGAATGTTTAGCGGTGGATAATTCTCCAGGTAGCTTTTCTCAATTGAGTGCTGGTTGCTGGAAAAACTCTGGTCGATTCATTCCCGCAGCAAGCTACAAGGCTTTCTCGGCAGGTGTTGGTCAAGTGGGAAAACTAGGCGTATTAGGCATAGGTAACACGCTGAAAGGCGACGACGGAATAGGGGTGGTGCTGGTAAACGAACTCAAGAAGGGAGAATTCCCCGGAGAAGTAGAGTTTCACGAAGTGGGAACTTCGGGAATGAATATCCTACATTACTTGGAAGGGCTGGATAAGGCAGTAATAGTTGATGCATTGAGAAGCGGAGGAGATCCGGGGGATTCAATTTTTTTCCGACCGGAGGAAGTGGATAGCGATATTTCGGTCAGAAGTACTCACGACGCCAACTTGCTCGAAGCAATAGAGCTATCCGAGACCCTGGGAGAACGGCCGGAGAAGATCATTATCATGGGAGTAATTCCTGACGACATGTCCATTAGAGACGGCCTATCTCCCTTGCTACAGAATAAACTACCTGACCTGGTAAAGAAATTGAGAGAAAAGGTCATTTCACTAATAGAAGAGGAGGGCGGAACTACTCCGCCCTCCTGAATATTCCCACCTTTTGCACCTAAGTTTCTCTTCACCCGATCGCCAATTCTTTACAGCCAAACCCATACTTCAGGACAGTTTTCAACCTGAACCGCCGCAAAGATCTTATAGGACCTCTCGTTTCTTAGCAGGGTGGGTCAACATACCCAGCCAAATCTAGGAACGAACGAACCGCCCGGGCAGAGTCACCCGGGCTGCTTTGGTTACTAGTTCAGCAGGGAGGGTCACCGTGCCCGACCGGAAGTCACTTTACCCCAGAAGGAGTAGGGCGAGTCCCCGTGCCCGGCCGATAGTTTGCTTATCGAATCATCCGCCCCCAGCGCAGTGACGGGGGGCTGCTATTATTTAAATAAGATCATCCCGCCCCGGCACAGTGACCGGGGCTACTCTTTTCTGCACTAACAGGCTGAGTCACCGTGCCCGACCGATTCTAAATCGCACTGGCGCACTGATCGGGGCTTCTATTATTCTTCCTCCACCTTTATGGGGGAGGACTGAGGTGGGGGTGAAGCTTAATAAGAAATCCCCCATGGATTCTTGCTGTCTTTCCCTAACACCAAAAACCCAAAATCTAAAACCAAATTCGGTATAGTGACCGAAGCTGCTATCTTTCTTACCGAACCCAGTAGAGGGGGTCCCCGCGCCCCCGTTATTGAAAAAACACTTGGCAATCTTATTTTGTCTACCAAACCTACCGGAGAGGCTCGGGGTCCCGGCCTGCTTAGGATGGGTAAAGGTTTGCACAGTGACCGAAACTGCTTTATTAACTGCAACTTAAAAACCTCGACCTGGGTCTACACCTGGGATCGAACCCCCCGGCTACCGCTTTGTGTAATGGTCTCCTGTTCTTAGGCTTTTAAGTTCTTTGGTAACCGTTCGATAAAACCGCAGGCGATTTCCCCAGCGTGGAAATCGCTGCTTCCGAACTTGGCCTCGCTCTCCATCCTTTCTTTATTGGATTGGACTATAACAAAGAAAGGGTACCGAACCGAGAAAATTCCAGCGACGCGGCGCATATGTCTGACCGAACCAGCACCCAGTTGATTTTCGATGCTTGGCCAAGATCAATGG
>JAIPHN010000077.1 GCA_021735185.1 Candidatus Bipolaricaulota bacterium
AAATTCCTGTCGCCTACGTAACCTGCGTGCTCAATTCCTATCGAGTTAGAGTTCAGTACTCTGCTTTCGTGATTTTCTCCACTGCCCAGTCGAGAAGTGCCCGCGTGCCAGGCAACTTTACTCGGAGGAATCGATTTCACTACCTCCCCGGAAAGTCCGATCGTATAGTGCGCACTCCTGGGGTAACTTAAATCGGGCGAACTAAAAGTATGAACGGCGCTATCCAGAGATCCCTGCACGGTATGAATAACGATGTACTTGATATCTCCAGCTGTCCGGGATTCTGAAGAAAAATTGCTTGAAGACGCAGGACAGTATTCTACGACGGGGACATCCGTCAGGTCCAGAAAGCAGGAAGCCCCACTTCCAGTTACGGATAGCACCGGAGTGATTACTACAACCAATAGTACCATTGTTAACCGTATCCGGAGCGAATAATCTCTGAAATTCATATTTATTCTCTTAAGGTTAACTGCAACCCGGCTCGCGGGCAAATTAGTCAATCATTTTTCGGAGTACGAAACAATCCGGAAATTGGGTTGAAAAATTCTAACTTTAACTTATTATTAATTAAAATTAATTATGTATTACAACGGAGTGATATCTATGGTCGAGATCGGGAACAAAGTAGAAAACTTCAAAGCTGAAGCATTCATTCAGGACGAAATAATCGACGTAGAACTCGACGACTACAGAGGAAAGTGGGTTGTGCTAGCTTTCTATCCGGCTGACTTCACATTTGTCTGTCCCACCGAACTGGAGGACTTCGCTAAAAAATACGAGGAATTCCGGGAGGAGAACGCTGAAATACTGAGCGTAAGCACGGACACGGCTTTTGTTCACAAGGCCTGGCACGACCATTCGGAAGCAATAGGGAAAGTCAACTATCCCATGATTGCTGACCCGAACGGGAAAATAAGTAAACAATTTGGGACTTATAAAGAAGACGAGGGCCTGTCCTGGCGAGCTACTTTCATCCTGAACCCGGAAGCAGAGGTCGTTCACATGGAAATTCATAATAACAGCATAGGCCGCAATGTCTCCGAAATACTTAGGAGGTTAAGAGCGGCAAAATTCGTATCGGAGCACGAGGGCCAGGTCTGTCCGGTTAACTGGGAGCCGGGTGACGAAACGCTTGAAGAGGGCCTTGATCTAGTGGGCGAAATATAAAGCTCTTTCACCACCGCCGTACTTAATTGTCTGGATCTTATCTGCCCTTCGCCCCTTAGCTGGGCATGACTTAACCTCTAAAGAAGGAAGATTTACTTAATCCAGTAGCCAGCTAAGGGGCGGAGGCTATGGATTAAAACGAAGTCGTTGTTGGTGACCTTCACCTGCTTTCATAAAGTGGTCAAAGGGTTTAATTCTATATATTTTGCTTTGAGCGAAGATTGAGGCTCCCTTCACCATACCTGTTTTAAAATTACTCATCTTTGCAACTAACTCACAACTGTCTCACCATTAAGGAAAAGATGCGCGAGGTGATAACTTGAAATCGACAAGGGAGTATCTCTGGTTCAATACTGACAGCAGAGTTGAACTGATTAACATCACGGAAGACGTGAGAAAAATCTTAACCGACAGCGGAATCAAGGAAGGATTATGCCTGGTAAACGCGATGCATATTACCGCGAGCGTATTTATCAACGACGCGGAAAGCGGTCTTCACGAGGACTTCAAAGAGTGGCTTGAAGAACTGGCTCCCCACGAACCTACCGACCAGTACAGGCACAACAGGGGAGTAGAAAACAACGCCGACGCCCACCTGAAGAGACAGATCATGGGAAGGGACGTTACGGTTGCAATCACTGACGGCGAACTGGACTTTGGACCCTGGGAACAAATATTCTACGGAGAATTTGACGGGAAACGCGACAAACGAGTAATGGTAAAGATTATCGGCGAATGAGGTAAACCCCCTCCATTTTCCGGAGGGGGTTTAATTATCTCAATTCCAAAAGTCAATCTCGCCAATAATCTATCAGCCGAGAGAAGCCAGCTCTCTTTCGTAACTGCTCCTGTCCACTTCCCCTTGGAGCCCCTCCGTAACCTCGACCTTTACCTCTCCGTCTTCATTCCAGATGTAGATCAGTTCGGTATCTTCCAGCTCGGAGACCGTACTTACCGCCTCCGTCGCGGACTGACTGAACAGGCCGGTTGATAGTCCGTCAGCCTCGACCGCACTGTCGGTAAGGACCGAGACGCTCAGCGTATCCTCCACCGGACGTCCGTCCCTGGGGTCTATTATGTGGGCAAGCTTGCTGCCCCGGTAGGTAAAGAAGCTCTCGTAGTTGCCGGAAGTGGTAACTGCGGGAAGGATAAGGTCCAGGGCTCCGAGGAGCTCATCCTCGGTTAGAGGGTGCTGGAGACCAACCTTCCAGGCTCTGTCGGCCTCGGGGCTACCGAAGCCCCTTATGTCGCCTCCGGCGTTTACCAGCCCGGCTGAGGCCCCTCCGTCCTTCAGGACCTCGACCGCCCTGTCCACCCCGTAGCCTTTGGCTACCCCGCCCAGGTCTATCGCCGCTTGTTGGTCGGGCAGGGTGGCGGTGGCTCTGGCGGGGTCGACTTCCAGCCCTTCGTAGCCGACGAGCTTCAGCGTCTCGGAGAGTTCACCCTCCGAGGGTACCGAAAGCTTGCCGTCGTAGAAGCCCCACAGGTCGAGTAACGGCCCCGAGGTCATATCGAAACTCCCTTCGGTAATTTGGGATATCCTCTGGCCCTCGGTCAGTACCTCGGCCGTGCCCGGGGTCAGGTCCACCTTCTTGTTGCCGGCCCTGTTTAACCGGTAGACGTTGCTTTGTTCCTTGAAGACGCTCATCGATTCGTCCACTTCGGTTATTTCCTCGAACGCTTCGTCCAGTAACTGGTCCAGCCTACCTTCCTCTTCACCGCGGGCGGTTATCTCCACGAACGTACCCATTGCGGGTCTTTTCTGGCTAACCGTCACGGCTTTCGGGTTACCCTTCCAGGGTTTTAGTCCCAGGGTCAGGGCTCCCGCGCCTACCAGGCCGCCGGCAGTCCACTTGAGGAACTTTCTTCTCGTAAGGTCAGTGTTTTCAGATGTGGTCATTTTGGTGTTTTCCTCCAGTCTACAGGATCAATCTTATTTTCTGGTTTCAATAATCAATTTCTATCGTAACGGAAAAGTACTTGCTTTTTCAATATTTATAGTCTTCCCAATCTGTTCGGGGAGATAGAAGTAATCTCTAATTAACTCAAAACTTTCGCTTGACAAATCCCTATAACGATATATAATAAATATGAGTGTCCGCAAGTGGTTACTTACCTGCGAATGTCGTGTGGCTTATAAGTTTACTTCAGTTTCCTTTCATATGATTAAACTCTGCCGAAGGGCAATTGTTTCTTAAATTTTAAAATAATATCTTAAATTAAAACTAATTCTCTAACCAGAATATTAAGCTACGGAGGTGGACATGGCAAATAGGAAATTAAAAGACGATAACGAGAAAAACCCTATCAGGAGATACTTTGACGAGGTAGGAAACGAAGCGTTACTCACCAGGGAAGAAGAGGTAGAACTAGCCAAAAGAATCGAGCAGGACGACGAAGAAGCAAGAGAAAAGCTTGCCTCTTCCAATCTTAGATTAGTTATCAGCATTGCCAAAAAATATCGTAATTACGGATTACCTTTTCTCGACTTGATCCAGGAAGGAAATCTAGGGTTAATGAAGGCAATCGAGAAATTCGACTGGAGGAAGGGCTATAAATTTAGTACCTACGCTACCTGGTGGATAAGACAGGCAATATTAAAAGCGTTAACGAACAGGTCCAGAACTGTCAGGGTTCCGGCTCATATGAAGGAATTGAGCCGGAAGATAGACAGAGTGGAAGAAGAATACATCCAGGAGCACGGGACGGAGCCGCCGATTGAAAAGGTTGCCGAAGACCTGGACGTGACGGTCGAAAAGGTCAGACGGGCGAAGAAGGCAGCTCAGACGACAGTCTCACTGGACAAGCCCCTGGGTGAGGAATCCAGCGATAGCGGGGTACTGGGCGATATCTTTGCAGACGATAACCTCCCAACTCCGGAACAGGAAACCTTCGATTCTCTATTAAAGGGCAGGCTTAAAGGTCTGTTGAACAAGGAATTAACGGACAGAGAAAAACACATACTTAAGCTAAGATACGGTCTTGAGGATTATAAAACGAGGACTCTGGAAGAAGTGGGCGAGGTATTTGATATAAGCAGGGAAAGAGTAAGACAGCTCCAGAACAGAGCGATCGAAAAACTCCAGAGGCCGGAGATTAAAGAAGAACTTGGAAGATATAAAAAGCTCAGCGAAGAGGAATAACAGTGGTGGTTACACAAGTCAAGACCTGGTTTAAGTGAATCTTTAAATCAGGTCTTTTTATTTTTAACTTGACTTCTTATAGATGAGCAAAACTAAAATTGTTGCGACTTTCGGACCAGCTTCCCGATCGCCTTCGGTGATCGAATCGATGGTGGAAGAAGGGGTAAACTGTGCCCGCCTTAACCTCTCCCACGGCACCAGGGACGGACATTCTGACCTGATTGCCAGCCTGAAAAAAGTCAGGAGCGAGAAGGACCTTCCCCTTTCGATTATCGCGGATACCAAGGGGTCCGAAGTGAGAATAAGGCCGGCTGAGGGCGGAAAGGTGCATTTGCACGAGGACGATAGAGTTCTTTTAACGACCGGTCAATCCGGAGGAAAAAATAGTTTTATAGCGGATTACGAAGGTATAAAGGAATTCCTTGACGAGGAAAACGAAGTGATCGTCGGGGACGGTGACCTATCACTGACTGTCGAGTCCTTTTCCGACCGGGGCGTTCATTGCAGGGCGATGAGTTCCGGGGTAATATCCGGCAGACAGAGAATAACGGTGCCGGGTAAGAGTTTCCCTTTGCCTCCGATTACTGAACGGGATAAAGAGGATATAAAATTTGCTGTCAGTGAAGGTGCGGACTGGCTCGCTTTATCATTTGTAAAAGGTGGGGAAGAGATCAAGGAGGCAAGGGAGCTGGCGAGAAAAGTGGCCGGTGATGAAGTTCCTGTAATTGCCAAGATAGAGACCGCGGAGGCCGTGGAAAATATAGAGGAGATCGCCAGAGTTGCGGACGGATTGATGGTCGCGAGGGGGGACCTTGCAATGGCCCTGGGTATGGAAGAGGTTCCCTTCCTTCAGAAAAGGATTATTCGCCTGGCTAACAATATGGCCAAGCCCGTAGTTACCGCGACTCAGATGCTGGAGACGATGATCAATGCGCCCACGCCGACTAGGGCCGAGGTCACGGACGTGGCCAACGCGGTATTGGACGGGACCGATGCAATCATGCTTTCCGGAGAGACGGCGATAGGATCTTATCCCGTAAAAACTGTGTCCACGATGAGAAAGATAGCCAAAAAGGCGGAAGAAAATTTTTCCACGTCCAGCAACAACCTGGCGAGCCAGCTCGACGGGAAGAGAAGCGAGACGGCTCCGGAGATAGGTCGGGCCTCCTGTTCCATGGCTGAGCGGCTGGGGGCACGGGCAATAATCAGCTCGACCAGGTCGGGTTATACAGCTCGGCTAATAGCAAGGTTTCGGCCGGGAGTCCAAATTGTCGCAGTCACTCCCTCCGAGTCAGTCTACAATCGACTGTCGCTGGTATGGGGCGTGAAACCAATCCGAATGGAGACAACCCGAAATACTGATCAGATGATAGAAAAATCCATTTGTTCAACCAGGGAGAAAGGTTACGTGGGTCAGGGCGATCTGGTTGTGGTAACCGCCGGGGTACCGTTTTCCGTAGAAGGAACCACGAACCTTATCAAGGTAGAACGGGTAGGTTAATTGCTTGGTGACCGGCTCGTCGGATTATAGAAGCTGGCGTATCCTTTGTGGAAATTTAACTGGACCTTTCCCAGCGGTCCGTTTCTCTGCTTTCCAATAATTATTTCCGTCGGGCTTACCGTAGAATCGCTTTCACTTTCTTCTTCATCTTCGTAGTAGTCTTCTCTGTAGATGAAAGTCACTACGTCGCTATCCTGTTCTATTGCTCCGCTTTCCCTGAGGTCCGAGAGTCGGGGCCGCTTTTTCTCCCTTCGCTCGACTGAACGATTTAACTGAGACAGAGCAATCACCGGTAACCGAAGTTCTCGGGCTATCCCCTTCAGTGAACGGGATATATGAGCGATCTCCTGTTCTCGGGTATTTGCATTTTGAGTCCCCTCGATCAGCTGCAGGTAGTCAACCACGAGCAGATTTATATTGTGCTCGGCCTTCATCCTTCGGGCTTTTGCTTTTACGTCAAGTATTGCGTTGCCCGGCATGTCGTCAATGACGATCGTACTCTCCTGGAGTTTGCCGGCTGCCGTCGCTATATCCCTCCACTTGCTGGAGGGAACGAACCCGCCCCGTAGCTGGTGGAGGTTCACCCTTCCTTGCGCACATAACAACCGCTCAAGTAGTTGTTCTTTCGTCAGCTCCAGGGAAAACAGGCCTACACCCGCCTCTTCTTTCAGGGCAATATTCCGAACCAGCGATAGCGCG
>JAIPHN010000078.1 GCA_021735185.1 Candidatus Bipolaricaulota bacterium
ACCGTCAGGTAGTCGTACCCGTACGTGTCGATGAGTTTAGAAATCAGCTTACCCCTCTTTTCCTCCGATTTCAAAAGGGACAAAGAACTAGTTCCAGAGTCTTCCGAGAGGTTATTCACCCTGTCTAAATGCCGTTTAAACCAGGGGAATTTTAACTGAAGGTAGGCCCTAAAACGTTTTATTTTCTTGTCTGGTATGAGTAAGTTGATCGGTACGTAGAGTACAAATAGTCCCCAGAGGTTGATTCCAAGCGCCACGGACAGGGAAAAGATCATTGCCTCGTGGTTCAGGAAGCGGCGAAACAGTATCTGGTCGGAAGTTAGCCACCACTGAAAAAACATATTCGCCACGTAAACTGACTTTTCTACGAACATTGCAATCCTCTGGTCAGCGAACTCCAGGATTTACGGCCACACCCACTTAAGCTTTTCACCGAAATTCTAGCAGGTTTTAGCGCGGGTTTTGAGGGGAATTTTAAAATTGTCGAGGGACTGGGTGAAGTGAGCAGGGTAGCGAGCTTCTCCACCAGGGGGAACGGCGACGGTAAGAGCCGCCTTCGGCCGGACTTACGGAGCGGGTAATCGTGACGGGGGGCAACCTAACACGTTCCAGCTAGTTAGAAAAACACGGAGTAGTTCCGGGGATCGGTCAAAAGTTTACTGGTGTCAGAAAAAACCGATGACTTCGAAACCTTTGTAAAGCCCAAAGGCAAATAGTGCGGCCGCCGTGGGAGACGCGATCCAGCCTATTACGATTTTCGTTATCTTCCTCAGACTAACTGTTTTAGCTCCCTTGACTAACCCTACTCCTATTACTGCTCCCACGATTGCCTGTGAGGTGGAAACGGGAATACCGACGCTGGCAAAGAAGTTGACGGCACCGGCAGCGGATAGCTGGGCCGCCACAGCCGAAAGGGGGTCCAGGCTCGTTATTCCCTTGCCTACTGTTTCAGTTACCTTTTTCCCGTAAGTAAGCGTTCCTGCTGAAACGGCTACTCCGGCCAGCAACGCCAGCCAGGTCTTATCAATACCCAGGGCTGCCAGAGGACCTACGGAGGTCCCTACTGTATTTGCACCAAGCGAAAACGCTACGTAGCCTCCGGAAGCTATAACCAGATAGCTCAATATTCTGTCCCATAAAAACACCAGTCTTACGCGCTTCAGGAAAAATGCCAGGAGGTGATAGAGAAAAAAACTGATAAGGGCGGTCATAGGGGGATTTAATACCCAGACTTCTACTATAGTGACCACCTGACCTATATTAACTTTACTTCCCATGCCAAGAGCAGCCCCTATAACACCGCCAACGATGGCCTGAGAAGTAGAAACGGGAACCTTGAAAAATGTTGCTGCGGTGACGAAGATGCCGGCGGATAACATGGCGATAAATACTGCTTTCATGTTGAGGGGGCTTACTGCTACGCTCTTCCCGATAGTTTCCATAACCTGGTGACTCTGGAATAAAGCTCCCAGGACGACAAATATTGCCACCAGATAGACCATCTTACGGTAGGATATTAGGCCGGATCCCACCGGTATTCCCATGCAATTGGCCGTATCGTTTGCTCCAATGTTCCAACCGACGTAGACGCCAACCAGGAGTAGTAAAATCAGCATAATATCAACTATTAATTATTTTTTTCGTACGTCTCCGATTTTCGGATATCCGTTTTGGTCAAGGTTTATTAAACCCTTAAAGTAAATGTAAGTATAAGCAATTATGTAGTACGTGTTCCAACCCTCCAACCCAGTCGGTATGTAAACCCGGATAATTGGTTCATAAAAGTGGTAACCGGAGTCCCCACGCTACAGTTGCTCAGAAAATAACGCAGTATATATACAACTATGATTTAAATATACTACAATAAAGATAGAAGTCAATAAACTAGTTACGTTAATCAACTCAGAGCTGGTTAGGGATATTAGCACATCGAACCAGATTAAATTTTCAGATCTGAATCGAGGGGTTTTAGCACGTAAGTTCGAAGGGAAAGGGTAAGGGTATTTTACAGGCGAGATTTGGTCCAGCACCCGGATGAGCTCCGGGACCTGGCTCGTGATCTTTGACTTTGCTCCGGTATAGTCTGCCCCAATCGTTCAGTGGTAGATTACATAAGCTTGAGTCTAAAATATCTATAGGTCCGTAGCAGGACTGGAAACCTATCGAGGGAAGGATGCTCTCCAGGCCACGGAAGAAACAAGATACCACTTACCGCGGGGACAAAGGCGGCTTAAATATTGACCCGTTGACCGGCTTTTCCGGTCAGGGCTGGATGTCAGGAATCGCTAACTGGATTTTGTGAATGATCATTCCGTCGGGAGTTATCTCTAAGGTCTCTAAGTTACTGAAGTATCACAAGCAGGGAACGTATTTCCGACTCCACAGGGTCATGAGGTATTGGAAAAAAGCCATGTATTCATTTAAATACAATGTACACTACCTGTAGATCTAGCAGAGTTGTTGGCTGGCCAGGTAGATTTAGTACTATCTGGCCAGCTCTATTACCCTTTTCTACAGTTTTGGCGAGTTTTTACCGTTGTCTGACTAGTACCTTATGCCTCCTCGGTTTCCCGGCAGGTGGTAATCCGCCGGGCTTTTAACCGGACAGATTTGTGCCTCGAAAACTTTAGCCGCTCAAACTTAGAACGTACTGTTGTGCGGGACCGCTTAGTTTGACCACTACCACCAAAACAGTGTTGCCCGGCACGGGAGCGTTACCGATAGTAGTTAGGGGTTCGGTAGAGGCGGGAGCGTCACAGGAAACTTCTATTCCTCCTCCGGTAGGGAGAACGGAAGCGCAGAAATTAAGCGAGGAGCTGACTACCAGAAGGACCATAGGAGAGGAAGGTCGATCCCACGTAGCTACGGCCCTTAATTGACCGGGGCCGTTGATCCAGTAAGCCGTGGCGGTAAAGCCGCTCCCGAGTGAACCTATCAACATGGGATCAGCTACGTTACCCAGTTTTGGATTGTTCCTGCTTCCCTGAATTTCCAGCTCCGCTCCGCTCCTGCTGAGCTGGTTTAGTACCTCCTGCGGACTGGATCCAGGCGAGATACCCTGCAGCCTCGAAGGAAGTCGAGCTCGGCCCTGCCCGGGCTGGGGATGTTGGTCCTCCTCGGGCGGTTGCTCGCCTTCCGAGAATGCGGAAATTTGGCCGCAACGATACTCCTCTCTTTCTCCCATTTCGACTTGAACGCTGAATTCCCGTTCCCTGTCGTCTCGACCACTTACGGCTACGGCAGTGGGCCTGTTATTGAGTTCGAAAGTGAAGGTCCTGGTTTGGTCCAACTCGACTGACCGGGCAGGAGAGAACACCTTGAGGCCTATCGGAAATCCACCCCGCTGAAACGTGAATTTGGAAATCCCGACTGGACCTTTACATGACGTGTTACTGACCCTAACTCTTGTAGTCACGGCCGTTGAAGTTTGGCTCGTCGCTATAATCGCAATTCCGACGAACAGGACGGCCACTAAAACAAAGGTTTTTGTTTTCGGATGCCTTGAAAACATTTTATCACTCCTTTTCCCTTCAGTGCTTATTTATACTCCCATCGAGTAGTTTTAAGTCAAAGATCGCATTAAATCGGTTGACTGCTGGGACCTGGTTTGTGAAAGATCGCAAAAACTACTTAAAGGGGATTTTCTACGGGTCCCGTCCCCTGGAGGCGGGGTTCTTGACAAGCGTACCCGACATCGAAATCAATAAGTTCAAAAGACCTTCTTCGCGATAATGATAATCACTGTTATGTTCATTGCAAAAAGCGACAGAAACTGCAATGACAAAAAATGTTCGAAAAAATACGTCAGGTAGTTCGTAGAGGGGAGCGATAGTAAAGGGGAGAGCAATCAATTCAAAAAATTCCGGTCCCCCGGATTCAAGTACTTGCCCGGGTTTATTTCAGTTTATTCAGTTCCACTCTTAGAATCTCGTAGTGCTCCCTTTCGTTTGAAGCCAGAAAACCCAGCAGCCTGCGGACCTCCTTGTCCTCGAACTCGTCAATCAGTTCCCTGTAAAACTTTTCCGCGTTCCGCTCTGCCTCTATCGCTTCTTCGATTATCTTCCTGGGAGTGGTTTCTCCGGAGGTCTCTTCCGGAACCTCTACCCCAGAACGTTCCGGAAGGGGAATTTCTTCGTCGGGAAAGAAATCGTCGAAAGTGGACCGCAACTTTTCCTCGTGGTTTTCTTCCTGAGTTATAAACCTTTCTATTATGGGTGCGGTTTCATCGGGAAGGTCCTTTTCGAGCAGGTTACGGTAGATATCGGCTTCCTCGAGTTCGGTTCTTACGGCCCTCCCCAGCAGTTCCTGGAGCGAGACTTCAAAATTGAACAGATCGAAGGGAGACGAATCTTTTTCCCTGTTCATAATTTTACCTCCTTCTTATAGATTCAAATTTAAAGGGTAGTTAAAACATTTGTCTCTTCCCAGGGTAACCGTTACTCTGTGAAGTGTAATGGAAAGGAAGTTCGCAGCCAATTTAACTTCGGGAAACGTCCAGTAACTGTAATTAATCAATTCGGGGTGGTGGAGATGGCACTCAAGGAACTCCTTTTATTGGGCGACGAGAAGTTGCGGCAGGAGTCGGAACCCGTTTCCGATATTTCCAAAAGCAGCGTTGAAAAAATTAAAAAGGATTTACACGATACTCTCACCGACCTCCAGGACCAGTACGGAATGGGCCGGGCTCTCGCTGCCCCTCAGATTGGCCATCTAAAGCAGATCATATATTACAATTATGACGGTGAATCCTTTTATATGATAAACCCCCGAATAGTTGCAGAAAGCTCGGAGAAGTTCCAGGTGTGGGACAGTTGTTTCAGCTTCAACCTGGCTTTCTTCGTGCAAATTCCCAGGAGCAAAAACGTAACCGTTAAATATCTAAACGGAGAAGGCGCTAACCGAGAGGTGCAGGCAGAGCTGGAAGAAGCCGAATTATTCCAGCACGAAATTGATCATTTAAACGGAAAGTTGGCAGTAGACCACCTGCAATCACCCGCCGACATAATTACCCGCGAGGAATGGGAAAAACGCACCGAATCGGATTAGAACCCCTTAGAATCAACTACCGCCTTTCAGGTATCGAGGAAAGAACTTCCTGGTTTTGTTGGCGATGAAGACCAGGGTCAACATGACCGGCACCTCGACGAGCACGCCGACGACCGTGGCCAGGGCCGCTCCGGAAGCGACTCCGAAAACGGAGATGGCTACTGCCACCGCCAGTTCGAAGAAGTTGCTGGCCCCGATCATGGAAGCTGGTGCCGCGATATCGTGATCCAGGTTCCAGAGGTAGGACCACCCGTAAGCAATAGAGAATATAGTAAATGTGAAGAGCACCAGCGGAATTGCAATCAGTAAAATATGCAGCGGGTTGTTAATTATCTTATCACCTTGGAAAGAGAAGAGTAGTATCAGGGTAAGCAACAAGCCGGCCGTCGGGAAGGTATCTATTTTCTCCAGAAAAACGTCTTCGAACCAGGACTCACCGTACTTGCCTATAAGGTAATTCCTCGAGAGGTAACCGGCGATCAGAGGGATGACCACGAACAACACCACCGAAAGTATTAAGGTATCGTACGGGACCGTTATACCTCCGATACCCAGGAGGAAAGTGACCAGAGGTACGTAAGCAAACAGCAGGATCACGTCGTTGGTAGCTACCTGGACCAGCGTATAAGCAGGGTCACCGTCGGAAAGGTAACTCCAGACGAATACCATCGCCGTACAGGGAGCGGATCCCAGAAGTACTGCGCCGGCTATATACTGGTCCTGGAGGACGGACGATATAAATGGGGAAAACAGTTTAGTCATAAACAACCAGAACAGGAAATACATCACGAACGGCTTTATCAGCCAGTTCGAGGTCCAGGTTACGAGCAAACCCTTAGGTTTCTTCCTTACGTCCAGAACGCTCTGGAAGTCGATCTCGACCATCATCGGATATATCATGAACCAGATGAGTACTGCAACCGGTATGTTAACCCGGGCGTACTGAATTTCGCCCAGAACGTTCGGGATTACCGGAACGTACCTGCCGACCATCACACCGAGCCCTATGCATATAGCCACCCAGACCGAGAGATATTTTTCGAAGAAGGTCAGTTCTCTGCCCAGCCCTTCGGCGTCTTCCTTGACTGAATTGTCGTTCTTTTGTTCTTTCACGCGAAAAACACCACCTGTAATTACTTACAAAAGTCTATTCGTCGCCTTCGTCGTCCGGATGTCCCGTGACGCATTTTCCGTTTTCTCTGCGGTAAATTCTTTCTCGCAGGCGCTTTTCGTCCTCTCTAAAAGTTTCACCGTCCAGGACTTCACCAATCGTTTCCAGTATAGCCTGAGCGCCGGATCCCGCGTCGTAGGAGAGGCTGTAATAAGACCATACTCCGTCCTTTCTACTATCGACGAGGCCGATCCGTTTGAGCCTGTTGAGGTGTCGGGAGACCGTATACTCAGGAAGTTGCAGCGCGTCTTCGAGTTCGCAGACACAGGGCTCTTCCTCGGAAGTTAGC
>JAIPHN010000079.1 GCA_021735185.1 Candidatus Bipolaricaulota bacterium
CGATAAAACCGTATCCACCTTCTCTGGCTTCATCGTAAACTTTTTCCAATTCTGTTCCTGTTAAAAAAGGCACACTTACCCCCTTGTAAATGAAAATTAAATAAGTTGTGTAGCCGGATTAAACGACTAAACAATTTTACTAAGAAAGTCGCGATTTGCAATGTATTAGCGGAACTACAATTAGATAAAAAAGCTCCAGTCCCGTTATTCTGGTAATTAAAAACTGGCAAGGAAGAAAACAGCTCAGCTCAATTCCAAGTTGATAAATGCTGAAACATTCCGTAATTTATTATAGGTAATGAAATTTTAGAGGCTTAAAAAAATTAGGTTCGATTTCTCAGGTTTGGTTATTGGTTGCAATTAGTCTTATTTTGGTTGATACCAGATGGTTAAAGCTTTCATAGGGTTAGGTTCGAAATTAGGAGATAGGAAGGAAAATATTGATAACTCCATCCGGCTTTTAACAAGCCTGGATGGAATAACACTTCTATCACGGGCTTCTAACTTCGAGACGGAGCCAGTTGGACCCATCCAACCCTGGTTCATCAATACCGCAATCAAAATCGAAACCGATCTCGCTCCGGAGGAACTTCTGTCAAAATGTAAGGAAGTGGAAAGGAGAATTGGTCGGGTTGATTCACTGCGGTGGGGACCCCGACTGGTGGATCTGGACTTACTGTTATTCGGAGAAAGAGTAATCCAGACGGATAGATTAGCATTGCCTCATCCCGAGATGGAAGAACGAAAGTTTGTTCTCATCCCACTTATCGAGCTTGAATCGGAATTGATTCATCCCGAATTAGAGATCCCTCTAAAAAAAATATTGCCCAAAACGGACGAAGACAAAAAGGTGGTAAAATTACAATGAAAAGAATTCTAATTTCCTCCGCCAAAGAAGGCTCGGGGGAGAAACGCGTAGCAATAACAGAAGACGGTAAACTGGTTGAAATTTTTTACGAAGATTTTCAACAGGATAAACTGGTCAGTAATATTTATAAAGGCCGGGTGGAGGACGTACTTTCCGGCCTCGGTTCCGCGTTCGTAGACGTCGGAGAAGAGCAGAGCCTATTTCTTTCCAGAAGCGAAATAAACCAGGCAATACTTCGAAGCCGGGGTTTCGACCCAAATGAATACCCCCCAATGATCAACAAAGTCATTAATGAGGGGGAGTCTCTCATCGTACAGGTTAAACGAGGTGGAATCGGAACCAAAAACCCGCAGGGAACGACGAAAATCAGTCTTCCCGGTCGATACTGGGTATTCCTCCCAAAGGATAGCAGGCTGGGAATTTCAAGAAGGATTACGGACGATCAGGAAATACAGCGGCTAAAGAACGTTGCCAGAAACCTGAAAGAGGAAAACGAAGGTTTAATCGCCCGGACTGCATCGAAGAACGCGTCAAAAGAAGATTTGAAGCGAGACTTCAACTTCCTCCTCGGAACCTGGAAAGGAATAGAGGAAGAAGCGACCAAGGTCAAGCCGCCACATTTGCTCCATTCCCACGCGGGTATAGTGCGAACGGTCATCCGAGATCGGTTGCTCGAAGGCGTCGACCAGGTTCTTGTCAACACTAAAGATACCTACGAAGACATCCTTGACTACATCCACTACCTGAGGATGGACGAATTCCAGGACGCGATAGAACTTTACCAGGAGGATGAACCGCTATTCACTCGCTACGGCGTGGAAAGTCAGCTAAAACAGTGTCTAAAACGCGAGGTTAACCTTGATTCCGGAGGATACCTTGCAATAGATGAAACAGAAGCCCTAACCGCTATAGATGTGAATACCGGCGGTAACGTGAACCATAAGAACCAGGCACAGGCTATTTTAAATACGAACCTAGCCGCCGCCCGGGAGATTCCGATTCAGCTGAGATTAAGAAAGATCAGCGGGATAATAATAGTGGACTTCGTCGACATGTACGACAACGAGGACCAACAAAAAGTCATCAACCAGCTGAAGGATAGCTTGAGAGAGGACAGGGTACCGGCCGATTTCATCGACATGACTCCTCTTGGGCTGGTCGAGATCACGCGAAAACGGGAAGGCGAGAGTCTGGCGGATCTTATGGAGGAGTACGACAACGAGGTCTGACATTAGTTTAGTAAGAGAGCGACAAGTCAGTAACCCAATTTGCTCTGTGCCTGGTAGCTATTCTTCTGAAACTGAAGAATGACCGAAAAACCGGGGAATATTTGTTACCCAAATTCAGCGATTCTTCCTGGGGATTGAAAATCATATTTTGACTAGGAACCAATTTCGCCAGCAAGAGTTGGTCCAGCACCCAGATGAGAAATGTAACTTGGAAATATGGGCTACAATTAAAGGGGCCAGGTAGCCTTACCGGAGGGAAGTCAAAGACCATGAACCAGGTTCCGGAGCTCATCTGGGTGCTGGTTGAAAGTTTTGGGAGAGTGAATTGATTTACCAATTTAGATATCACCCAATGGGTAAAGATAAATAAGTTTCTCAAATAGTAGGGATATCTCCTTGCAACTGAGTTAGGAGTTGGTCTTAAGGGAGAGAATCGCACGACTTAGGTGTTATTAAAATCCGCTTGTCCTCCCCGGTTCACATCCGCGCGGGTCATTTTTTGGGGGGTATCGGAGTCAGCCGGAACTTTCTATTTATTCATCAAAGGCGAGAGTCACTTCGGCTTCCGCAACCAGGTTCTCGTCGACGAATCCTTTAAGTTCCACGCGGCAGATAGACGCTCTGGCTCTACTTATTTCCCCTTCGAGAACCAGCCGGTCCCCCGGTTTAACTTTCTCCCGGAACCTGGCTCCATCGACCCCGACGAGATACCCCACGCCCTCACCGCCGAGTTCTCCCTGTGCCAGTATCCCCGCAACTTGAGCCATACTCTCAACGATCATGGTCCCGGGCATAACTGAAGGACCGGGTTCGGGAAAGTGACCCTGAAAGAAAGGTTCGTTAATCGTAACGTTCTTCAGGGCCTTAATCTTCTTCCCGTCTTTTTCCAGCACCCGGTCAACAAGGAGATACGGGTAGCGTAGCTCTATTGCTTCCTTGACCTCTTCAATATCCATTATAATACCGTTAATTTAACTACTTAGTTCGTTTCTCAGCGCTTCTTTCGTGGCATCGGTCAGGTCGTCTATTCTATCTCCATTTCGATAAAGGATGACGTTTTCCTGGCGGAATACCAGATCGTAACCCTTATCTTGCGCTTGCACGTTCGTAATCTGGAATATCTTGGTTTCGATTACCCTGGTCAAAAGGTCATCGAGCTGTTGATACTGAGAATTGATTTGCGATAGAGTCTGTGATACTTCTTCCGGAGTAGCGGAACCCTGCCTCATGTTGCTGAGTGTATTATTCAACTCGGTTATTATCGGCTCTACCTGTTGCTTGAGCTGTTTCAGGTCCGCTATCGATTCAAAACCCTTTGAGTTCATCATCTTTTCGACCATGGCGAGATCTATTTCCAATTGAGCCTTTAACTGCTCTGCCTGAAGTATGTCGCTCTGTTTCTGGAATTCCTCTTCCGATATTTCTCCCTGAATTGCCTTCTCACGGAGATTGACCAGTTCCTGCTGCTTCGCCTGAGCGCTCTCCCGCTCTTCTTTTACCGCGTTCGTGAAGACGTTAAAGGCATTTGTGGCATTCACGTAACCGACTTTTAAATCCGTGCCGCCTCCACTCGATTCGGGAACATCTATATTTTTTACCTGACTTTCCAGGTCCTGAACCTGTTTTCTTAGACCAGATAGATCGGTATTAGCAGTTTCTCCGCTCTCCTGTACCTTATCCTGAAGATCACCGATGGAGGTCTTCAGTTCATCAACGGCACCAACGGTGGCAAAGGAAGAAAAATCGCTCGGCATCTTACTAACCTGGGATTCCAGGTCATTCACCTTGCTACTTACGGCATCGACCCTGTCAGATAAATCACTATCGCTACCTCCACCAATCATTTGTCCGATATATCCGCCCGCAAAACCCAGAGCAAGTGATAAAATAACAGTAATAATTAACTTAGTATTTGACAAAATTATTCACCTCATGCTGCTTTTATACTTAAAATATTGTTCCAACGCCAAAATAAAATCCCGGAACGTAATTAAAATCTTCAGAAAGCGGCCAGGCTCCTCCAATTCTCAAGTTTCCGAATAGCTGCAGGTTTATTTCAAACCCAGCCGAAGCCTTGAAATCGAACGGATCGCCTGACCCGAAATCCAGTCCGCTATCCACAAAAGAAGTGACGTATAGACTTCCTGGGAGCAATTGTAGTCTATACTCCGTATTGAGAAAACCGTAGTTACTGGCTTCACCCTTATCTATTCCTCGAATCGAGTTCTTACCGCCGAACTCCGGTTGATAATTCTTCGGGGTATCAATTCCCAGACCAAGTTCCAGGTTGAAGGCAAAAGTTTGCTTCTTCTCCCCGGCCAAATTGATCTTAGGCAACCCCTGGAACAGACTTCCGGTAAACGTAACCTGAGAGAAGCTCAAACCCGGAGCAAAGTCACCGGCTTTCTCTATCTTCAACGATCGTCTGGTCCCCGAAGTAGGGAACATGGGGTTATTTCGGTTATCGTAGATCAGATCCGCCGATAGTATATGCGTCAGCGAGCTTTTCGAATCATCGTCTTCCAGAATCCAGTCAGCGTTATACCCCATATTGAGGGAGAGATTTCCCGAAAGAGGATAGCCAAATGATGCCCTGACACCCTGGTTTGAATCTACATTTCTATATAAGCTCAATTTGGTAAAATTGAACCCGGAAGGATAGTAGACGTTCTTCCAGTCAATACTCCCGCCAAACTTGGCATCGAGGGAAAACTTTCTGCTCAAATTTAAAGAAACGTCCTGTCCCAGACCAAATAGATTTTTGGTCGATAGTTTCAGGTTACCTCCTAGCCCCGCATCCGACCAGGTCAGTCCACCATTTACACTGTTGAGCCTGCCTTTTTCTTCCACGTTCAAAACCACTTTAATACCGTCGTCAACCCTCTCCGGTTTCGGCTCGACTTTGGAGAAATATTTCAGATTCAGTAGCCTCCGCCTGGAGTCAACGAGTTCATCGGTATTTAAAACGTCGCCCTCCGAAAAACGCAATTTGTTAGCAATAACTCTTCTGGCCGTCCTGGTGTTGCCCTTTATAACGATCTCCGATACTACTCCCTCGGATATTTTTATAACCAGTCCCTCATCTTCTACACCCCTGGAAGAGAAATCGACGTAGGAATAGCCCTTATCAACGTACTTCTTGTAAATAGGGGCCAGCGCTTTCAGGACGTCGTAATTTGTTACCTCCCCGTCCGGTAGCTTCCCGGCTGATTCGAGTAATTCCGCGCTCGAGAACAAGCTGTTGCCCGTCAATTCAACTCTGGCGGCTTCAACCGGTTCTTGGATTATCGTTCTTTCCCGGAGCTTCCACCGTAGGATGATGTCCGATTGCTTATATCCGCGGGCGGGAAAGAGTTCGACAGAAGTAAAGTAAATTGAGTTCCGTAAATTCTGATAAGATTTCTGGATATCTTTGAACTTGACCGGGCTTCCTTTTTCAACTTCAATCATCCCCAGGGCCGTTTCTTCGGGAACGCTAAACAGACCCTCCACCCTGTTACTGACCAACTGGCCTTCCACGATTTCTATCTTCAAAGAACTGTCTATCTGGATTTTTCCGGTACTTATCAGAGGATAACCTTTCTTTTCGTATTTCTTGGAAATATTTTTCAGGCCCTGATTTAGCTCTTTTTTGTTAATGACCTCGCCTTTCTTCACTCCAGCTTCTTTGAGAGCCTTTTTGAGCTTTCCCTTATTTATGAGATTTACACCCGTAAACACGTATTCATTCAGAACAGGGTACTCCTGCAGTTCTAGCGTGAGCCTGAGTTTTCCGTCAGCAACTTCCATTTCGCTCTTGACGTTTCTAAAAAAGCCGCTACCCTTCAAGCTCTGTACTTTGTCTTCCACTTTGGTTTTACGGACCTTATCCCCTTCATTCAGTCCCAGCTCTTCGATAACCTTGCTATTAGAGAGGTTTTCGTTTCCGGTCAGTTCAATTTCTTCTAATATATATTGGGTCTCGCCCTCCTCGTTCTGACCTTTTACCCCGGAAACCAGCGGGAGAAAAAGCATCATAACCGACAGGAGAACGATCGTCGTGAACTTTTTTATAAAATTGTTCATTCGATTATACCCCTTCTTTTCTTAATAATTTCTCTCTCGTGCTCCGATATTGCACTGCTTCGGAGACGTGCTTTGGTTTAATCCTATCCGATTCATCCAGATCCGCAACCGTCCGCGAGATTTTTAGGACCTTATGATACGCCCTCGCGGAAAAGCCATAGTGATCAATTGCCTGTTCCACAAGACTCTCCGCCGATTCTCCCAGCTCACAGAACCCTTCTACCTGTTCCGCTGACATCAAAGAATTAGTGAAACCTTCGCGGTCGAACCTTTTCCGCTGAGCGGCGCGAGCTACTTGAACCCTCTCCCTGATACCCT
>JAIPHN010000080.1 GCA_021735185.1 Candidatus Bipolaricaulota bacterium
TCTGGCTAAACCCAATATGGAACCATAATACCTACGCACTCGCCGTCTGGCCGGAATTCGCGGAAGAGCATAATTTAGAAACCATGTCCGATCTGGCCGAGCTCTACCGGAGCAAGGACGGTAAGGTTAGCACTTTTATAGACTTCGAGTATTCACAGCGACCGGACGGATTACCGGCTCTGGAAAATTATTATAACTTTGAAATTGCGGATAGTCACCTGAAAACCGGTGCACCTGGCGCTTCAGTAACGGCCCTGGCCAACCATCAAACTGACGTGGGAATGGTTTTCGCAACTGACTCTTCCATCGCAGAACATGACTGGGTTGTCTTACAGGATAACAAGCGTTTTTACCCTCCTTACGACCTAACTCCGGTAGTCAGAGGGAAGATCCTCGAGAAGTACCCGGAAATCAAAGACACCCTGAACGAGCTCGTTGCGACATTCCCGGGCGGAGGGGAAGACTGGAGCCCCGAATACATGACCGAAAGTCAGAAGTCCTGGTCCGCTCTGAACGGAATGGTCGATATAGAGAAAATGGACGCCGACGAAGCTGCTCACGAGTACCTGGTAGAACACGGCCTCATAGAAGAATAAGAAGAAATAAATTTGAAGGCTAAGAAAATAAGGGGGCCAGATTCCAAAGCTGGCCCCTTTTCTTTCATTTTAAAAGCGAGGCTAACCCATGAATAGAGATGGAAAATATTTCGATTTCGTCTTACCGACCAAGGTTAAATTCGGTCCGGGAAAAAGAGAAGAAGCATCGAAAGAGATCCAGAGGCTGGGGTTACAACAAATAGGTTTAATTACGACTGATGAAATAGTAGATCTGGGACTCCACGAAGAAATGACCGACACGCTAAGAAGAGGGGGCAGGGGGGTAGAGATCTTTACCGGTGTAACAAGCAACCCGCATCTCTCGACAATAGAAAAAGGCTATCAATTCTTCGAAAAGTCCGGCGTCGACTCTCTGGTGGGTCTTGGGGGAGGGAGCGTAATAGACGCGACAAAAGCAATAAGTCTTTGTCTGGCAAATGAAGAAAGTGATATCGTTGCTCTAAACGAACAACCGGAAGACCTTGAAACCTCCTTGCCCTTTTTTGCACTCCCCACTACTTCCGGTACCGGAAGCGAGGTCGACTACTGGGCCGTCATCTCCAGCCCCGAAACCAATGAAAAACTCTCGATTGGCAACCCCCAGATGGCTCCGTTAACTGCAATAGTCGATCCGGAACTTACTGTAACTTTACCGCCCGAATTGACTTTCTTTACTGGAATTGACGCCTTTTCTCATGCCCTGGAAGCGTTCTTTTCCTCCAGTAGCAATGAACTCTCCGATACGATGGCCCTGAAGGCAATGGAACTGGTCTTAAAATCCCTGGAAACTGCGGTGAATCAGGGAGATTACCTGCCCGCCAGAGGTGACATGGCACTCGCTAGTACTTTAGCAGGAGCAGCTATGCAGCACGTTGGGCTCGGGTTAATTCACGCCATGTCACACCAGGTAAGCGGGTTTTACGACACGAACCATGGACTCGCCAACGCACTGTTGCTTCTCAATGTGCTTGAATTTAATCAAGAAGAGGTACCGGAAAAAACTGGAAAGCTGGAAGAAAGGCTGAATGGCAGTATCCTGGAGAAAATCGAGGAATTACTTGATATTCGTGACTTATCGGATTACCGGGTTTCTGTAAAAAAGGAGGACTTACCCGAGCTGGTAGACAGGGCGATTAATAACGTCAACGCAGAGACAAACCCGCGACAGGCAGGTCCTGATGAAGTAAGGGGGCTGTATAAAGCGAGTTTTGTAATCGAGAAATCTTAGAAATCCCCTGAGTTTTTCATACAAAAATCTATATTCTAGCTTACGCTGAGGAGGGGTTATATGGGGGAAGATTTTGAAAGTAATTATTCGAACTTGAATGAGAAGTTAAATGAGTTAGAAATCGAGTTCATTGACTTTAAGATAGTTGACCCCGTGGGAAAATGGCGCCACCTTACGATACCCAGGTCCAATTTTAAAAAAGAATTTCTCCGCCGCGGCCTTGGGTTTGACGGGTCTTCCTACGGTTACAGCCGAGTTGAAAATAGCGATATGCTTTTATTGCCGGATTTATCAACGGCCAAACTGGATCCAATGGAAAATGGCGACGTATTAAGCATAATTGGCAATATATTCCTGATCGAGGGTGATGGAGAAAAGAAGCGATTCCCGCATGACCCCAGGGGGACCGCCGAACGGGCCGTGGAATATTTGAGGAGTACAAATATCGCGGACGATTTTTTCATCAGCCCGGAGTTCGAATTTTACCTCTTCGAAAACGCTCGATTTTCTTATGGATCAACTGGAGGCGGATTCGACATCTTTTCGGACGAGCTGCCGGACCGAAACCAGGATGATCAAAAGCCCAATTCTTCACATCCCATTTCCCCTACCGAAGGTTATCATGCACCCCGGCCGGGGGATAGCGTAGCGGGATTAAGAAATCGTATAACTTCTTACCTCGAAAACCAGGGAATCGCCGTTAAATACCACCATCACGAAGTCGGCGGTGCGGGAGAATCAGAGATAGAGGTAGGTTTTAGTAAATTTTTCAAAGTTGCCGACGAGACCCTTTATATCAAACATGTTACGAGAACAATTGCACAAATGGCTGGCAAGTCGGCAACATTCATGCCGAAGCCTATAAACGATTTCCCCGGGAACGGAATGCACCTGCATCAATACCTCGTAAAAGACTCGGAGAACCTCTTTGCCGGTAAAGAGTACGGCGGTTTGAGCGAACTGGCACTTTACTTTATCGGAGGATTGATCGAGCACGGGGAGAGTCTAATGGGATTCACCAACCCGACCACCAACTCATACCGGAGGCTTATTTCAGGCCACGAGGCCCCGGTCGATCTGGTATTTGGCGGGGCGAACAGGAGCGCGGCTATCAGAGTTCCCGGCTACGTCCAATCAAACGAAAGGCGGAGAATTGAATTAAGGACCGTCGATGGAACCTGCAATCCATATCTTGCTTATTCTGCAGTTCTCATGGCAGGCCTGGATGGAATAAAGAACAAAATTGATCCTCGTGACCGGGGTTACGGACCGCTGGATGAAAACATATATAACCTATCGGAAAAGGAGAAGGAGGGGTACAAGAGCGTACCAGCGTCTCTGGAGTCAGCTCTGGCCGCTCTCGCTGAGGATCACGAGTATTTGATAAAAGGGGGGGTCTTTAAAGAATCTCAAGTGAAAAACTGGCTGAAAATAAAACGCCAGGAGCTGAGACAATTTGAGGACAAGCCACATCCCTACGAACACATGCTTTACTATGATCTATAACGTTTAACAATCGGGAGGAAATATGAATTACGCCGGTTTAATCGGTAATAAATTAAAACTCCTGCAGGAAGAGGAAGTAGAGCAAATTCACGAAACTGCTTTAGAGATCCTGGAGGAAGTCGGGATAAAAGTAGATTCTGAAAGATACCTGGATACCCTCCACGACGGTGGAGCTGAAATCGACCGCGAAGAGGCCCGGGTAAAATTGTCGGAGAGGACGGTAAAAAAATACCTGGAAATGGCGCCCGCCGAAGTGAACCTTTACGGGAGGAAAAACGAATACAACCTCAATTTGAAGGACAGAAAGGTCCACTACGGTACGGGAGGAGCGGCAGTAAACATCCTCGACCTCGGCGCCAGCGAAACCAGGCCACCAACACTCGAAGATCAGGCCAGGCTGGCTCGGTTGGTTGAAGGGCTTGAAAACGTTCATTTTTTCCAGGCCCCCGTAGTACCAACCGACGTTCCCGAGGAGGATATGAGCCTGAATAGTTTCTATGCCAGCATGACTGGAACGTATAAAAACGTTCAAGAATCTGTTACCAGGCCCGAAAAGGTGGATGAAATAGTGGAAATGGCCTCTATAATAGCCGGAAGTAAAGAGGAACTTCTTGACAGGCCTTTTATTTCCTTTGTTACCAGCTGGATGATAAGCCCACTGAAGTTAGATATCGGAACTACTGAAGTGCTGGAAAGAGTAACTCAATGTCAAATCCCCGTCGCATTATCTTCTGCTCCCGTAACTGGCTCGACCTCGCCGGCATCACTGGCCGGACTCCTGGTTCAAGTACATGCGGAAGAGCTGTTTGGGATAGTCCTAGCACAAATATTCAACGAGGGGAGTCCGGTGCTTTACGGTCCCGTGCCCGCAGCGGCAAATATGCGCAACATGGCTTACCTTGCCGGTGCCCCGGAAACGGGGATGATGAACGTCGGGGCAGTTCAACTTGCCGACTACATAGATGTCCCCATTTATTCTGATGGCGGTGAGACGGATTCAAAAGTTCCAGATACTCAGGCCGGAATAGAAGGTGCATTTAACATTCTGCAGGTCGGGCTTGCCGGCGGAAATTACATCCACCATGCTGCGGGCATGATGGAATCGATGCTTAGCGTAGCTTACGAAAAATTCGTAATAGATAACGACGTGATAGGAATGGCTACCAGGGTGCTGAGAGGGATAGACGTGAGCGATGAAAGCCTGGCCCTCGACGTAATAAAAGACGTCGGTCCGGGAAATAATTTTCTGACCGAAGAACACACTATAAAGAATTCTCGTTCTGAAGAGTTTTATCAGCCAAAAGTAATTGACCGCGAGGATAGAAATACCTGGAAGGAAAACGGTGCCAGAGAAACCCGTGAAAGGTCCAGAGAAAGAGCCCGCGAGATTTTAAAAGATTCGCAGAACAACCTTTTATCCGAGAACGTCGACAGGAAAATCAGACAAAGATTTAATATCCACCTTTCGGAACCAGGAAAGTAAAGTTTAAACAAGGAGTGATTTTTCTTGAGAAAAGGAACTAAAGGGGGGCAGTTGAACTTAGTTTCCCCCGGCCAAGTAAAAAAAATACACGGTGCAGCACTGAAAATTCTCGAAAACAAGGGGGTAAAGGTCGAAGAACCGGAAGCCCGTAATCTACTCGACGAAAACGGCTGTGAGGTCGACCCGGAAAGCCACGTGGTCAAATTTCCCGAAAAGTTAGTTAAACGATCTCTGGAAAACGCCCCATCCTCCTTTAAAATGGGGGCAAGAGACGAAGAGAACGAATTTGAGTTGAGTTACGATAGATCTTACTTCACTGCCGGCACAGGGACGACATCCGTACTTGATCAGGATAAAAATACCCGGAGGAAAGCAACCGGGGACGATTTGGTCAGAGCCGTAAAACTGGGGGACCAGTTGCAGAATATTGACGTGGTCTGGTCAATTTTTACCCTCACTGATGACCCGATGCTCGGCTTCCGTCAGCTTTACGCGGTATTAACGAACAGCACCAAACACGGAGCAATAGTGAACTGGTACGGGGGAGAGTTAACGGACAAACTGATTGATATGATAGCCGTGGTCGCCGGAGGGAGAAAAAAACTCTCGAAAAAGAAACTTGTTACCATGTACGCCGAGCCTGTTTCCCCGTTGACTTTCCGGAAGGAAAACCTCGAGGTCCTCATGCGCTGGACCGACGTGGGGTTACCATTGCTCTGGTATCCGGCCCAGAAGGCTGGAGCTACAGCGCCGATGACGATAGCCGGTTCACTTGCTCAGGCCTTCGCGGAATCGCTCGGGGGAAATGTAATCGCCCAACTGAACAATCCGGGCACACCGGTTATCCTGGGGGCTTCTCCTCTGGTGATGGATATGCGCTCCGCTCTTAACACTTATTTCTCACCGGAGATGCTGATCATCCAGTCCGCCACCGGTCAGTGGGGAGACCTGATCGAAATGCCGATATACGGAACGGGGGGATGCACGAATTCCTACGATCTAGATTATCAGGCAGGTGTGGAGTCAGCGGTTTCTCTTTACGGAGCTGTTATGGGCGGTCAAAACTTAATCCATGACCTATCTTTTGCCGGAGCCGGGGATGTAGGTAGCCTTGAATTGTTAACTCTAACGGATGAGATCGCGGGCATGGCAAAAAGAACGGTGAGAAATCTTTCCACTGACGAAGAGGCAATCGCCATGGAAGTAATCGAAGAAGTAGAACACGGAGGAGATTACTTACGGGAAAACCACACCTTCAAGCACTTTAGGAGCGAGCTAATGGCCCCCGAACTTATTCGCAGAATTGGAGACGAAAAATGGGAAGGAGATTACTCCGTCAAAAAAGCGAAGGCAAAAACCAGGGATTTGCTCGATAAATCGGACGTAAAAGCCCTTAGTCAAGAAGAAAGAGACCAGCTGGACGAGATTATCAAAGAGGCCAGAGCACAAATTTAAATAGCTCTATAAATTAAGATCCGCTCAGGTTGCGTACAGATTATCAAAATTACTTATATAGGGGTAGGAAAGGCCCCTTAGGGCCTCCCCTCCCTCCGAACCACACGTGCGGGTCCCCCGCATGTGGCTCTCCGGTCGGTGGTCTTACCTCTTTGAGGACCAACTGAACCATAATTGGGTTCGTACTGGGAGATT
>JAIPHN010000081.1 GCA_021735185.1 Candidatus Bipolaricaulota bacterium
GCCCCGGCGGTCTTATTTAAATTTCTTCTGGATGGTTTATTTCTCGGTAGTTATTACGGGCTGCTGGCTCTCGGTGTTGCCCTGATTTTTGGTGTGCTTGAGATAGGTGACGTGGCTCAGGGAGGGTTATTGACACTGGGTGCCTATCTTGCCTATACCATTGCGAGCGAGTTTGGTCTGAACTATTTTCTCGCCCCCATGCTGGTTGTGCCTCTGACTGCCTGTATCAGTCTGTCTTTTGGGGTTCTCATTTATAGAAAGCTGAGAAAACACGGGATAGCTCCCACTTTCCTGGGTGCCGTTAGCCTTCTGTTAATCATCCAGAGTATCGTCGCCATGGGTTACGGCGAACGAGCAAAGACTCTTTCGTCTCCGATTTCGCCGAAGATGATAAAAATCGGTTCCGTATCCGTTTATTCACATAAGCTATTGGTTATATTATTGACGGGTGTCTTGGTCTTGCTGCTCTGGTTTCTATTGAGAAGGACCAAATGGGGGAAAAGCATTCGAGCGGTTTCCCAGAACAGGGAAATGGCTTCTCTGGCTGGAATAAACGTTTTACGGTCTACCGGAATAGCTTTTGCAATAGCCGGAGGCCTTGCAGGACTCGCCGGGTTCCTTACGGCCCCCGTCTATACTCTGACGCCTTTTGCCGGAAGATTAACAGTGCTGAAGGCGTTCGTGATTTCTCGAATAGCGGGGGGTTCGGTACCGGTCGTACTCGGTCTGGCCATCTTAGTCGGAATTGCGGAATCACTGACCTCGGCTTATTTCCTGGGAGAGTTGAGCAACCTGATTCCCTTTATACTCCTGATAGTCGTTACCCTGTTCCGGCCCGGGGTTCTCGGTCCGGAAGAAAAGCACCGGATCCGGAGTCATGCGGGAAGTTGGTTAAAAATTGAACTCCCGCTGGACCGACGGGTTTTCTGGTTGATCGGTGCCGGGCTCTTACTGATTCCTTTTTTCTGGACCTTACCTTCGTACCTGTTCCACCTGGCGATTACCATCGGTACTTTTGCTATTGGGGTAACGAGTCTGGACTTGTTATACGGTTATACGGGGTTGCCCTCTCTTGCCCAGGGCGCTTTCTTCGGCGTCGGGGCTTATGCTTCCGCGCTTCTGGCTATGAATATTAGTAATTCTCTCTTCCTCTCACTGGCCGGAGGTGCTCTTGTGGCAGGGACAATTGGCACACTTGTAGGGCTGATTGGAATCAGGACCGGGCGTCACTGGACTTCTTTTACCTTTATAACCACAATAATATTCACTATCTCTTTCTCGAATCTGGATTTTATTACCGGTGGTCCGAGCGGTTTGGCCGGAGTACCTCCGCTTCTGTTAAACCTGCCGTTCGGAGAGGGGTTTTTGTTCAATCCCTTTCTCAATAAACGGGCTTATTACCTTCTGGTAGCCGTGGTCTTGTTCTCTCTGGTCCTGCTCAAACATCTGGTGCTGAGGTCCTGGTACGGTAGATCGGTGAAGGCGATAAGGGAGGACGAGGGGCTTGCCCGTTCGGTCGGAATACCGACCGGGAGGTACAAAGTAATAACCTTTGGGGTCAGCGCCGCTGTCGCGGGAATTGGCGGTTCTCTGTACGGTCATTACGTGACTTACCTGCATCCCGATCTATTTGATTTCGTGCTTTCCTTTCGCTTTCTCATGATGAATAGAATTGGCGGATTGGGTAGTCTAATCGGGCCTTTCCTCGGATCCGGGTTCGTCAGTGCCGTCGAGGAGTTTACCCGCCCGATAAATTCCTATCTCGGCCAGCTGGTCTTTAGCAGTATATTGATAATTACTTTGATCTACTTTCCCGGCGGGGTAGTTGGATTGATAAAGAAAATATTGGCCCGTTTTTTTCCGGGACATCTGGTGAAGACCGGTGGGGGTAACGAAACGAAGGAGTTCGCCGCATCGGAAGATATTGAAGATAATGGTGATGGCGTTGGGTAAAATTGCCAGATTAGAGAACCTGACGAAGAGTTTTGGCGGGTTGAAGGCGGTGGAGGAAGTAGATATGTCTCTGGAGAGAGGGTCAGTGACAGGTCTTGTGGGGCCGAATGGGGCGGGAAAAACTACTCTGTTTAATTTAATTAGTGGTTTTCTCGCCCCTACAGGGGGTTCTATATACTTTGAGGGCGAGGAAATTACTGACTGGCCGGTTCATAAGCGCGTCAAAGCCGGTATAACCAGGACATTCCAGGGGAGTCGAGTTTTCCCCGAGATTTCGGTCAGGGAAAACGTGATTACCGGGACCTATTCCGTGGAAAATAAGGAAGAGCTGGAAGAGGTCGGGCCTGGCGAGAACGGTTCCGGAATTGACTGGATACTGGAAGTTACCAAGCTTCAGGAGTACGATAGTTATCTGGCCCGAAACCTTTCTTATGGTTACAAGAGGAGACTGGAGCTGGCGATAGCGATCGCTACAAATCCGAAATTAATGCTACTCGACGAGCCGTTTAGCGGGACTAATACGTTCGACTTAAGTGAATTGATCAATCTGGTAAAGCTTTTAAGTCAGGAAGGGCTCACAGTTGTGCTCGTCGAACACGATCTCGGGTCAGTTGCCGGACTGGCCGATAATCTCGTCTATATGGACGGTGGGAGGGTAACCATTCCGAATGGATAAGTTGCTGGAGATTTCCGACTTGAAATTGAGCCTGGCAGGACCCCCGATTCTCCACGGAATCGATCTCTGGGTCGGGAAGGACGAGATAGTCGGATTGGTAGGAGATAACGGATCGGGAAAAACGATGACGCTTCGGTCGATCGTCGGACTGGAAGAGCCGGAGGCCGAGAGGTTGCTCTTCCAGGAAACGGATCTGCTGGGAATACCTGTTCACAGGCGCGTCGAACTGGGTCTGAGCTATTGCCCATCGGAGGATAACGTGTTCCCGCGGATGAGTGTACGCGAGAATCTTGAGATCGGATCCTTTCTCAGGCCGGATCAGGACAAGGAGAAGCTCGATTGGATTTGCAGTATCTTCCCTTCACTGGAGTCGAGAATGGGACAGAGAGCTACTACCTTGAGCGGGGGCGAGAGGCAGATGCTGGCGCTCGGAAAAGCTCTGCTTTCGGAACCGGAACTGCTCTTGCTGGACGAATTTTCCCTTGGATTATCTCAGGAACGTGCAATCGAGTTTTCGGATAGAATTAAAGATATTTACTCTTCCGGTGTTTCCGTTCTCTTCGTGGAGCAGGATTTTCACCTGGCTGCTGAACTGGCTCAACGGGATTATTATATGGTAGAAGGTCAAATTGTCGAACAAAACTCTCTGGATCGGTCAATTGCAGGGTAATTTGAAAATGGGCGTCGTAAAGAAGGAGTTGAAATGAAGACAGTAGAACATCAACTTTTGATCGTAGGCGGGGGAGCCGCCGGGCTTAGGGCGGCAATAGAAGCACAGGAGAAAATAGATGATGTTGCCGTGATTTCCAAAGTTAGGACTCTGCGGTCGCACTCCGTATCGGCACAGGGTGGCATAGCCGCTTCCCTGGCGAACATCGAAGAAAGCGAGGCCGATAACTGGAAAAAACATTTGAATGATACTATTGAAGGAGGGGTCGACCTGGTCGATCGTGACGCCGGGGAAATTTTGACCAGGAACGCTGGTCGTAACGTGATCGAACTGGAGCATATGGGGGTGCCTTTCAGCAGGACGGATAAAGGAAAACTGGACCAGCGACCATTTGGCGGCCATAGCATGCCGAGAGCACTATACGCAGCTGACAGGACAGGGCACGCGATTGTTTACGCTCTCTATGGAGAAAACGTCAGACATGAGACCGCTTTCTACGATGAGTATTTTGTGCTGGATTTGATGACCGGAGATAATTCAGTGTCGGGGCTGGTGGCGTACGATATTAAAACCGGAGAGTTAGTTGTTTTTCGAGCGGGAGGGATAATCCTCGCTACCGGAGGGCCCAGCCAGGCTTACGAGTTGACCAGTAGTGGGAAGGCAAGCACGGGAGATGGGCTGGGGATTGCATTGAGGAACGGAATTCCGCTGGAAGATATGGAATTTATCCAGTTCCATCCGACGGGACTCAAGGCTCGCGGAATATTAATTACCGAAGCAGCCCGGGGTGAAGGCGGCTATCTCAGGAACGATCGTGGAGAACGGTTCATGAAAGAGTACGAGCCCGAAAGCGTGGAACTGGCGCCGCGGGATCGAGTTGTCCGAGGAATGCAAAGGGAGATCAACGAAGGGAGGGGTATAAACGGGGAAAACTACCTCCATCTTGACCTGACTCACCTTCCCGAAGAAAAGATAAGTCAGAAATTACCTACGATCCGCGAGCTTTCGATGAACTTTGCAGGTATCGATCCGGTCGAGCGGCCGATTCCAGTTCAGCCGATGGCCCATTACAGTATGGGTGGAATACCGACCGACACCAGGGGGCGAGTACAGGGTAAGGAAGAGGGGGTTACCTGGAATAATCTCTACGCAGCGGGTGAAGCTGCCTGTGTGAGCGTTCACGGGGCGAACAGGCTCGGGACCAATTCTTTGCAGGAAGCGATAACGTTTGGAAAAAGAGCAGGAAGATTTGCCGCCGAAAGCGTAAGAAAAAACCATGCCGGGGATGTGGACAGGACAACCGTGGATAAATACGAATCCAGGCTCCACTCGTTGCTGGGGGGTGAGGGGTCGGTAAGATGCTACGAGTTAAGGGATCGATTAAAGCAAACAATGACGGGAAAATGTGGAGTTTTTCGGACTCGCCACGATCTTGAAGAAGCACTAAGGCAAATCCACGAGCTTAAAGAGGATTATAGCAAATTGACCGTCGAGGACTCCGGCAAAAAGTTCAATACGGAATTGAAAACTGCCCTGGAATTAAAGAACATGCTGGATTATTCCGAAGTCATAGTTGAAGCTGCTCTGGCTCGGAAAGAAAGTCGGGGATCTCACTTTAGAACTGATTTTCCCGAACGAGATGACGCTGACTGGTTGGTTCACTCCTTTATCTACAGGTCTTCGACCGGGAAGCTAAAACGAGACTACAGGCCGGTCAGCCCAGGCACTTAGACATGGTTTAATTAAGCAAGAGGCGATAACTGTGGAGATAAAGTTTGAAGTTAGCAGGTATAACCCGGAGAAGGATGAAGGTAGTTACTATCAGGAATTTTCCTTCTCCATTGAGTCCGATGAGCTGGAGGAATTGACGGTACTCGACTCTTTAATCAGGCTGAAAGAAGAAAAAGAAGGAAGTCTAACTTTTCGCCATTCCTGCGGGCACGGCTCCTGTGGCTCCTGTGCAATGTTGATCGACGGGGAGAACCGGCTGGCCTGTAAGACCCACCTTAAGGATATGGTTTCGGGGGAAGGGTCCAGGATCAATATATCCCCGTTGCCGGGATTCCCCGTGATAAAAGATCTTGTCGTTGATCTCGAGTCCTTCTTTTCTCATGACAGGGGAGTAAAGCCCTACCTGATAGGTGATGCCGGGTCCAGGGCAAAAGAAGAACTTCAGACTCCGGAGGAACTGGAACGAATTCAGGAAGTAACACAGTGTATAATGTGCGGTGCCTGCACTTCTTCCTGTCCGACTTACTGGGATAATAAGAAGTACCTTGGGCCGGCTGCTTTTGTTCGGGCATTTAGATGGAGCGAGGACAGTCGTGACGAAGGCGAAAGTGAAAGGATGGACGCGCTGGATGATAAGCGAGGCGGTGTGTGGGGCTGCAACAAAATTTTTAATTGTACTGAAGCCTGCCCCAAGGACATCGATACGGTCGGGGCGATAGAGTCGTTGAAGCGGAAGGCGCTGGGGTTCTAACCTGGTAATCTTATTCGGATTTATTACAATTGTTATAACTAAAGAAGCTTAATAATAGAAAGTTAGCGAGTCAATCATAAGATAGGAGGTTTTCAATGAACGAAAATTCTGAAAGCAGAAACTCAAGCTCACGAGGACTGAGACTTTCACTTTTCCTGGCGAGATTGGCCATGGGTGCCAGCATGATTGGTCTTGGATTGAGGCTTTTCGTTGGCGGCGGCTGGGGTGCCTGGAACACAATCGGCGTGGTTTTACCGACTACCTATCCCCGGGGGCCAATCGGTGATATACTGCTCAACTTCTGGGGAAATCAGTTCGTCATTCAATTACTTATCTGGTCCGCGGTTCTGATTGGCGTCGCCCTCGTCCTGGGAGTGGCTGTGAGATTAGCATCTTATGGTGGGATGATAATTATGCTTATGTTCTATCTGGCCGTTATCCCGCCGGGATCCGTTATTATTAGCCAGCAAATCATCTACCTGATTATGTTTGGTATTCTGGCAATTGGAGAAGCGGGAAAAGTCGGCGGTATGGACTCTTTCCTGGCACCACTGCTGGAAGAAAGGTATCCTAAATTAAAATATCTGCTCGGTTAACTAACTCCTGAGGGAGTACTCCGAACTCGGATTCTTCTAGCGCAACTACCGGTGCCAT
>JAIPHN010000082.1 GCA_021735185.1 Candidatus Bipolaricaulota bacterium
TAACTCTCGTTTACAGAGGGTGGCAGCACTTCTATCCCCATTTCCTCGCAATCCTTGATGTATTTCTCTACCTTGTCCTCGTTTCCACCGACGGATGTAAGCAAACTCGCCATATAGGCGGCAGGATGATTGGCTTTTAACCAGGCAGTCCAGTAGGAAATACGGGCATAAGCCGTGGAGTGAGATTTATTGAAACCGTAGCGGGAAAATTTGTCGATGTCGGCAAACAGATCCTCCGCCTTCTCTTCCTCTATATCATTATCCACGCAACCCTGGACAAATTTTTCCTTCAGCTGATTCATTACTTTCTTCTTCTTCTTCCCCATTGCAACGCGCAGAGTATCCGCCTCCGGGAGGGAGAAACCAGCCAATTCCTGTGCCATCTGCATTATCTGTTCCTGGTAAATAGGCAGGCCATAAGTGCCATCCAGCACGTCCTCCAGTTCGGGATGAGGATAGGTAACATCCTGTCGCCCGTGTTTTCTTTCTATATAATCTTCGGTCATTCCGCTCTCCAGCGGGCCTGGACGGTAAAGTGCGTTCGCGGCGACTATATCCTCGAACTCCTCCGGTTCGAGCCGGTTCATCAGCCCCTGCATGCCTTCGCTTTCCAGCTGGAATACCCCTATAGTTTTCCCTTCTCGTAAAAGCTCGAAAGTCGTCTCGTCCCCGTCCGGTATATCATCCAGCGAAAGTTCTTCCCCTTCGATCTCTTCTATCAGATCAAAAGTATTCTCGATGATGGTCAAGTTGCGCAAACCGAGAAAATCCATCTTGAGTAGCCCGATATCTTCGAGAACATCCATGTCGTACTGGGTCACGACTTCCCCGTCGCTCAACCGCTGTAGCGGGGTGAAGTTCGTCAGTTCCTCCGGGGCAATTACCACACCAGCAGCGTGCGTGGAGGCATTCCGCATCAACCCTTCGAGCTTCTCGGCCACGTTAAAAAGCCTGCGATAAGTCTGATTTGCTTCGGACTTTTGCTTGAGCTCGGAGACGTTTTCCAGGGCTTCTTCAAGAGAACTACCGGTCGGGATGGCCTTTGCTATCTCGTCCGCGTCGTCATACGGTATATCAAGGACACGCGCCACGTCCCTGATCGAACTCCTTGCCGCCATCGTGTCAAATGTCGCTATCTGGGCCACCTGGTCTTCTCCGTATTTGTCGACGACGTACTCGATAACTTCGTCCCGGCCGTCCATGCAAAAATCAATATCTATATCGGGCATACTAACTCGGCCCGGATTGAGAAAACGCTCGAAGAGGAGATCATGCTCAAGTGGATCAACATCCGTTATTCCCAGCGTATAAGCTACGACACTGGAAGCGGCCGAACCTCTTCCGGGACCGACGGGAATGTCTTTCTCCTTTGCAAATTCGATAAAATCCCTGACAATGAGAAAATAAGTCGGATAGCCCATTTCCTCAATTATCCCCAT
Organism: Candidatus Bipolaricaulota bacterium; assembly: GCA_021735185.1. Classification (GTDB taxonomy): domain Bacteria; phylum Bipolaricaulota; class Bipolaricaulia; order M55B111; family M55B111; genus JAGXLP01. Next base: position 1,440 of record JAIPHN010000082.1, read on the forward strand.
TTCGTGAGCGATCCGGTCTTCGATTTCCTCAGTTATCTCACCCCAGCGCTCCCTGGCTCCTTCCTCGACCAGGTGTCGCAGGTAATCTATGGAAGATTCGAAATCGCCCGGAACTTCAAACGGTGGCAGGAGATAATTATCGTCGAAATCGAGATCTACCTCGCAGCGATTGGCAATATCCACCGTATTTTCGAGAGCTTCAGGTACGTGAGAAAACCTTTCCTTCATCTCTTCCGGGGACTTAAGGTAATACTCTTCCCCCTCGTATCTCATACGGTCTTCGTCATTGATTTTCTTATTTGCCTTTATATTTAGCAGTACTTCGTGCGCCAGCCGATCTTCCGAATCCAGGTAGTGTGCGTCGTTCGTGGCAACAACTCCCAGATCAGCTTCCTCCGCAACATCCAGGAGCTGGTCGTTTAACTCTTCCTGCCCTTCGACTCCCTGGTCCTGGAGTTCTACGAAAAAATCCTCCTTCCCGAAGATATCAGAGTAATCCTTCGCCGCTTTCACCGCTCCCCGGAAGTCGTCCTGGAGCAACTTTTTTGGAATCTCTCCACTTTTGCAGGCACTAAGAGCAATAAGGTCCTCCGAATATTCCTCCAGAAGTTCCTTATCAACTCTTGGTTTATAATAGAACCCTTCGGTAAAGGCCCTGCTGGATAGTTTAACAAGATTCTGGTAACCCTGGTTGTTCTTGGCGAGAACTACCAGGTGGTAATATTTTTCTTTTCCCTGGTTATGACCACGTTTTTCGTGCCTGCTCCCGGGGGCAACGTATAGTTCGGACCCGATAATCGGTTTTACTCCCGCTTTTTTAGCTTCACGGTAAAACTCCACGGCCCCTCTTATGTTTCCGTGATCAGTCAGCGCGATCGCCGACATCCCCAGTTCCTTCGTCTTTTCAACGAGCCCTTTCAGCGTATTAGTCGAGTCAAGCAAACTATACTCGGAATGCGTATGCAGGTGAACAAAATCCATAATTCTCCCGGAAATTACCCTTTTTCCTTGCTCTTATTTGAGGGATAGACAAGGCCCAGTTCTTCCTTTGCCAGCTTCTCTATATAATCTACGTCGTTTCTCCTGTTACGCCTTTCCCGGAGGTCAGAGATATCCTCAACCAGGTTCTCGCGTCGTTTTTTCAGCTCAGCGATTTCTCCCTGAAGAGCAAATATCTGCTCGAATCTGTTCCAGTAAATCCAGCCGAGAAAACCCGCGAACAAAAATACGATAATTAGCAACACGGGGAGAGTCCGCCCCCCCATGATTCTGCTAACAAGAGAATCTCTTTCGGAAGTTGCTCCCATAAAGAACCGGACCTGCGTCAAACTCCAAATTTATTGGTAAGGACCCTACTTCGGCCACTCGGCCATCGGCAATTCGTACTCTTCCTCGATTCGCAGAAGCTGGTTGTACTTGCTTATCCGTTCACTTCTGGAAAGCGAACCCGACTTCAGTTGAGTTGTCGGCAATCCCGTAGCAAGATCGGCAATGAAAGTGTCCTCCGTCTCTCCGGATCTATGAGAAATTACGGCTGAATAGCCGGACCGCAGAGCCGTCATTACTGCCTGGATGGTTTCCGTAAGGGTTCCTATCTGGTTGACCTTGATAAGAATTGAATTGGCTACACCTTTTTCGATACCTCTTTCCAGCCTCTCGACGTTCGTGACAAAGAGGTCATCTCCGACGATCTGTATTTTATCCCCCAGTTCCTGCGTCATTAACTTCCAGCCATCCCAATCCTGCTGGTCAAGACCATCTTCAATTGAGATAATCGGGAAGCTCTCCACCCATTCCCGATAGAGATCAACCATATCCTTTGCAGCCAGACTGGAACCACCTATATGGTAAGTGCCATCCCTGTATATTTCGCTCGCGGCGGGATCCAGGGCTATTGCTACGTCCTCACCGGGTTCGTAGCCGGAATCGCTAATTGCTTTGACCAAAAGGCTCAATGCCTCTTCCTCGTCGTCGAGATCAGGAGCAAAACCACCTTCATCTCCCACTGCGGTGGGCATACCTTTTTCATTGAGTATACCTTTCAGCTCGTGAAAAACTTCCGATGCAACCTGCGCTGCTTCCCCGAAGCATCCAGCCCCAACTGGAACTACCATGAACTCCTGCAGGTCCAGGCTGTTATCCGCATGTTCTCCACCGTTGAGCAAGTTCATCATAGGTATCGGCAGGCTCGCTGGAGTTACCCCGGAGATGTATTTAAACAGGGGAAGACCCAGGTCACTCGCGGCAGCCCGGGCAACTGCCAGAGAAACTCCCAGTATAGCATTGGCCCCGAGATTACTTTTGTCGTCGGTACCGTCCAGTTCCAGTAACTTGTTGTCGATTTTTTCCTGCCATAGAGGCTCCAGTCCATCGAGGGCATAGGATATCTCTTCGTTGATGTTATCTACGGCTTTCCTTACACCTTTGCCGCCGTACCTGTCCGGATCCTCGTCTCGCAGCTCAAGTGCCTCGAATTTACCGGTCGAAGCTCCGGAAGGTACTGCTGCCTTGCCCCAGACTCCGTTTTCAAGGACTACTTCTGCCTCTACGGTCGGGTTCCCACGGGAATCAAGTATTTCTCTACCAGTTACTTCTCGTATCTTGGACATATGTATCATACCTCTTTATTAAGTAAAATTTGAAGGACAGAATTAACAATAGACAAGATATTATAATCGAAGAGACGCCAGGGCTGCAACGAAACCGAGTGCTCTCCATCATTTATCATCCTCCTTCCTTCCAGCTACCAGTTGACAGAGTCCTTTTTGCCGTGATAATTAATCTGAACGAGGAGTCCATTATGAACCTGATCGGAGTCGTCGATATCGGTTCCAATACTACGAAAGCAATACTGGGTGGGTTGAAAGAGGAAGCAATTACTCTGGCCGGCGTCGGGAAAAGCGATACCGAAGGAGTCAGGAATGGGAAAATTTTTCACCCGGGTAAAACCGGCGAATCGCTGAAGGAAGCCGTAGGTCGGGCCCGAGAAATGGCTTCTGAAGACCCGGACTCTCTCTTTCTCGGGGTCAGCGGCAACCTGATTAATTTTTCAGTCAAAAAGGCCACTGTTTCCATCACCTCAAGAGACAGGGTAGTTAAGGAAGAAGACATCAAGAGATTGAAAGACATGGTAAGTTCGGATATATCCGGGCTTCACAAAAGTCCGATTGCGGTAATTCCCAGGGACTTTATTCTGGACGGCCAGAAAGGTTCGACCGATCCCGTGGGGCTTGAAGCAAGACGACTGGATCTGGTCGCGACTCTGGTCACAATAGACGAAAAGTCGAGGAGGAATTTCTCGAGAACCGTCAGCCGGGCGGACCTGAAGGAAGCTGACATCCTACCAGCCCCCGTATGTCTTGGCCACCTCCTTTTATCAGAAGAAAAACTAGAACGGGGCCGGGTGATAGTCGACTTCGGAATGGAAACGACCGATTTAACTATTTTTAAAAAAGGAGCCCTGCAGTTTCACAAAACCAGAAAACTTGGCGGCACAAATCTTACCGGTGACATAGCGGCAAAATTAAATATCCCCCGGGAAGAGGCAAGGAAAATCAAACATGAAACTGACCTCTCCGAATACAAAACAGAAAGAAAACCCCTGACTTCAGCAGCGGAGGAGGCCGAAAAAGCAGAAGAAAGAGAGGGTCGAGATAGCATGGAGGTACTGTCCGCAAGACTCGAGGAAATTTTTGAGCTGCTTCTTTCCGATATTTACGATAGAGGTTTCGGCGATTTAACACGATATAGAATACATGTAACCGGGGGAAGCAGCAAACTAACGGGCCTAACCGACTTTCTCAACGAAAACTTCGAAGAGAGGTTTCAACCTGGATCGCCGGATCAGGATATCAGGGGAATAATAGACGTGATAGAGAATCCCGTCTATTCGAATGCACTGGGTTTACTGACCTGTATTACTAAAGGGCAGTTTAAAGATCAAAAGGGGGACTTTACAAAAAAATCCAGGGAAAAACCTTTAAGCTCAAGGGTTCTAACGAAGCTAAAAAACCTTTTCGAGAGCCGAGCCTTTCCTGGTTTATGACAGTTTATGGTTTAAGAGAATCTCCGAATTTCTAATCTTACTATCCCAGGCGATTTTACATCAACTCTTTCTAAAGCGCCGGGAATAAAACCAGTATAATATTATAACGACCAGAGGACCGGCAGCTCCAAAGAATATAGTTGTCACTATCAGGACCCCGATCGCGACAAGTCTGAGGGGAACCGAAAAACCCTCGTGGCGCGCATCCCAATCCAGCCCGATAATTGAAATTCCCAGGATTATTGCCTGAAAGAAGAACCAGATAACTTCCGGGCTGGTGATTTTCATTTTATTGACCCCTCCTAAAAACTACGTACCTAATCGGTTTGCTTTCTCAACGAATGGACGGAACGCAATAAGCTTAATTCAAGATTTTTGGCCAGTTCCGGGTTATCCTCGATGACGTTATTTTGCTCCCCGGGGTCAGACTCTCGGTCGTAAAGTTCCGGCTCCTTGTCCTCATCCAGAGGAAATAGGTAAGTCCATCTTTCCGTTCTCAGGTACCATTCTCGGTTATAATGACCTCCAACTGCATAATCCCTGATGTTATCAATCTCCCCATCCAGCAGAGGAACGAGTGACTTACCGCCAAGTGACTGCCGAGTCGCCTTGCTGGTCAAGTCCTGGGGAAAGATGTTTTCCGTCTCTCCGGATTGTTTCGGTTCCGTGAATTCGAGCGTGAGCTCGTCCGACTCGATCCCGATCAAGTCCAGAAGCGTCGGCATCAGGTCGACAGTCTGGACAATAGCGTCCTCTTCCTTACCGGCCCAGCGGCCATCCGGGGTTTTCATTATCCAGGGGATCTTTATCAAATTTTCGTAGTTTTTCGGTCTCGCCTTTCTAATGTAGCCATGTTCCCCGAAGGGTTCGCCGTGATCACTGGTAAATAACACCAGCGTATCTTCGTGAAGATTCAGTTCTCGCAGGGTATCTAATATC
>JAIPHN010000083.1 GCA_021735185.1 Candidatus Bipolaricaulota bacterium
GGCAGCGAGATTAGCTCGGTACTGTATCCCGAATTAGTTAGTGATTCGAGTTATTCACTTGATTTAATTACCCGCTTAAATTAACATCTCAAAAGATCAATCCCTTAGGGAAAAAGAGGTGACGAACAATTCCTATTATAAAATCTGCAAAGAAAAGGTTAAGACAGAACAAAAAGCGAAGAGAGCGGAACAAAGAGCGAAAGAAAAAGCTAAAAGAAATTACAAAAGAGATGAATGGGTTACTCGAGAAGGAAGACGAAGAGGGTGCAAGAGAACTTCTCCCCGAGCTCATGCGAGCAGCTGATAGAGCAGCGAGTAAAGGACCGCTGCACCAGAATAAAGCAAGCAGAATAAAGTCGAAGTATGCCCGGCGAGTGGATGACCTGGGTTAAACCTTGTCCTAACCTTACCTGAATTTATTGATTTAAAGAGATAGTTATCGAACGAGGGGACGAGAAGAGCTTCTTTTTTTAGGAGGCACAATGAACTTTGATCTGGATCTGTTAAGCAAGGCAAAATACTGGTCTACCCTGTCAATAATTGTAGTGTTAATCGGTTGGGTGATCCTGGCTACTCCCCTGGTTAGCCCTGGATTGAAGGACTCAAGCTGGCCCTGGTTGAACCTGGGAATAGATTTTCAGGGAGGGACGAAGATAACCGTTCCTTTTGAAGAAAAAGTCTCGACCGCCCGCATCAGGGAGTTTCTGTCTTCTGCCGAAGGTCTCTCTCAGTTGGGTGATAGTCAGCTACAGAGCGAAGCCAATTCAAATACAGTATACATCAATACCAAGGCGGACGTTGGCAGTAACGAAGTCCTACTTAGCGATCTCCGGAGTTCTCTGGCGGAATCTTTTGCAGTGGCCGAAGAGGAAATTAGCATCAATTCCGTGGGACAGCAAATTAGCCGGGAATTCCAGGTTAAGGCAATGCAGGCAATTGGCCTTGCTTTACTGGTGATCCTTCTCTACATCAGCTGGAGATTCAGGCTTAGATACGCCGTAGGGGCGGTTGCCGCAGTAGTTCATGACGTTACGATTGCCCTGACTGTTTTTGCCATATTTGGTATCGAAATAAACTTACCGACAATCGGTGCATTTCTTACCATAGTTGGTTATTCCCTTAACGATACTATAGTGTATTTTGACAGGATTCGGGAAAACTCCGGTAAGAGGGCCGCTCGCTCCGAATCAACTTTCTCCCTGATAAATAAAAGCATAAACCAGTCCCTATCGAGAACCCTAAGTACTTCGACCACTACTTTCATCCCCGTTATTGCCCTCGTACTATTTGGTGGGCCGGTGCTTAAAGCCTTTTCTCTGGCTCTGTTAATTGGCGTAATAGTCGGTACGTATTCTTCGATTTACGTAGCTTCCCCCATAGTTTACGCGTGGGACAAATTTCTGGCCAGTGAATGAAATCCCTCCTCAGCAATAGCAGGATCTGGACACACAGCCAACCCGAGGGCAGTTTAGTTGACAGAATCAGGGAAAAGTTCAACTGTTCCCGGGTATTTGCCGGGCTGGTAGCAAGTCGTTACGGGGAGAACTTCCAGCGGGCCAACCTCACTCCCGAGGAAGGAGAGGATTTCCCGGAGGGGATATTCCATCCACCTGACCAACTTCCGGATTTATCCAGGGCTGTAGACAGGTTAATAAGAGCGGTGAAGGAAGAACAAGACGTGTTTATTCACGGGGACTTCGACGTGGACGGTCTCAGCAGTGCCGCGCTGGTTTACCGGGGATTGAAGAGCCTGGAAAATTTGCCCGGACCGGGCAGACTTAAAGTCGATGTCGGCACCAGGGATTTCGGTCACGGAATTAGCAAAAAGACATCTTCCAGGTTGATTGACGAGGAATTTGACCTGGTTATCACCACCGATTGCGGGGTTAAGGGGATTGATGAAATCTCTCATCTGAATAATTTTGGTATCGACGTGATAGTTACCGACCACCACGAACCTTCCGAGACCCTTCCTCCGGCGCTAGCAGTCGTCGATCCAAAGAGAAGCGATACGGATTATCCAAACCCCCACCTATCCGGGGCGGGTGTAGCCTACAAGCTGGTTGAAAGGTTAATGGAGGAGGTGGACGGAAGTTCCGGAGCGAAGAGTAGCCTGATTCAACTGGCCGCCCTGGGCACTGTATCCGATCTTGTGCCCCTCGTTGTCGAAGGGGAAGACGAAAACCGGTGGCTGGTAAAGGTCGGGCTGGAAAAGATGAGGCGAGAACCGATTACAGGTATTTCAGCATTGCTCGGGGAGCTGGGAAGTGAAAGTGGGACAGTAAATTCCGAAACGGTGAGTTATCGGATTGCCCCCAAGTTGAATTCGGCAAACCGGGTCGGGGACCCCCAGGTAAGCTTTCTGTTGCTGGCTACCCGGAACCGTTCGAGGGCAAATCACCTTGCTAAAACTCTTATAGACTACGATAGAGATAGGTCAAGGATCCAGAATAAGCTGACGAGAAAAGCGATAAACCAGGTTAAAGAGACTGAATTTGACCCGGAGAGCGAAGGATTGGTCTTTGTGGTCGGGGACGAGTGGAATCCCGGAATCCTGGGGCTGGTTTCTTCTCGCCTCTCCGGTAAATTTAACCTTCCCGCGGTTACGGTTAGCAGAAGTGCGCCCAGATGCCGGGGTTCGGTGAGGGGCATCGCCGGGTTGAGTGTCTATCAGGGCCTTAACCATTGTTCCAGGTATTTGACCAGGTTCGGCGGTCACGAAATGGCCGGTGGATTTACGGCGGACAGCTCCGATCTCGATTCGTTACGATGCTGTTTGAAGGAGTGGGCTTCTTCTCAGCTCGATTCTTACGAAAAAGTGGAGGAGAATTCCCTGGTGGATAAACTCGATCCGGTTCAGGCAAATATGAATCTCTACAGAGAAATTCAATCTCTTGCTCCGTTCGGTATGGGCAATCCCGAGCCTTATTTCTGGATGGACCGGCTGAAAATTATCAGCGCTCGAAGAGTGGGAAACTCGAAAAACCACCTGAAGCTAAAACTTGCCGGGGGCGATGAGATTCTCGACTGCATCGGGTTTGGTATGGGTGAAAACCTGCCTCTTTTAAAAGACCAGGAGAGTCTAAATCCGGTCTTTCGGCTTGAATTGAACGATTGGAGGGGGAGGGAGAAAATTCAGCTGAAATTAAAGGATTTCGTCCTTCAGGACTAATTTGGCCTTTTCCCAGTAGACCTTGGCCATGAAGTAAGGAATCAGCCGAGCTTTTCCCAGTCTTTTGGGTTCCAGCCATATCCTGTAAAGCCACTCGAGCCCTCTCTGCCTCATCCATTGAGGTGCTCTGGGTAGATTTCCGGAGAGTACGTCGAAACTGCCTCCGACCCCCATAACTGCGTTTGCGTTAAGGGACTCTATGTGCTCCGTGATCCATCCCTCCTGTTTTGGCACACCCATGCCCACCAGTAGCAGGTCCGGTTCGATTTCATTTATCTCCGAAACTATTTCCTGGCAATCTACAGGGATGTAGCCGTGGTGGGTGCCCGTTATTTCCACTCCCTCGTATCTTTCGGTTAGTTTTTTTCCGGCTTTCTCGGCCACTCCGGGTTTTGACCCGAGCAGGTAAACTTTAATGCTTCTTCCCGAGTCCAGAACTTCTTCTACCAGGTCGATACCCGCGACCCGTTGTTTCAGGGGCAGATCGTGAACCCTGGAGGCCCAGATCAGTCCACAGCCGTCAGGAGTTACAACGTCGGCCCGGTCGAAAGCTTTTGATAGGAGCTCGTCCCGTCTGGCGCGAACTACGGCAGTCACGTCGGGGGTCGCGACGTAACTGGTCGGTTTGAATCTGGTAAGTCGTTCGATTTCTCGGCTGGTCTCCTCGAGTTTGCTGAAGTTGAACGAGGTACCGAATATTCTTCCGGTCCCGGGACCGGTTCGGTCGATTGAGGGTCTTAGACTTCGAAGTTTACTGACGGCTCGATTGGCCAGCAAAAAGAGAGACGGCAGCAGGAACCCCCCCAGTGAAAGCGTCGCAACCTGAACGCTACCCGGAGACCGAATGAACCACCAGCTGGCCAGTCCGACGTAGCTCAAACTTATATATATCAGGGCAATACCCAGAGAACTCGACCCCAGGTACTCCTCCAGTTTTCTATCAAGCAAGCTGGAGCTGGTCCCTGCCGAACTGGCGGTGCTCGAAAAAGCAAATGATCCTCTCGCCGCCGGAACTGCCAGGGGGGCGATGGGAACGAGAAGCACGAGAGCGGTGAGCGATTTTACCAGTCCGACCAGAGCGAGGCTGGCCAGGATGAATCCCAGTTCACGGAATAATACGGACGAGAACTCCTTTTCTCTGCCGAAAACCAGAAGACCGACAGACGTGCCTACAAAAGCCAGTCCCAGCTGAAAAGCAGTTGTAAGCTTCTGTTCAGGCTGCAGCATTACTATCAGCAGGAACGACATGGCTATAAAGATCAACGTAAAGACAAAAAGACGCCACCTTTCTCTGTCCAGTTCGACGTGAACGAATTCCACGGATCTGGAGATCATCAGTAACCAGGCTACCGTTAGCGGAATGCTTAACCAGGTAAAGTAGACGAATTTTCCCGTGGTAGCCATCTGGATAAACTGGATTCTGAATCCGATCAGGGAAAAGACAAGGCCGGCTACCAGGAAACTTCCGTATTCCATAATCTTGTTGCCTTTCCCCAGCTTTCTTGAACTACCGATTATTACCAGGCTAACCAGGAGGCCTATTATCGGAGGAGAAAAGCCGGCGACAAGACCTGCGGAGATCGGTGCAATCAACGGAAGGAAGTCCCCGAATTTACTTAGTTTCTTCCATTTTCTCGAACCCGCGAAGGTCCCCGCGACCAATATGAATGAAACGAAGAAAACCGCTCCGGGAATAGCGTTATTCATGACAGTGAAGTATATTACTATTGGCTTTGCCTGAAAAGGAATTAATTCGGTTCAATCCCGGACAGATGTCTTCTACGGTCTGACAAAAGGGTTAACCTAATCAGTCCGTCTGACCCGGTAGATTGCACATGGTATAACGATATCGTAACATTTGTACAGCTTTTATAGAGGACTAATTCTCAATCATTTCGCACAAGGGGGTTTTCAATGAAGGAGATTAGATGGCATGGTCGGGGCGGCCAGGGAGCAAAAACCGCCTCTCAATTGCTTGCTGACATTAACCTTCAGGAAGGTAAGTTCGTTCAGTCATTTCCCGAGTACGGGCCCGAAAGAAGCGGTGCACCTATACGGGCCTACAATAGGGTATCAGATGAAAAGATAAGGGTTCATTCCGGCGTGGATGAACCGGAGGTCGTTGCCGTAGTCGACCCGACGTTGCTTCAGGCTGCCAATCCGACGGAAGGGCTGTCAGAAGACGGTGTTTTTCTGGTAAATACGCCGAAGAGTCTCGATGAAGTTAAGGACGAAACCGGGTTTACCGGGGAGGTTCTGACCATAGACGCTACTCAAATAGCCGAGGACGCCGGTAGCGGGTACGCGAACGTACCCATGCTGGGTGCTCTGGTTTCCGTTCTTGGCACGGACTACGAAGTTGCGGAAGCTGAAGTGGATAAAGCGTTATCCAAGAAACTTCCGGACGAGATAGTAGAAATGAACCTCCAGGCGTTCAAAGTCGGTTACGAGACGTTAAGTTAACTAAAACGGGAGGACATATGGCAGAATTCGAACTTAAGAAGTACGACGAAATACCAATTGGCGGAGTAATAGAAGGTGGGGCTACTCCGGAACTCAACAAAACAGGAGACTGGAGGTCGGAGAGGCCCATATGGGACGAGGATACGTGTATTCAATGTCTTCAATGCTGGGTTAACTGTCCTGACGCTTCCTTTGAAATTTCCGAAGAAGAGATTCAGGGCATAGACTACGAGCACTGTAAAGGATGTGGAATCTGTGCGGAAATCTGTCCTGTTGACGCCATTTCTATGAAGCCAGAGGGGGAGGTATCAGAGGATGAGTAACGGTAACAAAGAAGTATTGACCGGTCATCAGGTAGTAGCAAATGCGATGAGACAGGTAGAGCCCGACGTGGTGGCTGCTTACCCGATAACGCCGCAATCAGAAATCGTCGAATACTTTTCCCAGTACGTGGCGGACGGCAAAGTCGATTCAGAGGTTATCACAGTTGAGTCGGAACACTCGGCCATGAGTGCCTGTGTCGGGTCAGCCGCGGCCGGGGCGAGGACCATGACTGCCACGGCATCGCAGGGATTGGCTCTAATGATGGAAATAGTCTATATTGCCGCTTCTATGCGGACCCCCATCGTAATGGCGGTGGCCAGTAGAGCTCTTAGCGGGCCGATAAATATTCACTGTGACCATTCGGACTCGATGGCGGCCAGGGACAGC
>JAIPHN010000084.1 GCA_021735185.1 Candidatus Bipolaricaulota bacterium
AGTCGTAATTATTGCCTTCCGAGGAAGAAATACGCAGATAACGCTCGCCAGCGGATACGCTCGAAACGAAGCGGGAAGACCTTAACGCCTCCACGGCTGTCTCTTTCTGGGATTCCGGTACTTGAATAAGGACTTCTTCCTCACCACCCAGTAGATGAGTTACTTCGTCTTCAGCAATTAACTTTCCCTCTTTCAAAACCCCAACCCTGTTACAAACCTGCTGAACTTCGTTTAAGAGATGAGTTGAGAGAAAGATCGTCTTCCCTGCCTCGCCAAGTTCCCCAATTATTTCCCTTATTTCCACTCTTCCCTGAGGGTCCAGGCCGCTCGTCGGTTCGTCCAGAATCAGTAGTTCAGGGTTTTTCAGCAGCGCCGCTGCTATTGCGAGTCTTTGTTTCATTCCGGTTGAATAATCGGAAAATTTTTTTGAAGCGGCGGAAGATAAATTAACCTGTTTGAGGACTTCGGATACTGAGCCATCGGTTTTTGAAAGATCGGAAAAGAGTCGTAAGTTGGTCCCGCCTGATAGGTGGGGATAGAAAGAAGGCGGGGCTAAAACCGTTCCGACCTCGGGCAGGATGTATTTCAAACCATCGTCTATATCTCTTTCAAGTAGTTCTATCTCACCCTGGTCCGCCTTTAATAGCCCCAGCATGACACGAATCATGGTCGTTTTTCCGGCTCCATTGGGTCCGAGGAATCCGTAAATATCCCCGGTGCGAACGGTAAGGCTTACCTTCGACAATGCCTGCGTGGCACCGTAGCTTTTGCTGACCAAATTCGTCTTTATCGCTAACATTGATCAACCCAATTTCTGGCAGAGCCCGGCTACCCTTTTACCCAGTTTCCGTGATCCTTCTAGTGCCCTTTCATCCGGTTTGCCCAGAGATACAGGCCCATAGTGGTCCTTTTTAGAGGTGCCCTGTACTATCATGCCATGGATCAACATCATTTCTATTATGCTAATTATTGTGGTTTCGTTTCCACCGCCTCTATTGGCTGCGGAAGTGAACGCTCCACCGACTTTTCCCTCAAGCTGACCGTGATACTCTACGGATCTGTCAAACAGCTCCTTGATCGAAGCAGCGGGTAGACCGTAATAAGTTGGAGATCCAACTATTATCCCGTCCCAGCCCAGCAAGTCCTCTTTGGCTGTCTCTTCTACGGATTGAAGCGATGTTTCAAAATCACCTTCGGCTTTATCGATTCCTTTGATTACTTCTTCCGCCATGCGTTTAGTATTTCCAGTCTTCGAATGATAAATTACACCAATAACTTTCATGATAACCTCCGAAAATACTTTTTTACCATCTAGGACTTTATTATAGCCCTTATACTGAAATAATTAATGGGGCTTGAGCCTGACTGAAAAGATGATAATATAGTACGGTAATTATTTACAAACTTTGAGCGTGATAAACAATCGAAAAGAGGCAATTTTTTTCGCTCTCGTCCGCCCGCTTTTCCAGCGGTCTTGGTGTTGCAATGGTTTCTACTTTTATCGGGATCTACTCCAAGATCTATGGCTTGAGTGGTGTCGAAGTCGGACTTGTCGGAATGGCTTACTCGCTAACTCAACTGATTGTGCTCTATCCAATCGGTCGTTATGCCGACCTGGGCCACAGGAAATTATTGCTCCTAAGCGGCCTGTTGCTGGGGATTCCTACCTATCTAATCTTCTGGGGGATTGCCGGTTTTTCCGGATTATTTGGCGCTCGTCTCCTTCAGGGTCTTACAATAGCCTTAACTACTTCGGTCGGCCTATCTTTCATCAGCATAAGGAGCAAAGAGGGGAACCGCGGTAGAAACATCGGGAATTATAATTCTTTGCGAGCTACCGGCCAGACTATCGGGGCGCTGGCCGGAGGTTTTTTAGTCGGTAAATTTGGTTTCGGTGTACCTTATGCGTTCCTCGCATCTCTGTACGCTCTTAGTTTCATATTCATCTACCTTTTTGTCCCGCAGGAATCGAGTAAGAGTCGAGAGAATAGAGCAGGGGGAGGACTCCATCTGGCCGAGCTTTTCTCGGGAAGTCAATTCAGAATACAGATCGCGTTTGAGCTCTGTTTTGCTTTTGCCAAATCAATAGTCATAGTGTTTATTCCCGTGTATGCTTATGCCGTGGTGGGGCTATCGGAAACTCAGCTGGGAGCAGTGGTGGCTGCCAGGTATATCATGTTTGCCCTCGGCTAGGGGCCTGCTGGCAAATTATCGGATCGGGTTGGTAGAACGGTACCCGTGATTAGTGGTGGGGTTTTATTCGCTATCGCGGCCTTTATTCTTCCGCAACAGGCTTCCTTCTGGGGACTCCTTGCCGTGGGTGCTCTATTTGGGCTTGGTGATTCCATTCGAGTTCCGGCCAGCTGGGGCATTTTCGCGGATCAGGGAATAAATACGGGCCCAGCTACCTCATTTTCTTTCCGTATGCTCGCCTGGAGACCAGGGCTGCTCGCTGGACCACTTCTGGGTGGCCTTATTAAGGATCTTGTGGGGATAGCAAATACGTTTTACGCTGCCGCTGCTACTGTCTCCGTTGCCTTGATTGGCTACCTGGCTTTTCAAGCTCGGGGAAAGTATAAAGAACGTACCTCTTGAGGATCTGCCCTTTAAGATCTCATTTGTAAGAACCGTTCGCTGGCTATCGTGAATGATTAAACCAGATCTTGCTTCCCCAGTTTTATATCCGGCACCGGTAATTTAGGCTATTTTGTTCTTAACAATTGGGTCAGGGACCTGGAAAGGATCAGCGGGGTAATCTCCTGGGTTGAAGACTCAATTCAAGCATATTGTTGAAGATTCGTTTGTTGTCTCGGCCAATCCCCTGGCTTATCATTGACCTGACTTTTCTGGAATATTAAAAATAATCGGGGCGATTAGTTTTCGCTGGTTCAGGTGGTGAGTATGGGGGAGCTGGAGAGAATAGCCGAAAAACTCAAAAACAGTGGATGTAAATACGCGCTCAACGCTTCTGAGAGCAATTCTCGGGGCGCTGTTTCTCCTTCTCACAATCAAAATTACGCAATTGCCGAAAAATTAAAAGCCAGTCTATTGAAAGAATACCGAGGAAAAGACCTTCTAGAAGAGACGAATTTTGAAGTTATCGATAACAGATACGGCGAAACCTTTCACCTGAAAGAGTTTACGGAAAAAACTTTTCAAACTCCGGATACTGCCATCAGCGATATTCTATCCGATCTGAAGCTGGTTTACGGAATTGGTAAGGTCCGTGAAGAAGAATTAAAGAACGACGGTTACGAAACGATTCTTGATCTACTGGATCATCAGAAATGGGGAGAAGGGGCGCTAGAGGTCAATGAAGCTTTTCAGGGCGATAGTCCAGCTAAAGGATACAATTTATTGCGGCGCTGGAAAAACCTTTCTCATCCCTCATTCATTCGACTTTCCGGTTTGTACGACAGGAAGGACTTCGCAATTGTGGACATAGAAACCCTGGGGCTTTCGAACCAGCCGATATTCTTACTCGGGTTGGCCCAACCAACGGATTCCGGGGTGGAAGTACATCAATTTTTGGCCAGTAACCCGGGAAGAGAGATGGCAACTATAGTACAGTTTGTGAAAAAACTGGAAAACCTTGAAGTAATTCTCACCTACAACGGTAAGAATTTCGATCTACCGTATATTGAACGTAGACTAGCTTATTACGGGCAACGAAAGAAGTTCAGCCACCCACATCTCGATCTCTATCTCTTTACGAGGAAATTCTTGAGCGATCGGACCAGAAACTGTCAGCTGGGAACTATCGAAAGTTCGATTCTCGGGATAGAAAGGAAAGTGGATATTCCCAGTGCCCTCGTACCGGAATTCTACAACACGTACAGGAAAAATGGTAACCCGGGGCCGCTGATCCCGATTCTGGCCCATAACCGCCAGGACCTGTTAAGCCTCGCGGATCTGTATAGAGTTATTATAGAGGAAGCTCTGAATGGGAATCCGTGAAGTAATCGCCGGCCTCGAAGAAGAGAGCTGGTACGAGGGGCAGATCGAACACGTGGAGCTGTTGCCGGAACGTCGGGCGGAGTACGGCGACGCAAATATCGACGCTCGGATAGAAAGCTACCTTGAGAGAGAAGGAATTGATCTTTTTGCCCACCAGGCGGAAGCGATAAATCTTGTCCATAAAGGGGAGAACGTAATCATTACGACCCCGACAGCTTCCGGTAAAACCTTGGCCTTTAACATTCCCGTCTTTGAAGAGATGCTCCATAACTCCGATAGTCGTGCGCTTTACATATATCCGACAAAAGCCCTCTCTCAGGACCAGCTGGAAACGATGAAGAAAATGGAAAAGGAGCTGGACCTGGATCTGGATTCGCGAGTCTACGACGGTGATACGCCGAGGGGAGCCCGGCCGGGTATAAGAAAGGAATCACGGATAATAATTAGCAATCCGTACGGTTTACACCATTATCTCGAGTGGCATCACAAGTGGAGCGATTTCTTCAGCAATTTGGAATACGTCGTTCTCGACGAAGTTCATAGTTATCGCGGAGTATTCGGCTCAAACATCGCAATGGTTATAAGAAGGATGAAGCGTATCTTCAAACACTACGATTCGGACCCCCGATTTATCCTTTCGTCGGCAACTATAGCAAATCCGCTCGAGCACTCGAGAAAACTCGTCGGCGAGGAGTTTTCGCTCGTCGCAAAAGATTCTTCTTTTCAGGGGAGAAAACATTTTCTCTTCTGGAACCCGCTGGAATACCCGGACAACTCGCCTCACAACCAGACCAGCAAGCTCGTGGCCTATCTCGTCAACCGTGAACTTCAGACGCTCTGTTTTACACTCTCACGGCGAGGGTCCGAATTGATCGCGGACTGGGGTTCCGGCTATACGGACGATCCAATCCATGCTTACAGGGCCGGTTACAGGCCGGAAGAAAGGCGAGAGATCGAGAAGGGGCTAAGGAATGGAGAAATTCAAGGTGTAGCTGCAACAAATGCACTCGAACTCGGGGTCGACATCGGAGGGCTGGACGCAGTCGTAATATCCGGTTACCCGGGTACGATAACTTCCAGCTGGCAGCAGGCTGGAAGGGCCGGAAGAGGCAAGGAGGACTCCCTGGTCGTCCTGGTCGGTTTTGAAAACCCGCTGGACCAATTTTTCCTCAAACACCCAAGAGAATTCTTCGACAGGGAGCACGAGCACGCCGTCGTCGATCTGGACAACCCGAAGATAACTATGGGGCATCTTGCCTGTGCCGCCACCGAGCTGCCAGTTAGTTCCGATGAGGAACTTGGGCGTGACTACGGGGAAGAAGTGGAGAAGCTGGCGGAACTGGGCATCCTGCAAAAGACGCCGGGCGGGGCCATTTTTTCCGGGGATTTTCGCGCCAGCGGTCTAGTAAAGCTGGACAACGTAGATTCGACCACGATAAAGGTAACCCATAACGGTGACCTCCTGGAGACGATGGATCTATCCCAGGCCTACAGAGAAGCCCACGAAAACGCCACGCTGCTGCATCAGGGTAAAAAATATCTCGTCGAGGAGCTCGACCTTGAGCGTAAAGTTGCGGAGGTAAAATGGAAAGAGGTCGATTACTTCACCCAATCCGCTTCGGAGACGAGCCTTGATGTGGATGAGACCATTTCGAAAGAAAGAGCGGGCAGGGTAGATACGTATTTCGGCGAAGTGTCAGTCACGGAAGTCTATACTCATTACAAGGAAAAGAAGTACGATCGCGTCATGGGCGTCCACCAGCTCGACCTTCCTCCGCTGGAATTCGAAACTGAATGTAGCTGGTTTCGCGTTCCGGAAGGAATCCTGTCAGAAGTGAGTGATCGGGGCATGGGCAGAGAGGGGAGCCTGCATGCAATCGAACACGCGGTAATTTCGCTTACACCGTTTTATGCCATGTGCGACAGGTGGGATATCGGCGGGTTCTCTTCCCGACACCACCCTGATGGCGGCGGAGCAATCTATATCTACGACGGTTACGAAGGGGGAATCGGAATAGCCGAAGAAGTATACGAGCTGTTGCCCGATCTCCTGGGGAGCACCCTGGAACTTATCTCCGACTGTGACTGTGAGGAGGGCTGTCCTTCCTGTATCTATTCGCCAAAATGCGGCAACGAAAACGAGCCACTCGACAAAAAGGGCGCGGTTTTCGTCCTGAAGAAGCTCGGCGAACACTTCGGTTACGCTAAATAACTTATCCCTGGCGCCAGCGGGTTCGGTGTGATGCAAACCCGGCAAACCAGGCTTACATGGAAAACTGCCCGTATTCCTGAAACTTTTCCTGCAGCGTCTTTACTTCGCTCTCTTCAAGCGGTTCC
>JAIPHN010000008.1 GCA_021735185.1 Candidatus Bipolaricaulota bacterium
AGTACGGAGCGCGACCTATGCGACTAACAATAGAGACCCTGATTGAAAACAAGATCTCCGACCACCTTCTGCAGGGCGACTTCAACGATACTGACTCAATTTACGTCGACACCGAACAAGAAGATATTGTTCTCGAGGGGGTAAGAGACAAGAGCACCGTCGGCGTTGGAGATTGATAATGAATGGCTTACGAGTGTAATAATTGTGGATATACTTCCGTCGAATGGCTTGGGCGGTGCCCAAAATGCGGAGAGTGGGATAGCTTCAAGGGGGGAGAAGGAGATCAATCACCTCCGGAAGACTTCGTAGATGAGGCCCCGAAACCGCTGTCGGAAATTTCTTTTGATTCCAGAGAAAGAATCCCTACTGATATCGGTGAATTCGATCGAATTTTAGGTGGGGGATTGATCCCGGGATCGGTAATTCTTCTCGGAGGGGATCCCGGAATCGGCAAATCCACGTTGCTGCTCCAGACAGCGACAAATATATCCAGTCAAGGTAGCGTACTCTACGTTTCCGGCGAAGAGTCTTCAAAACAGCTCAAGATGCGTGCCGAAAGACTTGGCTTAAACTCCGAGAACTTAATAATCTACAGCGGCCAGAGCCTGGAGAAAGCCGTTGGCCACATGAACGACATCGATCCTATCTGTGTCATCGTTGACTCAATTCAATCGCTCCGGAGTTCGGAAAGTTCGTCTTCGCTAGGAAGCACCAAACAGGTCCGAGAGCTCGGACGGGAGTTTACCAGGCTCGCCAAGAAGAAGGAGATAGCTACCTTATTGATCGGTCATATAACTAAATCGGGGGATTTCTCCGGACCCAAATCCATAGAACACCTTGTGGATTCCACAATTTACTTTGAAGGCAAGCGCGATCGCAACCTGCGGCTTTTGCGCCCTCAAAAAAATAGGTTCGGGTCGACAGATATACTTGGCCTGTTTCAAATGACCGAAGAGGGTCTTCAAGAAATATTGAACCCTTCTCAATTCTTCGCCAAAAAAAACGGCCAATCCGACCAAAAAGGTGCCTCTACGGTGTGTACGGTCGAAGGCAAACGCCCAATTCTTGCCGAAGTCCAGGCCCTTGTAACTCCTTCTAACTTCGGTGGTAGTCCCCAGAGGAGGACCACTGGCCTAGATTACAACAGAACGTCCCTCCTGTTTGCCGTTTTACAGAAGCAACTGGGTATCAAACTTGAGGAATTCGATATTTACCTTAACGTGGTGGGTGGATTCAAAATAGAAGAGACAGCCGCGGACCTGGGAATAGTTAGCGCAATTCTTTCCAGCTTCCACGACAACCGGATAGGCAACCAAACCGTTCTCATTGGAGAAATTGGTTTAAGCGGGGAAATAAGGCCTGTAAAAGCACTGAACGCCCGGATCAATGAAGCCGAAAAACTGGGATACAATCTAGCTTTGGTCCCAAAAGCAAATGCGCTGGAGCAGGGCGGGACGGATTCCGGTCTTGAACTCCGTCCCGTGAAAAATCTGAAAGAAGCAATTTCAAAACTTCGGCTGGAGGCGTAACTATGAGTTTTGATTCTTTAGAAGAACTACTTGAAAATATAGCCCCGGGGACCAAACTCAGGGATGGAGTAAACAGGATCGTGGAACAGGGACACGGCGGTTTACTGGTTCTCTCTCCCGTGCAAAAAATAGAAGAGATAATTACCACTGGGTTTAAAGTAGATGCGGAGGTAACATCCCAGCGACTGAGCGAGCTATCAAAAATGGACGGGGCTATTGTAATAGATGACGATCTTAAAAAGATTACCTATGCAAATGCTCACCTCTCTCCGGACCCGGCTATAGAAAGTCAGGAAACCGGTACAAGACACAAAGCGGCTGAACAGACAGCCAAACAAATTAGAATTCCCGTCGTAGCGATATCGGAAAGAAGAAACAGAGTCACCGTTTATTACAAGGATCAGAGATATATACTGAGAGAGATATCGACTATCATGTCAAAGGTAAATCAGGCTCTGTTAATCATGGACCAGTACCGGGGAAATTACGACGAAGCCATCCAGGAATTAACCGCTCTCGAGCTGGATGGAAACGTTCTTCCCTTCCACGTCGCCAATCCCCTGACGAAAATAGGCCAGATGTTGACTCTGAAAAACGAGATCTTGAGAATGTTCATTGAACTCGGGGAAGAAAAAGCCCTGCCCGGGCGACAGCTCGATAACATGGTCGCCGGTGTTGAAAGCGACCTAAAATTTATTATCAAGGATTTTCATAAGGACCCGAAGGATAACATCGAGGAAGTAAGGGAAAGCGTAATCGAATTATGCACTGATACGCCTCCATCAACTAAACGGATAATGGCCCTGCTTGGTTACGAGGAAGAGGACCTGGACGATTTCCTGACCCCCAGAGGTTACAGGATCCTCCACCAAATTCCTCGTCTTCCCCACACCGTAATAGAGAGGATGGTGAATGAATTTGGCGACCTGGAAAACATTTTAAAGTCAAGCAAAGAAGACTTGCAGGAAGTAAAAGGCATCGCTGAAACGAGATCCAATACGATAAAAGCGGGCCTGAAGCGTCTCGAAAACAGAATTACACTAATGGAGGAATTGGAAACGTGAATGAATTAAGCAAGATAAAAGAATCGGTCAAGCGATTAAAAAGCAACTTTTCACTTAGTCCCGAAATCGGCATGGTACTTGGCTCCGGGTTATCGGAGACTTTCAGTTCGCTGGTCGACGACGTGGAGGAAATCTCCTGGAGCGATGTACCCTCTTTTCCGGAACCAACTGTAGAAGGTCACGAGGGCAAATTTATTTCCGGCAGGCTGAACGAAAAACCGGTTTTGATACAGCAAGGCAGGCTACACTGGTACGAAGGGCTTTCCTGGGACGAGGTTATATATCCGATCAGGGTTCAAAAGGAGCTTGGGATAGAGGAAATTATCATGACTAACGCTGCCGGAGGGATCAATGAATCATTTTCCCCGGGAGATTTGTGCTTAATTACGGACCATATTAATTTTTCCGGCGACAATCCACTGCGCGGCCCAAATAACGAAGCGTTTGGCCCAAGATTCCCGGACCTCTCCCATGCTTACGGAGGAGATCTACGGGAAAACGCTCTAATCGCTGCTGAAGAATTGGGAGTTGAGCTAAAGCAGGGTGTTTACGCAATGACATCCGGACCAAGCTACGAGACCCCGGCAGAAATTACAGCTCTAAGGACCCTTGGGGCCGATCTCGTCGGAATGTCCACAGTTCCCGAGACAATTACCGCAAACCACTCCGGCATGGATGTTCTGGCTATATCCTGTATTACAAACAAAGCTGCAGGAATGCAGGATCAGTTATCCCACGAAGAAGTAATACAAGTTACGAAAAAGTCCAACCAGAAACTGGGGGACCTGATAGCAAGGATAGTAAGTAAGTTTTGATCGGGTAAATTGAATATCGCTCTTTCCGTCCGGTAGTTTGGTTTAAGCAGGGTAGTTATTCTTTTTCGTTCTTCTTCGTGACTTTTCGATAACTACCGATCGAGCGATATTTTTTTCGTCTCTTACTCATTAGAGTCTCTCTACCGTAGCCGTTAAGCTGCTTGAGGTGAGACGAAATGGTTTCTTTTAGGTTAACGGCAGAGGTCTCGAAATCCTCGTGAGCGCCAGAACCACCTTCCTTCACTACTTCATCCACAACGCCGAGTTCTTTTGCATGATTGGCGGAAAGCCTTAACGCTCTAGCCGCATCGTCCGCCTTCTCCCGATCATTCCAGAGTATCGCAGCACATCCTTCGGGAGAAATAACCGAGTAAATCGAATTCTCAAGCATCAATATCCTGTCTGCAGCACCAATGGCTATTGCTCCACCGCTACCGCCCTCTCCGATTACTGCTGCAATCGTGGGGACTTCAAGCGACACCATCGTCGATATGCTCTTTGCAATCATTCCGCCAATATTCCTTTTCTCGGCCTCTTTGCCCGGATAAGCTCCCGGAGTATCGATAATTGTTAAAATCGGGAAGTCAAATTTCTCCCCGAGCTTCATCAACCGGCGCGCTTTTCTGTATCCCTCGGAACGAAGCATTCCAAAATTAGTCTGCTGAGATCGTTCGGCGTCACCGCCTTTACTCTGTGCTATCACGACAACCGATTGACCCTCGTACTTCGCCAGACCGCCGATTAAAGCACTGTCATCGCCGAGCAGTCTATCTCCCTTAAGATGGTAGAACTCATCCGTCAGGTAATCGACGTATTCCTCAGAACCCGGCCTGTCTGGATGACGTGCAAGCTTAACCCGATCCCAATCATCCAGCTCTTCCTCTTCGGTCTCCTGTCTTGCCGCGAGTTTTTCCGTCAGGGTATCGATCTCTTCGCTTAAATCGAGACCGTTTCTGGAATTCAGGTTCTTCAAACGCTCTATCTGTTCTTCCAGTTCTTCTAAAGTCTTTTCTTCACTCATTTTCTTAGAAAAAACTCAGTATTTTGGCCAGTTCGTTCCGCATCGAATCTCTTTCCACGACAGAATCAACTATTCCATGCTCCAGAGCAAATTCACTTGACTGAAAGTCCTGGGGTAGATCTTCACCGATCGTTTCCTCAATCACTCTACGGCCTGCAAAACCGATCAGTGCACCGCGTTCGGCAATAGTGACGTCACCAAGACTGGCTATACTGGCTTCGACACCTGCTGTCGTCGGGTAAGTCATAACAGAAATAAAGGGTAGCCCGGCATCCGAAAGCAGCTGTCGGGTGGAAGTTGTCTTCACCATCTGAAGCAATGACAGCAAACCTTCCTGCATCCTGGCTCCACCGGAAGAACTTACCAGAATAAATGGCAACTCGGACTCCACTGCTTCCTCAATCCCGCTGACAATCTGTTCTCCAACAACGGACCCCATGGAACCACCGATAAACCGAAAATCCATCACCGAAAGAACCGAAGACCTGCCGTCTATTTCTCCGGTTCCGACAATTATAGCATCAAACATGCCTGTCTCAGCCTGGTTTTCATCTATCTTTTCTTCATAAGACTGTTCGTCACTGAACTCGAGCGGGTCATCCGATTCGATTCGCTTTGTTTTGTCCTTGAAGGTTTCCTCGTCGACGAGTGTTTTTATCCTTTCCTTGGCCGTTAAAAAGAAATATTCGCCACAGTTCGGACAGACATGGTTATTCTCCTGAAGCTTTTTCTTGAATATCAATTTCCCGCATGATTCACATTTCTCCCATAAAGCCTCGTCCTTCTCCTGATCCTCCTTGAAATCAACCCGCAAGTACTCTTCATCGCGAAATAAAGGCATATCAATCCTCTGTTTTCAATGTTGATGGACCAACACTATTGTCCAGGAACTTCGAAGGGATTACAATCCCCATCGAAAGGACAAGCCGTAATCCCTCCTCAACGGTCAAATCAAGATATGTCAAATCCTCCTTCGGGAGAAAAAAAACCATACCGCTCAACGGATTTGGAGTGGTAAAAATAAAAGTAGCGACCGCTTCTTCCCCCATAATGTCTTCAACTTCCCCGAGGTTTTCGTTCGTTACAAAACCAATGGTGTAAACACCTCTCCTCGGATATTCAAACATAACAACATCACGAAAAGTCGTGGACTCGCTGCTCAGGATCGCGTTAATTATCTGCTTCACCGTGACGTACATTTTGTTTACCAGGGGAGTCGAACCGATTAGCCTATCGAGGAGCGTATAAACCTTCCGTCCGACGTATATTCTGGTAATTAAGCCCACCAGAAAAACAAGGAAAAAAGTCAAAATAATTCCAATGCCGGGAAACCATTTCCTGCCAATGGTCATCAGCAAAAAATTGCCAATTAAGTTGCCAAACTGCGATCCCCTGCCCGCGAAGCTTAAAATCATTCTATAGACAAGCCACAGGATATAAAACGTGAACCCCACCGGAAGTATCACCAGCAGGCCATTGATAAACGTATTCTTGATGTAGGCAAATATTCGTCTCATATTAGAAAATTAGAACGATCTGTGTCTAATTTTAGTACATAGCCCTCCCTCTGTCTAACTTATGCTGGCAGTTGGAACGAATTGATTCTTGGTTTATAATCAAGTTAAATGCGCAGAGTCAACTGGACTATTACAGAAAAGCAACATAAGAATTTACAAAAGTTATCCAGAAGAACGGGACTACCGATATCGGAACTGGTCAGGCGGTCACTGGATAAGTACCTCGGTTTAGTAGGCGAAAAACCATTAAAACAGCTTGACGAAGAGGACGAACAAGCTGATTAATCCCTGGGTTCTTTTCCGTGACTGGTCCCGTCGATAATCAGTTAAATGGTAACAGGAGGTAATTATTTTCAATATCGCAACGGAAGAAGAAATAAAAAGCGGTGACGTTACCGACGTCTACTTTGAAAGATCACAGAAAATACTGGAAGAAAACGATATAGATAAGAAGGTAAAGTTAGAGGTAAGGACGAAAAGCCTTCCCGGGGAAGGGCCGGGAATCTATACGGGGCTGGACGAGGTGGTGCAACTTTTCGAAGGAACAGAAACTTCAATTTGGTCGATTCCGGAAGGAAGTGCATTTTTGCCCTTCGAACCAGTTATGATGATCGAGGCTAACTACCGAAATTTTGCTCCCCTTGAAACCCCTTTACTTGGTTTTCTATCTCAATCCTCTGGAATAGCTACCAAGGCAAGGGTAGTAACAGAGGCCGCCGGGGAGAATCCGGTTTTCCACTTCGGATCTCGCAGAATGCATCCATCCATAGCCCCTATGATCGGAAGAAGTGCATTCATAGGGGGCTGTGACGGGGTAGCGGTAACGAAAACTGCAAAAGAGCTGGGCCTTGATCCCGTTGGCACTATACCACACGCATTAATTTTACTCCTGGAAGATTCTACTACGGCAACTGGAATGTTTGAAGAAATCTACGGGGAAGAAGTCAACACGGTGGCACTCGTGGACACTTTCGGGGACGAGAAGTTCGAAGCCCTGGAGAACGCCGACCTGATTGACGGGTTAAACGCAGTCCGACTGGACACTCCCTCTTCCAGAAGAGGGGATATGCTTGAAATAGCTCAGGAGGTAAGGTGGGAACTGGACCTGCATGGTTTTACTGACGTCAATATATTCATTTCGGGCGGATTGGACGAGGAAAGCATACCGGAATTAAACGAGGTCGCAGACGCTTACGGGGTTGGAACCGCCATTTCAAGCGCTCCGGTTGTTGATTTTTCACTGGATATAGTGGAGATTGAAGGTGAGCCAGTTTCCAAAAGGGGCAAGAAGTCCGGAGCCAAGCAGCTATATTTATGCGAGGAATGCAATCAGAGACTCGTCGATTCCTTTGGGGCAGGAAAGAAAAAGTGTACTGGTTGTGGTGGCAGAGCAGAACCCTTTATGAAGCCCCTTTTGAAGAATGGAAAACTGGTAAAAAGTTATCCTTCCCCCGAAGAGATAAAGACCTATTCGGCTTCACAGCCATTTTTATAGGATTATTAACTGAAGAGAACCTCGGAGATAATTTAAGAGACGTCCAACCCGTAACATCCGTTCAGTTGCATTAAAACCTTTTATGCTCAACAATTATCTCACGAGGTGATTTTGTTGAATCTTTCGAAAAACAAACTCTTAGTTTTTTCTCTTATTTTTTTGATGGTGATGCCCTCGCTCGTTCTCTTAGCTCAGGACGAGGGAAACGCTCAGGACCAGGCCGGAGAGAACCAGGTAAAAGCTGTCGCTACCGTAAATGGAGCTGAAATTACGCAGCAGGAACTATCTCAAAGAACACAGGTCTACCCAATAATCATGACCCTTTCTCGCCAGTACAGATCCTTTGCCCAGTTTTTGATGACCAGCCAGGCGGGCAGTAACTTTTTAACCGAATACAGGAAATACGTTCTGGACCTTCTTATCGAACAGGAGCTCCAGAATCAGAAAATGGATGAAACGGGAATCACGGCAAGCAACGAAGAAGTGCAAGAAGAAATCGATAAAATCATAGAAAACAACGACCAGTTTAAGGACCGTAAAAGCCTGGAAAATTACCTAAAGAACAACCAGAACATGACCATGGAGAACCTGGTATCTTCCATCAAACAGAGCTTGAGAAGGGAAAAACTAAGAGAAGAGGTCTCGGGAAACGTCTCAGTATCTGAGGAAGAGATAAGCGCCTTTTACGAAAGCAATAAAAGCAGTTACAAAGACCAGGAAGGTAACGTAAAACCGCTCGAAGAAGTCAGGACACAGATAAAAGAGACTTTAAAAGGCAAAAAGCGAAATAAGGTCTGGTCAAACTGGCTTCAAAAGGTCAAGGAAGAAGCAAATATAGAAAAGAACCCGGAAAACCTGTAAGGCACTCCGGACCCATTAAGATAAAAAGAGCGCGCAATTGAACAATTGAGCGCTCTTTTTATCTCCTTACTCGTTTTCTATAAATTTCTCATGATAGAGTTCTTGTGCCTCTAAAATAGAATCTTTAGCTTTTTCACGACCGGACCAGCCACCCGTTTCTACCGGTTTATCCCCTTCCAGTTCCTTATAGACCTCAAACATATGGGAGATCTCATCAAGTATATGGGTAGGAACGTCATCAATGTCTTTATAGCCCTCATACCTCGGGTCTTTTAACGGCACGCCAAGAACTTTATCATCTCTCTGGCCTGCATCCAGCATTTCCAGTATGCCAATCGGCCTGGCCTCCATTATACAACCCGGAAAGGTCGGATTAGTGACCAGAACCAGAATATCAGTCGGATCTCCGTCCTCATCGAAAGTCCTGGGCAAAAAACCGTAATCTCCCGGATAGTGTACGGCCGTATGTAGCACTCTGTCCAGCACTATCTCACCCTTTTCCACATCGTACTCGTATTTGTTTTCCGTTCTTCTGGGGTTTTCAATGACCGCATTCACTATCCTTGGTGCATCGGGCCCGGTCTCCAGTTCTCTCCATTTATCTTTCACGTTAACCTCCCGTTTTTTGCTACCCTGTATTTAAAGCAGAATCCGCCATATTTTTGACCAATTCCTCAAAATCCAGCCCTGCGGCTTTTGCCGCCTGAGGAAGATCGCTAGTCTCGGTCATCCCGGGCAAGGTATTGACCTCAAGGCCTAGGATACCTTTTTGCTCATTAATCATAAAATCAACTCTACTATACCCCTGACAGCCAAATTCTCGATGCGTCCTCCGCGCTTGTTCTTTTACCTTATTCATTACATCCTTCGACAATCTCGCTGGAATTATAAACTCCGTTTCTCCGGGAGTGTATTTGGCTTTGTAATTGAAAAACCTTTCTTTCTTTACGTTTATTTCTATCAGGGGTAACGCGCGAAGTTCACCACCCTCTCTCAGTATTCCTGCCGTTATTTCTTTTCCACTTATGTATTCTTCAAGGAATAAATCCCCGTAATCCTCTCGCAATGAATCCAGCGTCTCTCGCAGTTCGGGCTCATCGTCAACGATTTTTACGCCACGACTGGAGCCTTCATCAACGGGTTTTACGACTACAGGAAAACCAAGCTTGTCGGGAATGTTACTGACTATGTCTTCGATAGAACCGTAGTCCATTTCAAGATAATCTGGGGTATCCACCGAAGCTCTGTTAAAACCCTTCTTGGAATGAAGCTTGTCCATGGCAACAGCGCTCCCAAGTGGCCCTGTACCGGTATATGGTACGTTAATCATTTCCAGCAGAGACTGGACAGTCCCGTCCTCCCCTATTCCTCCATGAAGACAATTGAAAACGAGATCCTTATCTTTAACTATATCCAGCAGGTCTTCCTTTCGATCCAGCTCTCCTCTGATCGGATTATATTTATCTCCGGATTTTGCCAGAGCCTCGTAAACGTTCTGCCCGCTTCGCAGAGAAACTTCCCTCTCGGAGGATGTTCCCCCCATCAGTACGCATACATTTATACCCTTTTTACCGCTCATCGCAGCACCTCGCTATTAATTGACCTCTAACACAATCAATTCTAGTTAAAATGCGCAGGAATTAAACCTCTGAGAACTTGGCTGACGCCAAATAAAAAGCACCCTTCCTGAGAGGGAAGAGTGCCTGTCAAATAAACTTTCCAGGAAAGACAAACACAAACTGACTTTTACTTGCTGAGTACCTTCGCCGCCTTGACGGTATTGGACATGATAAGAGTAGTTGTCATTGGCCCCACGCCGCCGGGAACCGGGGTGATATGTGACGCTTTCTTGTTGACGTTTTCGTAATCCACATCGCCGGTAATACCGCTATCAGTCGAGTTGATCCCAACATCGACGACCACGGTCCCTTCGGAAACCATATCCTCCGTGATAAAGTTCTTTCTTCCGACGGAAGTACACAGTATGTCCGCTCTCCTTGTTTTCCCGGGTAGGTTTTCTGCCTGGTACTCGGTAATTGAAACCGTGGAATAGCCTTCCCGAAGTGCAAGCAGAGATAGAGGAAGCCCTACGGCTCCACCACCAACTACCATGAATTCTTTCCCGGCAAGGTCAATATCCGAAGATTTTAGTATCTCCATGACTGCGTACGGGGTAGCCGGTAACAGCACTTCCGGGTCGTTTTTTAGCTCTTCGTAACTTGCTCGCGCAGCTCCACCTGAGAGTAATTTCCCGCTATTAACCGGGTTAATACAGTCCACGTCCTTCTTCGGATTTATCTCCGTTCTAAGTTCGCCGATATCCAGCCCTTCCGGAAGTGGCAACTCTATAAACAACCCATGGACTTCGGGATCCTGGTTAAGTTCCCTCAGATTTTCGACCAATTCGGCTTTAGGGAGATCCCCGTTTAGCTTTACCCCCTTGTATTCGACACCCAGTTTCTCGGCTAACTTTTTCTTTGTACGATAATAAACTTTTGCTCCCGGATCGTCACCAACCAGGACCGGAGCTATAGCGGGCGTTAAACCCTCTCCTTTTAACCTCTCAACTTCTTCTTTTAGGTCTTCTCTATAAGTTTCTGCAATTTTATTACCATCGAGCTTTGACATGATGCCTCCCCTTCCGGTAATTAGACGTCATTTTTTCCGTTAATCAAACTCAAAGCTTCGTCCCTCGCGGCCTTATCCGTCTTGAATTTACCTCGAATGGCAGAAGTAACCATCTCAGAGCCGGGTTTTTTAACCCCACGAATTGTCATACAAAGGTGCTCTGCTCTAATTTTTACGAGTACACCGTACGGTTCTATCTCATCCATCAGGACATCAGCAACTTGAGAAGTAAGTCTCTCCTGTATCTGAGGTCTACTGGAAGCTACTTCCAGAGCTCTCGCCAGTTTACTCGCTCCCACTATTCTGCCATCCTTTGGCATATAAACGATACTCCCGTGTCCGAGGATTGGAAGGAGGTGGTGCTCGCAAAGGGATTGGAATGGAATACTATTGAGCACCACCATTTCCTGATAATCTTCCTGAAAAAAGGTGGAGACCTCTTCACCCGGGTCGCGATGGAGGCCGGAAGAAAGCTCTTCCATCATTCGGGCTACTCTATTAGGAGTTTCCTTTAACCCGGGTCTATCGGGATCTTCCCCAATTCCTTCCAGTATAAGCTTAGTACCCCTAGCTATCTTTTCTTTATCCAAAGTAGTCTCCAGATGTTCTCGGACCTATTTAGAATAGGCCTTCCACGTTTCCGTCTTCGTCTATGTCAACGTCCTCGTATGCAGGTTCGGATGGAAGTCCCGGCATCGTGCTCATTTCACCACAGAGAGGATAGACGAATCCGGCACCGACACTTGCTCTTACTTCTCGTACCGGCAAAGTAAAGCCAGTCGGTACACCCTTCTTTTTCGGGTCGTGAGATAGGGAAAGGTGGGTTTTGGCCATACAGATTGGCAGATCCCCAAATCCGGATTCCTCGTAATCATCTATCTGTTTCTCTGCTTTACTGGAATAGTCCACTCCATCAGCACCGTAAATCTCTTTAGCTATCGTCTCTATCTTTTCCTTGATTGATTTGTCCAGGTCGTAAAGAAATTCAAAGTCGGATTCCTCTTCTGACGCCGCTACTGTAGCCTCTGCAAGATCTACTGCCCCTTCTCCACCGTCGGTGAAGTGATTTGATTCCACGGCATCAAAAGCGCCAGCTTCCATGGCCTTTTCCTTGACAAGTTCGACTTCTTTATCCGTATCAGTGTGGAATCTGTTTACTGCCACCACGACAGGAACGCCAAATTTCTGGGCGATCTCTATGTTTTTCGCCAGGTTTTCCGTACCCTTTTCCAGTAATTCAAGGTTCTCTTCTTTGTAGACAGAATCAAGTTCCTTACCGGCCACGACCTCAGGGCCTCCACCGTGAGTCTTAAGGGCCCTCACCGTGGCAACCATGACAACTGCATCGGGTACATTGCCGCTGTAGCGACATTTAATGTTAAAGAACTTTTCCATGCCAATATCCGCACCAAAGCCGGATTCTGTAACTACGTAGTCCGCCAATTTCAGACCAACCATATCCGCCAGGTTGGAGCTATTACCGTGTGCTATATTGGCAAAAGGACCGGCGTGAACGAAAGCGGGTTGACCTTCTAAAGTCTGGAGCAAGTTCGGTTTAACTGTATCCTTCATTAGCACAGTGGCCGCACCTGCTGCCCCGAGGTCCTCTACGGTCACAGGTTCTCCGTCCCAGGAGTAGCCGAGAACTATCTTCCCAATTTTCTCTCTGAGATCCTGGAGACCATCCGTGAGACCAAGTATCGCCATTAATTCCGAAGCAACCGTTATGTCAAAGGCGCTTTCTCTCGGGTAACCGTCCCATTTTCCGCCGAGCCCCACGTTTATATTTCTCAGCGCACGGTCATTTATGTCCACAACCCTGTTCCACGTTACGGAGTAAGGATTTAAATCCAGTTTCTCTTTGCCCTTTTCCGCCCAGGCTTCGTCGGAATAGTTTCTCTCGTGCATCATTCGTGCGTCCAGCGCGGCGGCTATTAAGTTATGTGCTGCGCCGATCGCGTGAATATCTCCGGTAAGATGGAGGTTGAAGTCCTCCATGGGAATTACCTGAGAGTAACCTCCACCGGCAGCTCCTCCTTTAATCCCGAAAGTCGGGCCCTGTGAAGGTTGACGGATGGCCGTCATTACGTTCTTGCCGATCTTCCCCAGTGCTTGAGTCAGTCCGATATTAGTTGTAGTTTTACCTTCGCCAAGGGGGGTAGGTTGAATTGCCGTAACGTCGATATACTTTCCGTCAGGCTGGTCCTTTCTTTCTTCATAAGCATCAAGTTTCACTTTCGCCTTGTAGTCGCCGTAAAGTTCCAGCTCGTCTCTCCTGAGTCCCACGCTTTCGGCAATTTCTTTAATGGGTTTTAATTCAGCTTCTTGAGCAATTTCAATATCGCTTTTCATTAGATTTCTCCCTCCTGATTATTGTGAGTAAGTTAAATTTGAAAGGTTTTCTTCCTGTCCCCACCACGGGCCCCTTTGCCAGGATTATCCAGATCGTTTGTATTTAAGATAATTCAGACAGTTCTGGTCTTCTCCCAGCAATGCCTCTGCGGCTTTCAGGGTATCCATCATCGGTTTGTCGGTGGGATCGATCAACGCAGCGTCAAGTCCGGCTTCTAGAAGCATGGCAAAAACTGTCCTATTAATTAGACCCCTATCCGGAAGCCCGAAGGACATGTTGCTCAGACCGATATTGGTCTTGACGTCAAAATTTTCCTTTATCTCTCTAACCGAGTCTATAACGTACTGGCCCTGTTCCTGGTTACTCCCTATCGTCATCGCAATCACGTCCATGTACAGGTTATCAGTATCTATACCGAGTTTTTCACATTTTTTTACCAGGGCCTCTGTTTCGTTTAACCGGTCTTCAACTGTCTCCGGCATTCCCTCTTCACCCATTGCAAGACCAATTATGTCAGCATCGTACTCGGACGCTACTTCTCTAGCTTTTGCCTTGTCTTCTTCGTTACTGATGGAGTTAATCACTGGCCTGTTCTCTACCTTTTCCAGGCCGAACTCCAGAACTTCGGGATCCGGCGTATCGACGCAAATGCGGACGTCATCAACTTCGTCCTCAACCAGATCGATCAGCCAGTCCATGTCGTCCTTTTCGTCTTCCATGGATTCGCCTGCATTGAGGTCAATAACGTCAGCACCGGCTTCCGCCTGCTCTCGAGCTAACTTTCTAATCAATTCTTCATCTTTTTCTTTCAGAGCTTGCTTAACTTCGTCCCTTGTCGAGTTAATTAATTCACCAATTGTTAAGAACATATGTCTTTACCTCCGATTTTTCTACGAATAATTCGCTGTCTTTTTTGTCGATTCCGCCCGCTAACTAACAGAGGGCGGTTTATCCATAAGAATGGGTATCGTCCATGGTTCACCAGAGCGAATCTATTTCCCTGACTCTTCTTCCCGCCACCTCAAAACCGGCTCTCGGGCTGCCTTGGTCTCGTCCAACCGCCCTACCGGCGTGGATTTCGGTGCCTGGTGAAGTACTTCCGGATCCTCGGCGGCTTCTTCAGCTATATCCCTCATTGCCTCTACAAATTTATCCAGCGATTCCTTTGATTCGGTTTCCGTTGGTTCGACCATCAGTGCCTCTTTCACTATTAACGGAAAGTAGACCGTCGGCGGGTGGTAGCCATAATCGAGAAGACGTTTTGCAATATCTACTGTCTTTACCCCTCCCCCCACGTCACTACCGCTAAGAACAAACTCGTGTTTACACAAACCCTCATACGCTACCGTGTAAGACTCTTTTAACTTTTCTTTCAGATAATTTGCATTTAAAACGGCATTGCCGCTGACTTCTCTCAGACCCTGATCCCCGAGTGCCCTAATATAGCTATACGCTTTAACCATAACTCCGAAAGATCCCGGAAAAGCATTTACTTTACCAATCGAATTGGCTACGTCGTAATTGAATCCGTATTTTTCACCATTTTTCTCCACCTGCGGCACGGGCAGATAAGGGACGAGTTTTTCTTTCACGCCTACGGGTCCCGAGCCCGGCCCTCCACCACCATGAGGAGTGCTAAAAGTTTTGTGGAGATTGAAGTGAGTGATATCCATCCCGATATCACCCGGACGGACCCTGCCCAGAAAGGCGTTTAAATTCGCCCCGTCAAAATAACAGAGCCCCCCTGCTTCGTGAACTATCTCCGCAATTTCAGTGATATCTTTTTCGAATATCCCCAGAGTGTTGGGTACGGTAAGCATTATTCCGGCAGTATCGGAACCGACCTTACTCCTCAGTTCCTCGAGATCTACTGTACCTTTTTCGTTGGACTTAATTTCAACCGCATCAAAACCAGCAACTGCAGCAGAAGCCGGGTTTGTTCCGTGAGAAGAGTCGGGGAGCAAGATTTTTCTTCTACGTTCCAGTTCACCGTTAACCTCGTGATACTTTCTTATCATAAGCATCCCGGTCAACTCCCCGTGAGCCCCGGCCGAGGGTTGAAGAGTAATGCCGTCCATTCCCGAAATATTTTTCAGATCCTCTCCCAGCTTATAGGCAAGTTCCAGGTTACCCTGGACTACTTCCTCCGAAACCAGAGGATGGTGTTTTTGAAACCTCGGATCACCAGCGAGGTCCTCCATTGGCTTCGGGTTGTGTTTCATTGTACAGGATCCAAGCGGATACAGTCCGTCATCAACCCCGTAGTTTTTCTTTGAGAGTTCCGTGTAGTGTCGAATTAATTCGGGTTGAGTTACTTCAGGAAGAAGGGGTTCTTCCGAACGCAACAATTCCGAATCAAGTTCTCCTTCCGGGTCCCCCTCGGCAAGTAATTCCCTGGAAAACGAGGTGCCCTGTTTACCGCTTTCGCTCTTGTCGTAAACCGTAGACATCTTTATTCGACCTCCTTCCTCAACAGTCGGACGAACTCATCCATCTCGGATTTACTTACTTTTTCGGTTACGGCAATTAAGAAACCTCTTTCCGGACCCGTTTTCTTCAAGTTCTTCGGATGTAAAAGGTCGACCCCTTTCTCTTTCATTCTCTCCCATAGGTCTTCGGGGTTTTTCTCAACCCTGACCGCGAACTCGTTGAAGAAAGGCTGGTCCCAGGCCAATTCGACTCCAGAAATATCAACCAGTCGATCCGCAAGGTAGTGGGCTCTATCCCAATTTATTTTTGCCAGCGATTTTAAACCTTTCGGGCCAAGGGAAGAAAGGTAAACAGTTGCAGCCAGAGCATTCAGTGCCTGATTGGTACAGATATTGGACGTTGCTCTCTCTCGCTTTATGTGCTGTTCCCTCGTCTGAAGAGCCATGACGTAACCCTCTTCGCCCTCCCTGTCGACTGTTTTCCCGGATACTCTACCCGGTAGATAACGCAGGTATTCCTTCCTGGTCGCAAAAAGTCCAAGCAATGGCCCGCCAAAGTTTATCGGGTTTCCGAGCGGTTGCCCTTCACCAACCACTATATCTGCTCCGAAGCTCCCGGGTGGTTCCAGCAACCCCAGTGAAACTGGGTTTGTGCTGACCATCAGAAAAGCCTCGCCCAGCTTCTCCTTCAACCCCTCCAGGTCTTCTACGACACCAAGATAGTTCGGAGATTGTACAACCAGTCCAGCAATGGAATCCTCTTCGCTAAGTATTTCGTCAAGCTCTTTCCTGTCAATTCGACCGTTTTTATTTCCCAGCTCGATAACCTGCTTATCTTCAAGCGGTAGATAAGTTTCTATAACATCCCGGTACCGCGGATTTAAGGTATCGGCGACTATGACTTTGTCTTTACCGAGGTATTCCTGGGCCATCAATACTGCTTCCGCCGCAGCCGATCCTCCGTCATACATCGACGCGTTGGCTATTTCCATACCGGTAAGTTCCGCGATAGCAGTCTGAAATTCGAACATCCAGGTTAGTGTGCCCTGACTAATTTCCGCCTGATAGGGAGTATACGCAGAATAGAATTCGGATCTGCCAGTTACATGAGAAACAACTGAGGGGATGAAATGATCGTAAAGCCCGGCGCCAATTAGAGTTAACCGGTCCCCAGGCTCTTCGTTCCTTCTCGCTATTTCCCTGACGTTTTCCTTTAGCTCCTGCTCCGTCTCGCCTTCCTTATCAAGTAAATCTCCTTGGACTTCGAGGTCATCGGGGATATCGGAGAACAGGTCCTCGAGGGAGCCCGCCCCGATATCCCCTAACATCTCCCTCCTGTCTTTATCCGTATTAGGGATGAAATCCATGAGGGACCCTTCTTCTATTCAGCAAATTTTTTGAATAAATCGGTAGCGGATGCCGCATCGGCTGCGTATCCGTCCGCTCCAATCTCGTCAGCAAAGTCCTGAGAAACAGGAGCTCCACCAATTGCTACCTCGACCTGATCTCTGACGCCTTCTTCTTCCAGAGCTTCAATAACTTCTGGCATATGCGTCATAGTAGTGGTCAGCAAAGCGGACATACCGAGTAGATTGGCGTCGTTTTCCTTGACTGCTTCGACAAATTTTTCAGCCGGGGTTTCTGGGCCGAGGTTGATTACCTCAAAGCCGCCACCTTCCAGCATCATTCCAACCAGATTCATTCCGATATCATGCAGATCCCCTTCTACGGTACCCAGAACTACTACTCCGGTGGGCTCTACTCCTGACTCAGCCAGGAGCGGGCGCAAAATTTTCATGGACCCCTTCATTGCCTCGGCAGAGAGTAACATCTCCGGTACGTACCTTTCACCGTCTTCGTACAATTTCCCCACTTCATCCATAGCCGGAATCAAGGCATCGTTCAAAAGTACCTCTGGATCCATACCCTCATCCAGAGCTTCATTCGTCAAATCTACTGCCGAGTCCTCGTCCATCTCGTATACTGCCTGATAAAGATCGTCCAAAAGATCGCTCATTCTAACAGAAACCTCCTCATAAGTTTGTTTTTGCCAGTTATATCTAATCCTGCTTTTCCTGATATGAGACCATTATATCTTTTGAAATTCCAGTTACAAGGAAACGCGCGGGATATTTTATCCCACGAGCGAGGAATGGAGTCCTGAGGGCACGAATGGGTGAAATCTATCATGACCGCTAAACCCTGATCAAGGCTTACTTTATTCGTTGAATTTGATCCTAATATTACAGGACTGCCACCCCCTTTACCCAGTAATCGACAAGTGCGGGGTGTTCATCGACGAACTTTCTGGCCGCAGACCTTTTATCCTCGTCATGCAGTCTTATCAGCTCGTTAATTAGCTCAATCGGAAGGTAGAACCTGCTTAAAAATTGCGTAACTCTGCTGGAATACTTTTCCACCAGCGTCCTTCTTCCAAAAAGATGGACGCTTTGTCCTTCCGTTAATTCTTCGATAAACCTCATATCATAAAGACTGAACGGAATACTGGGTCGTTTTAAGGTAGTAATAAGCCACTCGTTATTTCGGGTGGCCCGGTTTAACTCGGAGTTTGCAACCATCTCGCCCAGCTCAACCAATTTGTAATCCCCAAGTCCCTCAACCCTCCGAGTTAACTTTTTCATCTCTTCCAGCAGCTTTTCCTCAGACTCGTAAACGATTAACTCATCATGGAGGCGAGCTTTTATATTACTTCCAGCAAGATCCTCCGGCGAGCTCAACTTCTCTTCTGGTACATAAGCAGGTGTGGCCAGGCCACTTATCACGTCTTCGTAAATTGGGCCCAGATCGCACAATTGATAGAGTGAATAATTCCAGGAAACCTCTCGAGCCGGTGGTAACTTCAGCCCGATAAATAGATCGCCTTTACCATTTGCAATCTTTCTCAAACCGATATCCAGGTACTGGATTTTCTCATTAACCTCAAGGTCAAATCTTG
This sequence comes from Candidatus Bipolaricaulota bacterium, assembly GCA_021735185.1. GTDB lineage: Bacteria > Bipolaricaulota > Bipolaricaulia > M55B111 > M55B111 > JAGXLP01. Next base: position 18,669 of record JAIPHN010000008.1, read on the forward strand.
AATCCAGCAAGTAGCTCAGCAATTCACCAATTGGTAGGTATTCCGTTTTCGGCGCGATGTAGAGGTCAATTTTTTCTTCCGCGGCGGCAACATTAACGAAAGAAACCGTAGAGGTTAGCAAAATTACGAAGGCCAAAAAAGCTATAACGAATTGAGCCAGGGGCTTTGCGCTATACATCATATTGTCCTCCCGGATAAGAAACACCACGGTTTAGCGGGTAGAGAAATGGAGTGTTCTTACTGCTTAAAAAAATAAAAAGGGGTGAAGGGAATCAGACCCTCCACCCTAAATGGATAAGACCTATAAAAATATTTACCGTCGTTAACTTCTAACTACTAATTATTCCAGCGCGTCGACTCCATTTATCCAGTAGTCGACAATTTCCGGATGCTCCTCGGCCCACTTTGCGCCTGTTCCTTCACCTATATCAGAGTACATGCTTGTAAGGTTGTTAACCATTCCTATCGGTAAATAGAACCTGCTGAGGAACTGACTTACTTTACTCGGAAAGTCAGCCATGAAATCCGTCCGACCGAGCATATGGATTCTTTCTTCTTCGCCGAGCATCTTCTTCGGTTCTTCCAGGTTCCTCAGGTCAAAGCGTCCGTACATCGAGTGAGGTTGCCAGCCTGTTACAACGATCCACTCATCATTCATTATGGCGCTCTTGAGAGAGGCCTGCATCGCTGCCCCACTGCCTTCTAAAAGGGTGTACCCCGAAAGGGCATCGTATTCTTCCATCATGTTGTCCGAGATATTCATGATACCGGCACCAGGGTCAATCCCGGTTATCTCGCCGTCCAGCTTTTCCTTGACTTCCGGTTTTGCCAGGTCTTCAACGGAACTTAGCATATCTTCTGGCACGTATGCCGGTACCGCCCAGGTCAGTTTTGCCTCTTCGTACATCGGTCCAAAATCAGCAAAATCGATTACATTGAATCTTTTCAGGTAGTTTGCCTGGGTCATCGGTTGCCATGATTCCAGGAATAAATCCAAGTCACCATTTGCTACCGCAGTGTAAGCAACTCCGGCGTTGGGGTTTGTGACTTTTACGTTAAAGCCCAGCTCAGTTCGAACTATGTGCTGGAGTAAATCCGCTATAGCCAGAGATTCTTCCCAGGCAATTGCACCAACATCGAGCGTATTATCTTTAGCCTGAATAGGGGTCGCCATAAAGCTGAATGTTAAAGCGAACGCAAAAATTAGAACTATTGCTAAACGCTTGGTTTTCAAAGGGTCCACCTCCTGGTAAAAGTGGGAAATTTGTTTCTAAACTAACAATTTAGCAGCTATCCGCAACCGCTTTTTCGAAACCGAGAATACCACCTCCGTACTGATGAATTATGAAACAGTTTTAAAACTAATTTTAACTTTATTCTCTTTCTCTGGCTCCAATATTAGCCGTAGCCCTGTCAAGGATCATCGCTGTAAATACTACTGAAAGGCCGGCAACGAACCCCTGGCCAACACGCATTCTCTGAATACCTCGGACGACCTCTCCACCGAGACCACCGGCTCCAATTAAGGCAGCCACTACGGCCATCGAAAGTGCAAGCATGATGCTCTGATTTACCCCCTGCATGATCGAAGGCCGTGCTACCGGAATCTGAACCTTCATCAGTAACTGCCAGTAATTACAGCCAAAGGCTTCTCCCGCTTCAACGAGCTCATCCGGAACTTCTCGGATTCCCAGGTTGGTCAGTCTGACCGAAGGAGGGTAGGCAAAAATTACCGTGGCAACTGCACCGGGAGCAGCACCCATGCCGAAGAAAATTACGGCAGGTATCAAGTAAACGAACACGGGCATGGTCTGCATCAGGTCGAGGACCGGACGGATAATATTATGTACTGTATCTGAAATGCCGGCGAGTATACCCGAAGGAATTCCGAGACTAATCGCAATTAAAGCGGAAGTCAAGGTCAGGGAAAACGTCTCCGTTGTTTCAATATAAAGGCCAAAATTTGCCGCGAGCCAGAGGGTAACTAAGCCAAGTAGACCAGTGGTTATTTGCCCGGAAAGATACCACAAAAGAAAGAACAAGATCAATGACCAGACCGGAAATCTAATTGGTGCACCACCTATATTGACTACGAAAATCGGTACCCACTGTATTGCAGCCAATAGACCTTCATTAATTGAATTCAAGACGAGCTGGATAAAATCAAAGAAAACTTCAATATTTAGCGCCAGCCAGTCCACGGCGACTACCGTCCATTTATCCAGGGGGATGGAAGCGGGCTTCGCGGGTAATTCGAGTAAAGGCGTACCGATCCGGGCAGCTACCGTCAAGGGGTAAAGAAAAACCCAGCCAAGAGCGCTAACCACCCCACCGAAAAGTTTTTTTAGAGAGAGGTTCATCTTACTCATTTGTACTCTGCCCTCCTTCTCCATTATTCGAGAAAACCATGAATTTTGTTTCCTTCCATTTACTAATCGACACTTCAGGATTACTGAGAACTTCAGGAGATATATTTTTCATACCCTAATCCCCTCTACCCTTTTCCAGTAAGCCCTGTAAGATATTGCTTTCCTTGACGAACCCAATTAACTCCTTATCCCGTAATACGAGTACCGGTCGGGAAGAATAAGCCAGCCTGGCTCTCATTATCTTACTAATCGGGGTATCTTTCGAGGAGTACAATATCGCATCCTCTTCAATGCTATCATAATCTTCAAGAGGCCTTACCGGTACCGGAGTTCCCGAAATATATCCCTGCACCACCTCGTTCTGATCGTTGACTTCGACTTCCGTCATCTCGTCCAGACTCACCCGGTGGTCGTGAACTCTAAAGTCCTTCTCGGCAACAGTTTCAGCCCGAAGTACGTCAGAAGGATCAGCGTTTTCTACAAAATCTGCAACGTACTCCGTCTTCGGATTTACGATAATCTCTTCCGGTGTACCTTTCTGCACCATTCTTCCCGCATCCATTATCGTTATTCTATCGCCGACCTTTAGCGCCTCGTCAAGGTCGTGGGTTACAAAAAGGACGGTTCGTTGCATTTCTTCCATTAAATCCAGCAACTCGTTCTGCATTTCAACCTTAATTAAGGGATCGAGCGCGGAAAAAGGCTCATCCATCAGTAAGACCTCAGCACCCGTGGCAAGCCCTCTTGCCAGGCCAACTCTTTGCTGCATGCCCCCGGATAGCTGGGAAGGGAATGAGTCCCCAAACCCTTCTAGTCCAACAACTTCAATTAGCTCTTTTGCCTTCTTATTTCGTTCAGTCTTATCAACCCCTTGAATTTCCAGACCGAAAGAAACGTTCTCCGCTACCGTCCTGTGAGGAAAAAGGGCGAAGTTCTGAAAAACCATGCTGACCTGAGTTTCCCGAATTTCTCTTAAAGACTCCTTATCTGCTGCAGTAATATCGTAATCACTGCCATCGGCGTGGAGAGTTATCGTACCCTTGGTCGGATTTACCAGCCTGTTGACGCAACGTAAAAGAGTGGATTTCCCCGATCCGGAAAGCCCCATGATAACGAAGAGCTCATTGTCCTTGATTTTAAACGAAATATCTTGAACCCCAATAACATGCCCCGTCTTCTCTCGAACCTCGTCTTTCCCTGCCCCTTCCTCTATCATTTCGAGAGCCTTCTCCGGCTCCTCCCCAAAAATTTTGTAAACACCTTCTAGCTCAATTGAAGGCATTTTTTCCTCCTGTTATAGAGTGGATTTTGTTTCCTCCTGCCCTTTTATTATAAATATTATCCAGAAAATGCCAAATATAACTCGAGTTCTTTAAAAGATCTTGAACGGCTTTCGACACTGGCTGTAGTTAGTGTAAAATATCAAACATAATCAACTCTACTTTGACCATGTAGGTTTTTACTCCAAGCTTGACAACAGGATAACATCTTGACCCTTTTCGTTAAGGGTTGTTCTGCTATTAACTTATTTTAAATTTTTTAAACTTTTGAACCGTTGTCATTATATAATCCTGCCGGATGATTTCAAGAAAGTACTCTCCGCAAAATTAAAGTTCTGCAGGTTCATATATAACGGATATATCTTCAGTATATACCATTAATTCGCAAATGCAAGTAAATAAAGACGTCGTTTTGTCGTTAAAAAAAGGGAGGAGGCTTTTTCGAGCCCCCTCCCTGAAAGAACTATTCAAAGACCAGTTATAACCTTTCAATTACTTGATCAATCTTCTCTTCCACGTCGTCGGAAAGTGATTCGGGTTCGTGTTCCTCCAGGATCTCATTTACTTTATTCTCCAGTCTTTCTTCCATCGTTTTTGAACCCTCATCCATCCAGGTATCCGGCACGTTACGATCCATCAGGGTCGGCCTCCATGAGACCTCTTTGAAGTTGTCCAGGGTGTGATCATGAGTCAGGTGATCACCCTCGTGCCCGACTTCATCTATTACGTCCAGGGCAAGAGTGTAATCGTTGACCTCCACTCCGTCGGTAAATTTCTTGATCATCCCAACGATTTCATCCACCATAGCGATCTGGCTCAGAGAACCCGTAGAACCGGATTCCATGTAGCCTACGTCATGAACCAGGTTGGCCCCACTCAAAGAGGAGAAAAGTGAAGAAAGAGTAGCTTCTATTCCGGACTGCTGGTCAACCAGTTTGGAGTCCGTACAGCCAGCAGTGCCAAAAGTGGGCAATTCGTAATGGTGAGCCATATCCATATAGGCTGCAGTAGCTAGTTCTTTTTCCGGGGCACCGTAAGCCAGAATCGCTGTCTGCATATCCATGATGGAAATTACCCCACCGATGAAGAACGGCAGACCCTCCCGACGTACCTGAGAAATCACAAGCCCTGACAAGCTCTCCGCGTTCCCCTGGGCTAGCTGACCGGACAGGGTAACGGGCGCGCTTGCTCCCGCCTGAGGAATCGGAGTATGGATAGTTGGAATCCCGTAGTCCGCCGTCATTAGCAACTTTTCGGATGCGTCCTTGTCGTGGGTCAGCGGAGAAATCGGTTCGGAATACGAGACGACGAATGGTTTACGCAGGAATTCTTCCTCGCTGCCGGCAACTGCCGACCCCATTTCTATTATGTCTTTCAACCCTTCGTTGGTGTAACTCCAGGCAACTATCGGCTTGGTCGTATTTTTGACCATCGCTTCAAATTCGTGACGATCCGAGTGTTCATGCGGTACGTCGTCTATAGTACCAAGGCCAGAGACCCAGTCAATGTTGTCCAGTGCATCGACCAAGCGGGCTGCATTGACGGTATCCTGTTTCCGGAACGGCCTGCGCTCTCCCGTTTCCGGATCCCGCATGTTAAGCAGTGTCGGACCCAGACCGAAGGTAGTATTGTGACCGCCCAGAGTCAGGGGGTTTTTACCGTTCCTATCGTAAAGATTGACTCGGGAAGGAGCGGAATCAATTGCCCATTCCACCAGACCCGGGGGAAAGTACACTCTTTCTCCATCCACATCGCACCCGGCATCTTCCAGCATGTCCCGGGTTTCCTTCAGGTGAATATTTACTCCGGTGGTCTGGAGAATCTCCAGAGATGCCTCGTGAATATCTTTAACCTGAGATTCACTCAACATCTCAAAACCAACCTTGTCTTGAGAAGATTTATTTGCTGCGAGTTTATTTTCTAACATTGTTCCTCCTTAATACTCCACCTTTCTATTTTCTCTTTCTTCTTCGATTATCTCATCTATTTTTTCCTGCTTATCGTCTTCCAGCACGGGAGCCTCGTAATTCTCAAGGATATCATCCCTTTTCTCGCTAATCCTGTCACCCATGGTTTTGCTACCGTCAGCTTCCCAGCCATCGAAGTTTTTCCTGTCCATCAAGCTGGGTTGCCAGTGCTCTTCTTTGAAGTTATCCATGGTATGAGAAGTATTCAAGAAATTACCTTTCGGGCCGACTTCATCTATCAGGTCAAGAGGAATATTATCCCCGGAAGTATCGATTCCTTCCATTATTCGTTTGACCATTCCGATAATCTCGTCACTCATCACGAGTTGGTCATAAGAATAAAGTAGACCGGAAGAGAGATAACCGACATCGTGAATTAAGTTCGAGCCCACCAAAGACTGGGTCGCGATGTTAAAGCTCGCCTCTATTGCCGCTTGAGTGTCGACTACTTTGGAATCAGTAACCCCGGCAGTGCCAAACATCGGCAGATCCAGGAAGTTGCTCATCTCTGCCACGGCACCGTTCATAAGGGCGAATTCCGGTCCGCCGTAGACGAACCCGGAAGTCTGCATGTCCAGGATGGAGTAAATGCCGCCCGTGATCATCGGAGCGCCTTCATTAACTAGCTGAGCCAGGGTAATCCCCGTTAGAGATTCAGCAAGCCCGAGTGCGATAGAACCGGCAAAGGTCATTGGGCTAACTGCTCCGGCCGATGGCATCGGCGTGTAAATCGTCGGCAAGTTGTTTTTCGCACCAAATATGGTCTGAGCCATAACTTCTTTACTGTGGCTCAGAGGCGTCACCGGTTCGATGTAATGAATTATATACGGTTTGGCCTTGAGCTGTTCTTTGCCCCCGACGGCAACCGACGCCATATTAAATATGTCTTCCGTGCCCCGTTCATCCCAGGAACAGAACATAACAGGTTTAGTAGTATTAGTCATAACCTGTTTTGCCTCTAAAATGTCCTGAACATGCTCCTTCTCTTTCCGCAGGAGACCAATTGGAGAAGAAAAATCAATATTATCGAGGGCATCACAGACTTTCGCCCACTTGGCAATGTCTTCAGCTACAGTCTGCCTGATTTCCCCGTCTTCATCCAGAGTACGTGGAACGTCAGTTCCGGACCCAAAATACGAATTCGTTCCGCCCAGCCTCATTGCCAGTTCGCCGTTTCTGTCGTACATCAAAACCTTTTTCGGGGCCTTGCTAACAGCGTCATTAACCAGATGAGGTGGCAGATGCACAATATTATCCTCTACTTTAGCACCCGCACCGGAGAAAATGGATCTTGCCTCTTCGTGTTCTACCTTCACTCCAGTATTCTGGAGTATCTCCAAAGAGGCATCGTAGATTTCTTCTTTATCGTCCTCGGAGAGTATATTAAACCGAGGAGTTCTGTTGACAAATTTGTTTGACTTTAACATAAAAACCTCCAGAACTTGTTTTTATTAGACCAATATACATTCAATATACTAACTTGAGCTAAAAAAAATTGCAAATAAGGTTTTAACAGAATAATAACTATAAGAATTTTTTAACTCTGAAATTCTTAGAAATTAGGAAAAGTGCGAATCTCTATTTCACCACCCCCTTATATTTACAGATCGTGTTCAGCATGATTTGCACTGATAAACTGGTTTTTTATTTCGTTGATGAAATCCTCCATATGCGATGCCAGAAGCTTTCCACTTCTGTTTTCATCGCCTTCGGAAAGAGCTTCAATTAATTCTGTAAATTCGTCCGAAAACGTGCTCATAAATTTTTTGGTTCGGGGGAAAACCCAGATCCTCACTGACTGTTGCCTTAATTTCCTCAGGTTTTCTACGAGAACATCGTTTCTAGTTGACCTGTTTATCAGTTCGTGAGCTTCGGAGTCCATCTTCATCAGTTCTTTCGGGTCGGACTCCGATTTCATCTCCTCTACCAGTTCCCTTAGTTCTTTTATCTCCCCTTGCCTTATTCTCCGGGCGGAAAGTTTCCCCGCCAGACTAATCAAGTAACTTCGAACTTCGAAAAGATCCCGCAATTCGTGAAAACTGACCGTAGAAACATAAGTACCGCTATGAGGAACTGTCTGAATTAAGCCCTCGCTTTCCAGTTTGATAAATATTTCCCGTAAAGGGGTTCTCCCTATATCAAATTCTTCCCGCAATTCTTTTTCTCTTAATTGCCTTCCCGGTTCGTAATCCAAATATACTATTCTTTCTTTAATTATCTCTAGAACTTTATCTCTTTCCATGTTTCACTCGCCCTCAAATAATTAAATAAGATACAACCTTAACTGCTACAGTATCTAACGATAAAAGATTGTTATCATACTCACAATAAAAGCCCACTACAAAATAAGTTAAAAAAATAAAACCGGTAGCTGCTAACTTTTGATAACGCAAAATATCAGATTTTACCCAGCTTAAACACGATTGACTTCAAAATACTTGCAAAAAGCAATATTTTTTATATATTATAAAGAGAATATTGTTTCCGAAAATCCACTATTAAATTATAATACTACCGATATATTAAATACCCAGCTTTATTATATGAACTTTACTCAATTAGTCAAATTTATCCGTTCGACTTAACTCCGGATCACTTACAGCGATTACTTCAATCTTTGTCCTTCCGTGGTCGAACGGTTCTTCCTTAACGGAGATATCCGGATTCGTTCCGCCTGACTTAATAACGAGTTTTCTAGCGGAATTTTTTGCGTGCTCCGTAGCTTCTACCAGTACCTCTTCTTCATGCGTTTCATCCATTACTTTCTTCTCATTCGGTAGGAATGCCACGTACTGTTCCCGTTCAGGCTGTTCGGCAACAAGCACTTCTACTCGCTTCGTTACCTGTCCCGTTACGGCCCCCACGGCATTACCGACGCTATAGTTTTCTACTTCGATGAAGTCAGCTCCAACTTTTTCGGCCGCACTGGGCAGGAATACACCTGCCGGCGCCCCGATCCCTATGAGGGGTGAATTTAGCTCGAAATTTACGGTTAAATCACCGGGTTCCTTCTTGGTTAGATAGTTCCATAAAGGATTCTGGTTAAAGTCACAATCCGGTTCTTCTTTTAATACGTACTTTTTTACTATTTCCAGGGCTATTTCCTTCTCGAACGCGCTCTTTACCGCATTTGCGAACTGTCGTGGTTCCGTTTCGCTTTTCCGGGATAAAACCTCGGCCCCGGTTCGAGGTGCTTCAACAGTTCCACCAGTATATTCACCAATTACGTGGAGTAGGTCCGTCGGGGTCAGGGCAACTCGTCTGAGAAACCCCTGCTTTTCCAGTTCCTCAAGATAAAAACCCGCCCTGACGATATTTGTCTCCCTGGCCAGATTGAACAATTTGGTTCTGTTTACTGGCTCTTCACCGACCAGCCGAAAAAGTTTGACGGCCATTTCGTTTAGACTTTCCAGCTCACTGGCTTTTGCTTTCGTTTTCTCGATGAAAGACGTGTCTTCGTAGAACTCTATCCGGTTCAGTTTTGAATCGGACAAATCGCCAAATGCGAGGGGCTTAGAGGTTTCCGGACCGAAAACCACTCTTCCCTCCTTGTCCAGCTTAATTCGGCTATCTCCGCCCAGTCCGACGCTCCGAAGATCCATTGATTGGACTTTGGTTTTCCATTCCCCTACCTGAACACCCGAAGTTGCCAGTTCTGGTAACCCGTTATCGAGCACTGCTATATCAACTGTTGTACCGCCAATATCAACCACCACGCCATTGTCCTTTCCGGAAAGCCAGCGAGCTCCAATAGCGCTGGCAGCGGGACCGGAGAATATCGTCTCTATCGGTTTCTTCTTAACCTCGGAAGATCGGGATAGAGACCCATCGCTTTTAACCATCATTAACGGAGCATCTATCCCTCTACGGGTCAACGCCTGTCGAGTTCCTTCGATGAAAGATTCAATTATCGGAATTACTTTTACGTTTAATACAGCCGTCACCGAACGTTCGTAAAACCCGAGTTTTCTTGAAAGTTCATGACCCGCTATAACCGGTTTCTCCGTCCGTTCCGCGATCAATTCCTCTACTTTTTCTTCGTGACGAGGGTTTCTTACGCTAAAGTAACCCGATACCGCGTAACCAACGACTTCGTCCTCCCAGTCTTCCAGGAGTGAAAGTACCATTTCTTCGTCAAGCGGTTCCACTACCTCACCTTTAGCGTTGAACCGACCGGGAACGTAAGATTTTCGGCAACGAGGGAATTCTTCACCTCTTTCCGGCCTCCAACCAAGCATCACCAGCC
>JAIPHN010000085.1 GCA_021735185.1 Candidatus Bipolaricaulota bacterium
GTTGGTTGGTTGGTTGGTTGCAACATCTTTTCCAACTCCAGAATTTATAATTCTCTAGACTCTAAGTTATATTTTACTTACAAAATCAAAAGTGTCAAGTAATTATAGTGTAGAAACTGTAGAAACATACGGATTCCTAATCATTTTTCAATTTGCTAATTTTCAAATAATCCACACTATTTTAACCAACGGGTATACTTTTCCCCGAGGTTGAGATTCCGGGAAGAGAAGATCACGTCTTCCTTTTGTCAAAAAAATCCAGGTCCCTCATGTCAGGGGGGATCTCGATAGCTGTTAAACAATGCTTCCACATACTTCCTCAGGCAACCAAACAGCCAGCGCTCAGTCACTTTTACATTCTTCCTCTCGTCTTCGCTAACACATTTTTCCTCCAGCAGTCGAAAAAAACTCTGAAATAAAAGCAGCCAGAACAACAGCGTGTATTTCACTTCCGGCGGTAACTTCGGACCGCCTTCGGGCTGTTGGTCTTTGCTATCATTCTGGAGGCTCAACGCTCGAAAACCGTTGTTCTCTATCGACCAACGTCCACGGGCAAGTTCCCACGTATCGTTGGACGATAAATTCAATCGGGTCGTGGCTGTATAAAAATCCTCCTTCTCTTCAGCCTCTAACACAAATCTGTCAATAACAAATTCGTGGCCCCGATCCTGAACCGTCACACGGCGAAAGCGCACCGGTTCATCGAAACGTTCATCTTCGATGCTTCCTGACTCGCGCAGGCCCTTTTTTATCAAATAATCAGCCTGCTCGAGCGGCCAGGGGAACTCTTTTTCACGGTCTGATTTAATCGGATACTTCACCAGCATATCCGCTGTATTGTTACCTCTGAGCTGTTTGAAGAACCTCTCCTTTAAATACAGACCGTCAAAAAACAGAAGCTCAAACCGGTGCTTCCACCGCTCAATCAGTCTCTCGGCGGCAGCAAGTTCTTCGCCCCGGCTGAACCGGTCGTGGCCCTCCAGATCCAGAGCAAATGTGTTTGCGTCGGCAACTGCCATGATACAATTACAATAACAATTGCCAAACGAAGACGAGTCGACCAGACCAACGTTCAGATTGCGATCAGACTGAAGAGTCAGACCTAACAGGTCTTTCTCTTCCAGACTCTCATACAACCAGCTGGAGAAAATCCGGATAAGTTCGGGATCCCATCCGTCCAGAGCACTGCGGACGGTAGAATCCGAAACCACCGGAGAATTCTCCGAACGTTGGAAGGGCGTGGCTCCGATTAATTTCTGGGCCTCTGCCCTCCGAAGTTTCTGGTCGAGACCGAGGAGGCTGGTTATTTCGGCCTCAAGGAAGTAAACAGCAAGGCTGAGGGCAATAGTCCGGGCAGGTATATTGACCGCAGGTCCGCGCCCGTCAATTTGACGGAGCAAGACAGGGTCAAGTTCTGTCCGGATCTCCCTCAGTTCTTGCCGGGAAGCACTGCCAACGTCGACAGTGAACATGATCTCCCCTCCTCATTCCAATCGGTCTTTTTTGCTCACCCTTTTTACAATATGTTAATCTCGAAATTCAGTAAAGCTTCTATTTCCTTCGTTAGGAATCCCTATGGAACTTGACCCAAAATCTTGGACCAGGGGGGGTTGTGGATTGTGGTTGTCAAATTTGAGACAATTCACCACAATTTCAGAGGAGGTTACCCCCTATGGCCAGGAGATATTCAGCCCAGGTCAAATCACGAGTTGTTTTGGAAGTACTTGAGTCTGATCGCAGTCCTGCAGAAATTGCTCGGGAGTATGATATTCACCCAAACACTGTTCGAAACTGGGCAAACAAATTCAAATCTAACGCAGAGCAGGTTTTTAACCAGGATCAAGCTATCAAGGAACTGAAGCAGGAGAAACGTGAACTTGAACAACTTCTGGGGAAGAAGGATCGAGAGGTAGCACTGCTCAAAAATTTTTTGGAGTAAACCGGTTCAGCACAGAAAAGAAGGTTCAGATTGTTCGGGACCATCAGGGCCAATACGGGCTGAACCGGTTGCTCAGTGCGCTGGAGTTGCCCGGTTCAACCTGGTATTACCGGGAAACTGAAAAAGACGAATTGAAGGATAAATACGATTATTTAAAGCCGTTAATTCGGAAGGTGATAGAAAAGTTTCCAGAATACGGACGACCTCGAATAACCAGGGAGCTTCAGGAAAAATACGGGATTGAGGTTAATCACAAGGTCGTAGGAAAGCTACTACGGCAGTGGGATATGACAATCCTCAGAGCAGCCCGTAAGACGTCAAAAAGCCCAATTGAGCGGGCCATAGAGAGGGTTGGAAGCGATGCTAATTTAGCCAAAAAGAGGCTTCAGTCCTCCTCACCTGTGGAGTTATTTGAGATAGCATATACTGATTTTACAGGCTTTGAATATGCTGGCGGAACTCGATCAGCAAAGTTGATGGCGATTATTGGGCATACATCGAAATTAATTATCGGTTGGGCGCCTGGTAAGAGTCGAAATAAGGTTATAGCCTGTCGAGCCTGGGAGAGATCCAGAGAAACTTTTGACCGCTTGAGCGTCGACTGGACCGGGTTGATCATGCATCAAGATCAAGATTCGGTATATAAATCGAACAGATGGGTAGATCAGCTTTTGGAGGATCAGCTCAAAATTTCGTATTCGACGAATGGAGCCAAAGACAACACCTACATGGAATCGTTTAACGGCCATTTTAAGAACCCGATAAAGTCAATTTTAAATGGAGCAGAAACTACTCGAGAAGTGAAAGAGGTGATAGAAAAAAGAGTAATGCAGTGGAACCAGGAGCGGAGGCATTCAAGCCTTGGACAAACTGCTCCAATAACGTATATTAAACAAGAGATTCGTGACTGAGCGGATGATTTTTGCTGGAACCTTCGAAGGTTCCAGCAAGCCCGAAACCACAAAAACCACACACCCTACTGGTCCAAATGTTCGGGGCAAGCTTCCTTTTATATTCGGACCAAATCCGATCCGCGGCCTCAAGTCCGTCCATCGCTCCGGCCAGAACAATATCCATCAGGACTAAATCGGGAGAGTTCTTCTTTATGGCATCAAGTGCTTTCTCACCGGTTGTACAGAGCCGGGGAATCGAATACCCGAAATCCCGCAGTTTCATTCGTAAATTCTCAGCAACGATGCTTTTATCTTCGACAATCAAAATCTCGGGTGCCGACATATTTACCACCCGTTCCCTAATTCTCACCCTTTAGAGGAAAAGAGGCGCCCCAGTGAGTCTAGTTAATTTGTTCTTCTCATTATCAACTCAACTAACTGCTCCGCAAGTTCAAATTCAGAGTAGTTGCTGTTAAATACTAAGCTAAAAGTTTTAAAAGGGAAACAAAACCGCAGGCTCGGTAAAAGGAAAGGGAAACATAAGAGTTCTATTCATCTTTTGTGTTCGCGGTAAGCTCTAATCACAGAAGCGATGTCCAAAATCAAGCCAACGGAACCGTCGCCAAGGATTGCGCCGCCGGAGACAAGGTCCGCGTCTTCAATTTCTCCTTTACCCAGGTTCTTGATTACTACTTGTTCGTGGGACTGAAGTTCGTCGACACGGACTGCAAACTCGCCCATGTTGGAACGGACGACGACGTAGATCGTCCGCTTGTCAACTGACTCGTCGGGCTCGGCGCTGGCAATTAACTCACCCGGATCAATAAGCGGAATCACGGTATCCCGGTAGCGAACTACTCGACCCTTCTCCTGCATGTAATTTATGTCATCCGCAGTTGGATTAATTGATTCGGCCACCTGATTGACCGGAAAGATCATCCGTTCGTCGCCTATTTTGGCAATCAATCCGTCAATGATAGCTACGGTCAGGGGAAGCTCAACAGTAAATTTTGTTCCTTCACCGGGAGTAGAATCAATATCTATTGTTCCCCGGAGTTCATCGATCTTACTGGCAACTACGTCCATCCCGACCCCCCGGCCGGAGACATCAGTCACTTCATCAGCCGTAGAAAAACCGGGTCTAAAAATCAGGCGGTCAATTCCCTCCGGTTCCAGGTCGTGGTCCTCGGGGATGACGTCCCGTTCGATGGCTTTCTGTTCGACAACCTCTCGGGGCAGACCCGCCCCGTCCTCCTCGACTTCGATGTAGACGTTGCCGCTCTCGTGGTAGGCCCGGATATCGAGCTGGCCTTCCACAGGTTTCCCGGCTTTTTTGCGTTCCTCGGGCGACTCAATCCCATGATCGATAGCATTGCGAACCAGGTGGACAAGCGGATCGTGCAAAGAATCCAGCACAGATTTATCAATTCCGGTCTCGGCCCCGGTGATGTTCAAGTTTACTTCCTTTTCAGTGTCCCGGGAGAGGTCCCGAACAATACGTGGCAATTTGTTGAACTCCTTTTTCATGGGCAGCATCCGCATGTTCATGCTCCGCCGCTGAAGCTGATCCAGAATTTTGTCCTGCTGATTTAGAGTATTATCGAGCTTGTAGTCGAGCTGATCATCGAGTTGATCGCGGAGACCGGAGTGAGAGATGACCAGTTCTCCGACCAGATCGACAATATTATCAATTTGACTCAACTCAACATTAATTGTTTCCTCACCCAGCTCTTCGTGGCCACCACCAGCTTCTTCTTCCTTTTGTTCCAGACTGGTGAAAGCTTCCAGGCCCGTCTCACCTTCACAGGCAGCCCGGAGATCAGCCTCCAGGGTGTTAATGAAGTTGGCCGAAAGAGGGATTTCCAGTTTTCGACTGCCTTCAACTACTGCTTCTTCCATGGCAACAAGAATAGCTCGGACACTGTCCAGAGTGGCAAACATCAAATCGAGCCAGGCGGCGGAAATTGTCTCCGGAATATCATCGCGGAGAATGCCCAATAGATCCTCGGCGGCGTGGGTTAGTTCCGTGCAGGTTTCTAGCCCACAGAAACCAAAGCCCCCCTTCAAGGAATGCATGCAGCGGAAGAGTTCGTTTAACGAATTTTCATCCGGATTATCCTCAATCTGAACCAGCATATTATCCAGGGTTTCAAGTTGTTCGTTGGCTTCCATCAGGAAGTCGGCAGCAATATCCGGTTCAACGTCCAACTCAGTAACCAGCACTTCACCTTCCGGATGTTCGGATTTGGATTCAGCAGTCTCGGTTCCCGTTTTTTTCTCGGATTCTCTGGGGCTCTCTGTCTCAGTTTCAGCCTGTTCGGCCTGATCCTGATGAACACTGCAATATTGTGGATCAGCTTCGGGATATTTTGCACTGTTTCGACAGCGCGAACCATCGGCAGTCGTGGCCGCACACCGTTGCTTCTGATCCGTTTGATCGGATTCACTCAAATAAGGAAGTAGAGCCGCTAATTTCTCGCTGAGCGTCGAGTGCAGGGCAAAAAGTGACTCCGGCGGATCCTGAAACCAGGTCCAGAGTAAATCGTTTAACTCCTCCAGTTCCGTCGGAAGTTCCGGATTCTGGTCCTGATAATCGGAAAGCAATGAGTCACAGGTTTTCATCAGCCCCCGGAGCACGTCCTCTTCCTTTTCGCCAGCCTCGTAATCCAGAGAACCAAGAAGGATATCCTCCAGGTACTGTCGAAAAGTCTCCGGCACTTCAGGGAGGGAAGCAGCAACTTCCTCCAGCTCGGTGTCTTCAAATTTTTCCTGCAGTTTATCTTGATCGGTCATTTGAGAACCCTCACTTTCAAAAGATACGGCCTACAGCAAGGCACAATTTAGTCGGCCAGCATTATGTCTTTTCTTATTCTTCCCCCTCATCCTAACCTTCTCCCACCAGGTGAAAAGGAATATCAAGAGAGGTTCACCCTACCTTCCACCAGGGGAGAATAAATTAAAACTCCCAGTCATTATACCTGAGCCGCTGCTGCAAACTCCTGGTAATTTTCTCGCGAGGAGTTTTGAACCAGGAATCTCTTTTTGTCCAACCTTGAATAATTCTTTATTAACACTTCAAGGTTATCAGCATCCAGTTCAAAACGGTTCCGTCTCTATTTTAAATATAACCGTTTCCTCCTCGGGGATTTAGCCCGGCGGGCCTGGCAGACAATCCGGGATGTCTATAGTTTTATGCTGGGGACCGCCTCTACTCCGGGCGGTGTGGTTTCCATCCAGACGTTTGGTTCCTTGATGTTGTGGAACCCTCACATCCACGCAGTTGTCACCGACGGAGCTTTTGAGTCGAAAGACACCTTCCGACCTCTCGGAGAGGTTCCCGCAGAGCC
>JAIPHN010000086.1 GCA_021735185.1 Candidatus Bipolaricaulota bacterium
AGTTAAGATATATGATTCGTTTGATTCTCCTGCGGCCCCCGCCGGCATGGGTCTATCCAGTTTTTCTTCGTTGATGAGATCTAACACACGAGAGAATTCCTATCGTTACGAACTGGAGGTTGAAGCTAGTTCTTTTGTTTTCTACCTCATCAGTGAGTACGGGCCGGACAAATTTCGCGAATTATGGAAGGCGGGCTCCTTGTCCTCGGGAGCAGAAAAAGTATATGGGGTGGGGCTAAAGGAGCTCGAGGAAGATTGGCGTGAGTTCGTAGAGAGTAAGGTGGGGACTGATAAACGTATACACTACTTTCGGGCGCGTACGGCGTTCTCCAGCGGGAAATTTGAGGAAGCTCTTGCAAATCTGAAAAATTCCTTTGCCGGAAAGTTTTCCGATGAAAAACTCCATTTCTTAAAGGGTAGGATTTATTTTTACCTGGGGGAATGGGATAAAGCGCAACGGCAGTTTTCCGAACTCGAGGAAGTGGAACGCGTTTTTCACCCTCAAAAGGCGACAAGAGCCTATAAGAACTTATTAAGAGTTTACAAAGCGGGGGAGAAGTTTACGAAGGGAAAAATAACAATATTCGTTCCAGAGGACGTGGATCTCTCCCGGGAAACGCTTCTTGCCTGCGATGAAGTTCTGGTGAAAGCTCAGAGGCATTTATCGGAACTGGAATGGAGTTCTAGCCGGTTCAGAACTTTTATTCTGCGTTCGGAAGGAGAAATAGACGAGAACTGGATGGCGATAGATCTTCCCGGATCCGTTGCAGTAGTTTCCGATCCGGATAAGTTTCGTCTAAGAATTGCGGAGATGCTCGTATCACGTATGTCAAGAACTCCGACTTATTCAAACCTTTTGCGAAGAGGTTTAGTTCATTATCTGGCAAAAGAAAAGGTTTTTTCCTCCGGCAAAGAGGTCCTGCTCGAAGATGGATGGAAGCCACTCAGCGAGGTACTTGTCTCCCTGGACCCTCGTTCCAACTCTTCAAGAATAGCGGCTTCATTCGTAGGTTATCTGTTGCACAGGTACGGAGCAAAAGATTTTAGGACGATTTGGCAGCTCACTACGCCTCTGGGTGGGGATAACTCTCTCGGCAGCGCGCTTGAAAAAGTCGCCGGGCTGAGGTTGAACGAACTAGAAAAAAAGTTAAAGAGCTTCCTGCGTTCTTACGAAAACTGAAAAGGATAATTTCTTCTGTTAAACGATCGCGGTTGGGTGGCAGAACACTCCGCAGGTGTAACGAAATATGATTAATCAGCGACAACCGTACGTTTAAAATACGTCGAACTATTGAAAGTATCTTTCTCCGATTTCTCTTAGAATCTTTCTAGTTAATCGTGTTCTGTTTCCCGCTTGAATTTCCTGATCATTTCCCGGGTTAAATAAAAACGAACCTGTAAGGGTTGCTGGTTTTGAGTTTTGCCCTCCTTTTAGGGGGTAAGAAAATACTCCATTGATGTCGTTTTCCTTTAACCTGTTAAGTTTTTCGCTCCTATCAGTATCCGTATCCGGTGCAAAGTCAATAACTACCTGCCCTTCGGGTTTTAGTCTGCCCAGTTTTCGGGTAAGGTCGGGCACTTCGTTTAACTCCAGGTCGAATCTCTTCGTCTTTTCACCTCCGAGAGGATAGGCGTTCACTCCGGCGCTCCAGGCACGCGCTGAATCGGCCATCAAAATTAAATCGTATTTTGCTCCTTCGTTAGTCAGGAATTCGTCAAGTTCGTCGACCGTTCTTACCCAGACCACCCCGACACCAGGGGGCGGTATCTGTTCCGTCGGACCGCTTGCCAGCAGGACTTCTCCGCCCATCTGGCGGGCCTGTTTGCTTAACTTGAAACCCAGAGATCCCGGGGATCCGATCTTTGAATTTACCGTCTGGCCAAAAGTTCCCCGGGTCGGTCCCGAGGTTACGAGGACCTTTTGCCCCTGAAGGAGCTGATCTTCGTGGAACACTTCCCGTATTTTTTCAATTATTCCTTCCGGCAGAATTGTTAATGGTAGGTCTCCTGATCCTCGGTCGTTCGGTCCCCAGGGTTTTGGCGCGACAGTGTGATAGCCCTGGTCCCTTAACTGGCTCAGCTGTGATTGAGCTATTTGACTCGAGTAAAGGTTCTCGTTCATCGAAGGGGCAATTATTACCGGCTGATTTGAGGACGATACAAACTGCGTTAGATAATCATTATTCAGTCCCGAAGCCAGTTTCCCGATGAAGCTAAAAGAAGCCGGGGCGACCACGGTTATATCTCCCTCCGGTGATCCAATATCACCTTCCACTTGATCCTCCTCGTGAGTTGAAGAAGAGCCCGTGACCCTGTGTCCCGTTGTCCGTTCGAAAGTAAGAGGAGAGACGAATTTCTCCGCTTCCTCGTTCAGTATTATCCTGACTTCGGCGCCTAGATTTCTTAGCTTTTCTACCAGACTGGCGCTTTTATAGGCCGTAATAACACCACATACACCGATAAAAACTATTCTATCGTCTAATATATCTAATTTATTCATAAGAAATTCATAATTAAATTTATAATAAAATAACTGTACCGGGCCGATAAGTCAAATAGTTCGACATGAGCACGGCAGAGTTTATCGAATAAGTTCGAAAATGAGACGAAATTGGTCTGGATTTTTGTTTATGCAGTAGTTATAATACTGACGATGAAGATCGAGGCTAAATTGAATTAGATATACCCACCACGGGTCCGCCTGGGCACGTTAGGGTATGGTGTTTTGCTGCGTAGGTTTAGCCTCCTTCCGCGCAGTTTTTTTCGCCATACCGTTATTCTAATGCGAAGTCCTGGGCGGATCCTACTCTTTCTCCGCAAGTTTTCGAGTTTTCTCTTAATTGTCGAATTATAGCTTTTCAAGATTATTTTTTTCGGTTATTATATAGCCGGATCATGGAGTATTGCTTATGATATTTCATGAAAACACGGGCTTTCTTACTAGTATACTACCTGGAGGGGTAGGGCTAACTCAGATACCACCCGGCTTGATAGGGGGTAATGTTTGATATCAGGGCTGATTCATTCCATTATTTTTTGAATAGTTCGGGGGTCCAAAGAGCGAACACTTGACTCCGGAGGGGGTTAAACCTAAACCATCGTCTATTTTTCAAAACTTTCCCAATTAGAAGTGCTCAGCTTTATGGAGTTCGAAAGTTTTTCCCTAGTTTGAAGTGGTTGGTGTAGGATTAAGAAATCAACTAGAATATTTGTGAGAGGGCTTCTCGCACCCGTTAATTCGTCTCTGGGCTTTCGAAGTATAGCTAAAGCCGATAGCAGGGGGTAAATTTGATATGTATCACAATTTAGAGTTCGTTTTATATTCCTCAGTGAGTTTGGATAAAGTTTTCAGCCGGCGGCAACCAGAGCCAGCCATTACAGGGAGGTAATGAAGTGGTTATAAAGAAACCGGAGACAAAAGATATAAGGGCGGAATTGGAAGATTATCCCCGGGAAAGAAGGTCACTAATTCCGATTTTGCAGAAGGTCCAAAATGAGCATGGTTATCTTCCTCGGGATTTTATGGAGAAGGTTGGAAGTTATTTGAGTATACTGCCGAGCAAAGTTTACAGCGTCGCGACTTTTTACGCTCAGTTCCGATTCGAGCCGCTGGGAGAGCACCTGATTAAGATCTGTCACGGTACTGCATGCCATGTGAAGGGTGCGGATAACGTGACTGATACTGTAGAGTCCGAGCTGGGTGCAAGCATGGGAGAAACTACGGATGATGGCCAGTTTACCGTTGAAAGAGTAGCGTGCCTGGGCTGTTGCAGTCTTGCTCCGGCGATGATGATTGACGATACCGTCTACGGTAACCTGACGCGGGACAAAATCAGGGACGTTTTAGAAGATTTTCGAGGGGAAGAAGGATGAAAGAAAATATTGAGATAAAAGTCGGTTATGCTTCCTGCGGAATAGCGGCGGGCGCTGCGGAGATTTATGAAAGGCTGGAGCAAGAAATTGAGGAAAATGATTACCCGGTCTCGTTGACGAAGGTCGGCTGCGTGGGTATGTGCCACAATGAACCCCTGATCGAACTCGAGAACCCGGGCGGGACCAGTTTCACGTACGGAAACCTGGAGGAGGACGATGCTGGCAGGATACTTGAAAGTCACATCGGCAAGAACACTAGCTACGAAGATAAATTAATTCCAGGGAAAGCTGATTACGATTATTTTTCCAGCCAGCAAAAGGTAGTTCTCAGAAATAGCGGGATTATCGATCCGGAAGAGATAGAAGAATATCTGGACAGAGACGGTTATGCAGCCCTGGGAGAAGCTCTGGATCAAGATGGTAGTGAGATAATTCAACTAATAAAGGACAGCAAGCTCCGCGGTCGGGGCGGGGCGGGCTTTCCGACCGGGGTCAAGTGGAGCTTTGCTCGTGACGCCGGCTCGGATCAGAAGTATCTTATCTGTAACGCCGATGAGGGCGATCCCGGTGCTTTCATGGATAGATCGGTTATTGAAGGTGATCCCCATGCTCTGCTGGAGGGGATGGTAATCGCGGCACATGCAATTGGGGCCGATCAAGGATACATTTACTGTCGAGCGGAATACCCGCTTGCGCTTAAGAGGTTGAGCATCGCCATTGAACAGGCTCGCAGTAGAGATTTTCTGGGGAATAATATTCTGGATAGCGGTTTTTCGTTCGATATTGACGTCAGCAAGGGAGCAGGAGCCTTTGTCTGCGGGGAGGAGACGGCCCTGATGAAATCAATCGAGGGTGAACGAGGAATGCCTTCTTCTCGCCCACCTTACCCGGCGCAGGAGGGTTTATTTGGTCAACCAACCAACATCAATAACGTAGAAACACTTGCCAGCGTGCCCTGGATAGTTCGTAACGGGGCTGAAGAATATCGCGAAATCGGGACGGAAAATAGCGGGGGGACGAAGGTATTTGCACTGGCGGGAAAGGTCGAGCGCGGGGGGTTGGTCGAAGTTCCGATAGGTACGTCGCTGGAAGAGATCATTTTCGATATTGGGAACGGCATCGAGGGGTCTAAAGATTTCAAAGCCGTCCAGCTGGGAGGACCATCTGGAGGTTGTCTTCCGGAGTCACAGCTGGATACTCCCGTAGATTACGAGACGCTGACTGACGCAGGTGCAATTATGGGGTCCGGCGGGATGATAGTCATGGATGAAGACGATTGCATGGTGGATGTTGCAAAGTACTTTCTTGACTTTACCCAGGAAGAATCCTGCGGAAAATGCACTTTCTGCCGCGTGGGTACGAAGAGGATGCTTGAGATACTGGAACGGATCACGAGTGGCGAAGGTGAAAAGAAGGACCTGGAGAAACTTCGCAAACTGGCTCCAAAGATTGAAGAACATTCACTCTGTGGTCTTGGGCAAACGGCGCCTAATCCCGTTTTAACAACTTTGAGGTACTTTGAAGACGAGTACGCAAAGCATATCGAGGAAGGAAGCTGTCCCGCGGGTGTTTGTCGTGAACTCATTACCTACAGGATTAAGGATGATTGTATAGGTTGTACCACCTGCAGCCAGGAATGCTCCGTAGACGCTATCGATGGTGAGAGTGGAAGTCGTCACGTTATCAATCAGGAGAAATGTATACAGTGTGGAACGTGTTTGGAAGTATGTCCAGTTGATGCAGTCGAGGTGGTTTGATGTCGAATACGCTTTCAATTGAGATAAACGGAGAAGAATGCGCTGCCAGTCCCGATAAGACCATTCTTGAGGCTTGTCGTGATAACGATATTTTCATTCCAACTCTGTGCGAGATGGAAGAACTGGACTTGCCTTATGGAGGATGCAGGACCTGTCTCGTAGAGGTCGAAACTTCTGACGGGAAAGAAATTACTACCTCCTGTGATACTTGCGTAGAGGCAGGGATGAAGGTCAATACCGAAACGGAAGAAGTCTTTGCGGAAAGGAGAGCAGCCCTTGAATTGCTGCTCTCGGAACATACTGGAGATTGTGTCCCTCCCTGTACTTTTGAATGTCCGGCTAGTCTGGATGTTCAGGGATATATAGCTCATATTGCGAATGGCCGCCCGCAAGCGGCGGTAGAGTTGATCAAAGAGAAGACCCCGCTTGCCGTTTCACTCGGTCGTGCCTGTTTTGCTCCCTGCGAAAATGAGTGTCGGAGGGAGCTCGTTGAGGAACCGATGGCGATTCGCCAGTTAAAAGAGTATGC
>JAIPHN010000087.1 GCA_021735185.1 Candidatus Bipolaricaulota bacterium
ATTCTCTGACGGGAGGACGTAATCAACTCGCAGGTCGCTCATCGTATTGAATCTTGCCGCGGCCCCTATATCTATTCCACCCTGACTCATCGGGAAAGTTGAAGTATTCATTTCCGGGTTATTGATTAATAACTTGGCTGCCTGGAAATTGTCCGCACCTCCGGGAGAGGCATTCATATCTCCCATTAGGACGAACTTTGCGTCTTCGGGTAGTCCGCCCTTCTGTCCGTTGTCGTCGTAGATGTAGTCTTTACCCTTTACGTAATCGGTCAATAGCCTGACTTCGTCGTGGTTTCTCCGCCCATTGAGGTTGGCCTTTCCGTCAAATACGGGCGGTGTTGGGTGAGCCATCAGGACGTGTACAGTGGTACCACCTATGTTTACCGGTACGTCCCAGTGACTCTTGGACGAAAGCCTGAACTTCTCAGCTTCTTCTTCGGTCAGGAACTGGCCACCGTGCTCGGGTCCGATTGGCATTTTGTTGTTAGGCATGTCCTTCCAGAGGAACTTTCGGAATGTTCGAACCTGATCCCTCTTTATCGGGTACTTGCTGAGGAGAGCCATTGCATACTGGCCCGGATATTCGCCCCAGCCGTAGCAGTCGTTGCCGTAGGGTCTGCTTCCCGGCTCGGTCACGACCTCCCCGTTGTTGTCGATGTCCATCCCGCTCGGTATTCCCGTATTTGATTTGGCTACGTAGATGTACTCGTAATCCAGACTTGGCAGACCTTCCTTTTGTGGTTCCTTAAGGTAATTTTCTACGAAAGCTTCTGCGTTCGATGTACCCGTCATCTTGCCCTGCTGAAAGTTGTTGTCGATCTCGTTTAGGGCCAAAACGTCCGGATTAACTTGCTGGATGATTTCAGCAGCTGCGGATGCCTGCGTGTCCCCTTTCTTCTGTACCTGTTCGGTGGTGAGGTTCTGAATGTTGAAAGTAGCGAATTTGACCTCTTTTTCGGCTACTTTTTCTTTACGGCTAATTACCTTCTCGTCTATTACTTTGCCGGACTTATCTATCGCCTTGACCTTAACTTCTTCACCGTCCACGTGTATTCCCACGTAATGTGCCGCAGACTTGAACTTCTTCAGGTAGCTACCCCAGGGAGCGTACATCCTCTCGTACTTCGGTGCTCCGGCACCGCCGGATACTATTTCGTAGAAGGAACTCCCGTAGTCGGCCGAAGTCATGTTCGTGTAGACCGGGGTGTGGGTCGTGACCAGCAGCCTCTGGTAGTTGTGCTCGTCGCTTGCCAGTATGGCGGGCACAATTCCGCTTTCCCCGAAGATCTTTAGCATCTCGTCCCTCATCTCCAGCACGTAGCGTTTCTGGCCGTTGTACCACATAGTGTCGTCGATGTGTTCGCTGTTCGGGAACGGTGGTTCGTGCATCACGGGGAAGACGTGGTCGATTTCGGGATCCTGTTTAGCGTCTTCCACTACCTTTTCGATCCAGTTCATCTGGTTTTCCAGTATAAAGCCTTCCAAGTTGCCGCCGTACTTTTCCGGGCTGGAACTGATCCAGTAGTTGGTATTGATGACGAGGATCCGGGCATTGTCGTAGTCGAAGTAGTAGGCGTTTTCCCTGTAGGTCGGTGCCTCTGGGCCTTCCGGTTCGGGGCTTATCATCGGATCGCCCGATTCCGGTTTGGCTGTCGGGTTGACGAACTCCTCGGCAAAGACTGCTTCAGTGCTGTTTCCCCCTTTCTTGTCGAACTGGAGCCCGTAGGTGCTTCCGTCATCGTAGGCGGTATAGAGGGATTCGTGGTTTCCTATTCCTTCGTAGACCGGTACGTAGGCACCGACGGGCTCAATAGTATCCTTCCACGCTTCCAGCTGGTTGTGGAAGCCCTCGACGTTGTTGGTGTAGCCCTTAACGAGGTCCCCGGCAAAGACGGTAAAGTCCATGCCGTGTTCGTAGATGCTCTCCATCAGGGTGGTCATCGTATCATAGTTGGTGCTGTTGGCGTAATTGACCAAACCTTCGGTGTGTTCCGACCCCTCGTAGCCACCACGACTATCGCCGAGGAAGGCGAACTTGAACTCGTCGTCCGCCGATTCGGTCTCGAAGCTGAATTTTTTAGTACTCAGCCAGTAATCGGAGTCCGATGGGGAGACTTCAACGCTGTAGGTGGTTTCCGCTCCCGGAGATAGTCCTGTTAGTTTAACGCTGTGTTCCTTCTTAGCCTCGTCCGAACCGAAGGTCTTGTCTCCTACCTTGACCCGACCGATGGTCGCGACATTGGTTTCCCACGAGATGACGGCACTATTCTTTTCCACTAGATCGACGAAGGGTCCTTCTTCTATGTAGGGTACGATCTCGTAGTCTTCTCCGGGCTCTATCCTGAACCTGCCGCCGTAGGGGATACCGTCGGCAAAGAGTCTGTACTGGATTGTCGTCGGTTTCTTTAGATTTAATTCTTCCAGGTTTAATCCTATTGCGTGCCCCTTTTTGGGGGACTCGTAGCTTACCTTCTTGATATAGGAAAATTCCGGCAGCTGAGGTCCGGATTCCGGTACGTATTTCCCGTACTTTACTGTAACCTCTTCCACTTCACCGGTGGTGAAGGAGAGCATGACGCCCGTATCAGTCCCTGTAAATTCAACTTCGCCTTTCAACAGGAAAACCCTGAACTTGTCCACTGTCGGCATGTCAGGATACTCCACCGACTCTCCGAGCTTCCTTCTTTTCGGGAAAGACACCTTCAATCCTTCAATTTCCATCGGTCTCGTCCGGAACTCACCGTAGCTGAAGTCGACCGGTCCTTTTATCAACGTGACCCTTTGGCCCTTTTGCGTCGGTGTTGCGGCATCGCCCAGGTGGGAACCGGAAATCAATAGCTTACCAGTTTCGTCTTTAACGTACCAGTTGCCGTTGCCTGCCGCCGGATTGGCCACTTTGACTGTTTTTAGTTTGACTAAAACACCTTCGTACTTTTCCTGTTTGACTTCACCGGCCTCGAGTACTACCGGTTCGGGAACAGTGCCAGAGCCGATAACTTCGACCGATTCGGGCTGGTTGATCTCGGTCATCTTGTAGTACTCGTCGATCGGACCTTTGACCCTGACTTTGTCGCCCGGTGAAACTCCCGGACTGCCTCCCGTGTAGACCCAGATGCCGTTCCATGGGCCCTTGCCGTCCTGTAAGTAGAATCCGTTGTCGTCGGTTACGACGACAGTGCCGGTTGTAACGACGGTCTTGCCTGCATACTTAGAAGCTCCTTCTTCGGTCCGGTTGGACTGAATTTCGTGGACTGTGACAGTCGGTGCTTTGGCTGCCTTACCCGACTTGGAGGTACTTTTCGGCTGAATCCGAAACTGTCCGTAGCTGAAGGTAACCGGGCCGGTAATGTAGTCAATTGTAGTATCCTTGGAGTCCGGCTGGTAATCTACCCCGGTGTTTGAGCCGTCGATAGCAACCTTTCCGCTTCCGTCGTTTACCGTCCATACGCCGTGTTCGTTCGGGGTGGAAGCGACTTCGAGGCCCTCGACCCTGACCAGCATCCCTTCGTACTTTTCCTGTCCGACTTTTCCGGTTTCCAGAACCAGCGGGTCGGGTACTTCCGTCTCGCCCAGTTTCTCAGTCGAACTCGGCTTGATCTCCGTCAGCTTGTAGTATTCAGTTACTTTACCGGTTACCCTTAATTTGTCTCCCGGGGAGACCTCCGGTGTTCGGTCGATATAGACAAAAATACCGCTCCAGGGACCGGAACCGTCCTGAAGGTAGTAGCCGGAGTCACCCGTGGCTGTCACTACCCCCGTCGTAGTCACGGTTTCTTCAGCGTAACTGGACCCACCTTTTTCGGTTCGGTCACGCTGAATTTCTTTAATTGTAATTTGGTTGGTCGAGGAAAGAGCCGGGTAAATAATCAGAAGTGAGGTTATTAGTACTGCTGTTAATAAAAGGGTTGGTGGCTTCTTCTTATACATTTTTACCTCCTTCGGTCTTCGGTAGGTGGAGAGCAAATTTTGAATAACCCCATGAAATGAGAAATACTTAATGATGATTGACCGTAAGACCAATTTGGCTGATAGAAGGCAATGTTGTCAGAGGACTTTTATCACCTCCTATTGGTTTTTATAACATAGAACCATAAAGAATCCAATTTTCTCATTTTACAATAAGTATTTAACTAATTTATCTAGGGTGACCATCTGGCAACCCATTGCACCGTTAACCGTGTTGGCTAAGGCGCTAACTCATGAAAGAAATAATGAGACTTTAATACCGAAGGGGTTGGAAATCGGGAGAGGGGGGTACCGTATAATAAAGTTGGAGATAAACTTTTTTGAACAAAGGTTATCACAGGAGGAAAAATGAAAAAAACAGTTTCAGTAAGCTTAACTCTCGTTTTGGTTTTGACCTTATTGGTGTCCCTGGTCGGGTTCGGGCAGGAGAATTTCACGGCAGATCTCTTAATTAAAGAGCTTCGCAGGGCGGAACAGTTAATTAACGACGGTGAAGTCCAACAGGGTCTAGAATCCCTCCGGGGAGTTCAATCGATCCTAAATAGCAAAATTAGTGAATTTAGTCCTGATGACAAACGAGCTGGAGTTTCCGCTTTGAAAGTCGGCTACGTCAACGCAACAGAGGCCTTTACAGTGTTTACCGATGCCGTAAAAGAAGAAAGGCAGAGCGCTCAGGCAAAGGACGAGGAGCTGAGAAGTATCAGGGAAAAAGCAATTCAGGGAGAGATATCCAAGTCCGAGTACCAGAAACAAGCCGACATTCTCCAGGCAGAGAAGCTAAAAGCGCAACTGGAAATAGACATGGCGATGGTCGAAAAGATGCGGTCGGCACCCGGCTTTGAATCCGTTTCTGACCAGTTAAAGAAATTGTCGAACCAAGTTCAGCCGATTATGGACGAATTGAACAGCACTTTAAAAAATATGAGGCAGGGGTCCGCTGTACCGAAAGAGGTAAACAATACCCTGTCACAGATCAACAGCCAGTACCAGCAGCTCGATGATTTGCTGACTAAGCTGATAGAGTCGAAGATATTCCAGATTGCCAACGTCAGGGCAAGCGAGGCAGGTTACGACCTGGTGCTCAGGCAGGAAAACGTAGTTCTTTACGGTAATCAGGAAACCGTCGATAACCTGACGGGAATGACTAAGAAGGCGTTGCAAGAGGAGCTTTCCGGTTAGATTTTCTGTTCAAACCTGTCGGCCTCTGGATTTCCCGGGGGCTCGACAGGTTACCCATCCAGTTCATAACTCAACTAGCTTTGGTAAATTTGTTTTAGGCTAGCGTAAAACTGCAGTACTTTTACTCGAATTACGAATGCGTTATCGGTTTTACCTTCCTATATCTTACCTATCTCCAGTATAACCTTTGCTCACAATTAACATATTCTGGGGACTATTAACTTGACAAATTATTCAAAAAATTTAATATAGGATTAAGAGTTTCTTGTGAATGTTCAAGTTATACGCCTTGCTCTTAGTAATTTTTAGCTGTGGTTGTAAAAGTTTGTTTTTTAGAATTTTTACTTTTACAACAAATAGACCAAGCCCACGGGAGGTGAAAAGAAGGGTCGTAGAAGAGTTAGAACTCTAAAATTTACAAGGAGGTATTAGCTATGCGAGAAAAGCTAGGTCTTAGCTTAAGTTTAGTTCTGGTCGGAGCTCTTGTTATCAGTGGTTTAATTGGGGTTGGCTCTGCTTCTGCAGCAGAGTATATAAAAATCGGTTCAATTCAACCACTTACAGGAAGCCTGGCATCCATGGGAGTTAGTGAACAAAATGCTATAGATATGGCAGTAAAAGACATCAACGATGCCGGTGGGCCACTTGGAAAACAGATAATGATCATCCGTCAGGATTCGCAAACTAAGCCTGCTGCCGGTGCTTCTGCAGCCCATAAGCTGATAAGCGTTTCCGGCGTACCTGCCATAATTGGTGCCACATCTAGTGGGGTCACGATAGCGATTTCTGAAGTTACCATTCCCAATCAAACCGTTCAGATTTCTACTGGTTCGACATCTCCGAGAATAACTTACCTTAAGGATAATGATTTTGTTTCTAGGACCGCTCCCCCCGATATTTATGCAGGAGGAGCTATGGCCATGTGGGCCAGGGATCAGGGATTTGAGAAAGCATCAACCTTTGTAGTGGAAAACCCATACGGGCTAGGGTTATCA
>JAIPHN010000088.1 GCA_021735185.1 Candidatus Bipolaricaulota bacterium
ACTAACACAATTGGGCTACGTCGCCTCTTTTAGGAATATTTCCGTCGTTTTTGCTACCCTATTCGGTCTATTTCTGTTAAAAGAAGAGTTCACGGGGTTCCGTCTAATCGGGAGTTTTATTATTGCTTTCGGCGCTATTGCCCTTGGCATAGGGTAGACGACCTCTCATAATCCAATATCAAGCAATTTATGCAACACTTTACCCTCTCGGGAATGAGAAGCTGTTAGCTTCTTTGGCATTTCGCCGATGAATTGGCCTGCAGGATAGTATTTTTGGGTTCATTAAGTTTTTCCCTACTTGAGACAAGTCAGAAAAGATACCCGATGCCCCCGTGTAATTAAGAAAAACATCTGTCCTTGCGATTTTGCCGCCACAAATTCCTCACCTGTACCGGGGCCAAGGACTCGATTCAATTTATTTGACATTTGAATCAGAATTGTTATATTGTAGTCAAGGTACGTGTATAAAAGAATATGATACGTATTTTTTTCTACGTAATAAAGTAGATATATATATTTATATCTGCTATCTATTATATTTTTTTGTTAATCTGTAACTCTCTGTATTAATTAGATAAACCTTATGGATTGGAATATGGGAGCGTTTAGTTCTTATACTTTCTGGAAAACTCGTTGAAATATTATCATGTAATTCGGAAGAACATGTTTATATATTAAATTATACAGCTATTAA
The DNA here is from genome assembly GCA_021735185.1 of Candidatus Bipolaricaulota bacterium. Classification (GTDB taxonomy): domain Bacteria; phylum Bipolaricaulota; class Bipolaricaulia; order M55B111; family M55B111; genus JAGXLP01. Next base: position 695 of record JAIPHN010000088.1, read on the forward strand.
CTATATAAAGTAGGCTTTAAGCTGTTGCGATATTTAATAGAAAAAGGGGAAGCATAGAATCGAACATCATTTTTATTAATACAAATTCTAAAATTAAGGGGTGATATATAACAGCCGAGATATCTTACAACTTAACCAGTTCTCAGTTCTCGTTTTCAAGAGACGTTCGTTTTACCTAAAAGAACTTAGCATAATCAAGACCAAGGAGGAAACCATGAAATTGAATTTTAAAAGCGTATTAACTACCTCCCTTATCCTATTAGTCTTACTGGGAGCCATGGCTGTAGGTGTTTACGGCCAGGATGAAAAGGTTACAAACATAAAATTCTGGCATGCAATGGGTGGTACAAGGGTCGACTTCATCAAGAGGATGGTTGAGGACTTCAACCTTTTCCACCCGAATATTGAAGTTAGTGTCTCGTATAAAGGAAGCTATCGAGAGACTCTAACGGCGGCACAAGCTGCTGCAAAAACTGGAAATGCACCTCACGTAGTACAGTCTTTTGATATTGGTACTCGAGAAAACATCGACAGCGGACTTTTTGTTCCCGCAGGGAATTTGATAGACCGCTTCGGTATAGAGGTGGAGTGGGACGATTATATTGACTCTGCTCTTAACTACTATAGAGTCGGCGGTAAGCTCTGGGGTTTCCCCTGGAACTCCTCGAATGCCATTCTTTACTACAACAAAGACAAGTTCGAAGAGGCCGGAGTAACGATTCCCGAAAAACCTACTTTCGAGGATATAGTTGAGATAAGTCAAGAATTAGTTGATAGCGGCGTAGTCGAAGGCGGGATCACCTGGCCATTACATACCTGGTTCTTCGAACAGTGGATGGCCGAACAGGGCCAGGTACTGGTAAATAACGGAAACGGCCGGCAGGATCGACCGACGGAAATATTTCTAGAAAGCGATGAGGCAAAGAGAATCTTCACCTGGTGGAAGGAGCTATACGACAAAGGGCTCTGGAAGAACCCCGGTGTAGAAGCATGGGCTCAGGCCAATTCTCTTTTCCTCGGTGAAACCGTTGCGATGGAAATAACTTCTACCTCTGACGTTACAGGGATGGAGAAGAACGCTGCTGAAAACGGCTTCGAGCTGGGCACTACATACCTGCCCATCCCCGAGGGAACCGAAAGAAATGGAGAAGTTATCGGAGGCGGAAACCTCTGGATAACTGAAGGCCACTCAGAGGCCAAGCTGGAAGCCGCTGTCACGTTCGCGCTCTGGATGAGCAACATCGAAAACTCAATTCGCTGGCACAAAGGAACGGGTTACTTCCCGATCCGAAAGAGCTCAGTTGACATACTGGAACGAGAGGGTTGGTTCGAAAGGTCGCCCAATTCTCGCACGGCATTTGATCAGCTCCTGGACACAAAAAGCAATGCCGCAACGGCAGGAGCATTGATCGGTCCTTTCCGACAGATAAGAACGATAGTGGAGGAAGCGTTCCAGAAAGTCATGGGCGGAACCTCAGTTGACAAAGCACTTGCACAGGCCGACAAAGAGGCTGAAAATGCCATGGAAGAATACCAGGAGATAGTCTCTTCTTAACTTGAGCGAATAGTTAATCATAATTTTTCAGTTCGGTTAAGGAAATTGAATGGGCGGGACGGAACTTGTCCCGCCCATTTTCCGATAACCCACTGGAGGTAATATGAAATCAAAATACCCTGGCAAGTTACTGCCGCTGCTTTTTTTGGCTCCAACGTTGATCGTTAGCGTTCTGTTTCTCTACTACCCTGCAGGAATGAGTTTTCGGCTAAGCCTGTATAAAACCCTGTTTATGGGGCGGAAAAAGGTGTTTAACGGTCTGGGAAATTTCGTCGATCTGTTCACTTCTCCAAAATTCCACGCTGTAGTAGGGAAGAGCTTCATTTTTTCATTTAGCGTAGTGGTAGGCGGGCTGGTAATTGGTCTGGGTATTGCTCTGCTGGCAAACAGGAAAGTCCGCGGCGCTCGGTTCTATCGGACAGGCCTGATCTGGCCGTATGCACTATCACCTGCAATAGCAGGGACGATCTGGCTTTTCCTGTTCAACCCCAATACAGGAATGCTGACCTACGTGATGGAGGTCCTTTTTGGTGTCCAGCCCGATTGGCTAGCCAGTGGTCCCCTGTCGATGTTCATGGTCATTGTTGCGGCAACCTGGAAAAACCTTGGATACAACATAATATTTTTTCTCGCCGGTTTGCAGAACGTACCCGGCGAATTCCTCGAAGCTGCCGATGTAGATGGAGCCAACGTCTTCCAGAAGTTCTGGCATATCACTCTGCCTTTACTTTCTCCGACGATATTCTTCCTCGTGGTTATGAATATGATTTACTCATTCTTCAGGACCTTCGCCCTCATAGATATTATGACGAAGGGGGGACCAGCGGGAGCAACGAACATAATGATCTTTAACCTCTATCGCGACGCATTTCAGTATTTCAGGTCAGGTATAGCTGCCTCCCAATCCTTACTGCTTTTCGTTCTCGTCTCGATTTTGACGCTTATACAATTTAAGACTTCTGGCAGGGGGGTGTACTACGGTGGTTAGTCCTAAGACGAGAGATAAGCTTGCAACTTTCTTCACCCATGTCGCGCTGATACTACTGGTTTTGCTTATTGCTTCTCCAATTATATTTGCTCTGATTGCCAGCACGCAGTCTACCTCCACTATTCTCAATTATCCACCTCAATTCTTCCCGGGCAACGCCATCGTTCGCAACTTTACCGTGGCCTGGACACAATACAATCTTGGACGTCTAATGCTGAACAGCACGATCATTGCAATTGCCGTTACCGTAGGAAAGACGATAATATCGATCTTTGCAGCTACCGCGCTGGTATATTTCGACTTCCCTTTCAAGAGCTTGATATTCGTTATAATTTTACTCACGCTGCTATTACCCGTACCGGTCAGGATAGTTTCACTTTTCGAATTAATCAATAATCTGGGGCTGGCGGATACGTATTACGCCATGATTTTTCCGTTTTTTGCAAGCGCGACGGGCACTTTCCTATTTCGTCAGCATTTCCAGTCGATACCTGAATCCCTCACGGACGCGGCCAGGGTGGACGGAGCTGGCCCCATCCGGTTTATGACCCAGATCCTCGTCCCAATGTCAATGAACACTATCGGGGCTCTTGCTGTTATTCAGTTCATTTATATGTGGAACCAGTACCTATGGCCGCTAATAATCATGCAATCGGATAACAAACAGGTAATTCAGCTCGGTTTAAAGATGTTGACTGGTTCCGGCAGGGCCGGAGTTAAACCATGGGGTCCGGCGATGGCCGGTTCCATCATAGCGATGTTGCCGCCCCTTATAATATTTCTGCTCCTCCAGGAACAGTTCATGAAAGGGTTTGCCCTGAAGGAAGAGAAATAATTTGGTCCCGGGTAATTCCGCTTACAAAATGGAATGTCAACCGATATGGAGATCAATACGTCAACCCCATGCCGGAATATCGTCCCTTTAATTATCGTAGCGATATTTGCTGCATATATACTTTTGTCTGGAGGTAATAATAACGTTAACCCGATCATGGAAAACAATAATCGTATGACGGAAAGTGAACTCACGAATATCGCTCATAGAGGTGCCAGAAGTATCGCTCCTGAGAACACGTTAATAGCGGCAAGAAAAGCATACGAAGCCGGTGCGAACATGTGGGAGACGGACGTCCAGTTTACAAAAGATCGCCACTTGGTGCTCATCCACGACGAAACTCTGGTAAGAACGACAGACGTTGAATCGGTTTACCCAAATAGGAACAGCTACGCGGTAAGAGACTTTACCCTGGACCAGATAAAAAAACTGGACGCGGGCAGCTGGTTCCTCGATTCCGACCCGTTCGATCGGATAGATCAGGGTAAGGTAACGCAGTCGGAAATTGATGAGATGGAAGAAGCCAAAGTGCCAACGCTGCGGGAAGGACTGAAGTTAACGAGGCGACTCGACTGGAAGGTTAACCTGGAAATAAAACCGGTTGGAAGCTCGGCCGGACTGATTGTAAAAAATGTCGTTGGTCTCGTCGAAGAAATGAATATGGAGGACAACGTAGTTATTTCTTCTTTCGATCACTCACTTGTAAAAACCGCTGCTGAGCTCAATCCGGAGATTTCAACTGCCCTACTGGTTGAAGAGCCCGAACCGGATATCCTCGAATCGATGAGGGAAACCGGGGCCGAAACTCTTAACGTTGCCGGATCCGCTCTGGAAGAAGCAAGGGCTATAGAGAACCTGAGAGAACTGAAGGCGGCCGGAGACAAATACACGGTCAACGTCTATACCGTAAACGAACAGGACGCTCTGAAAAGACTGGTCAGATATCCTCTGGTTGACGGTGTATTTACCGATTTTCCCGGTCGATTAACTTCAATATTAGAGTCTTAACGGAGGTGAGAAAGATCAACCAAAATAATCTGCTGAAAGTAAACTTAACGGATGAATCCGTCACCACGGAAGAGATTCCGGAAGACTGGCTGGAAAAATTTATTGGAGGCAAGGGTCTGGGGGCAGCTTTTCTCCACGAAGAAAATAGACCCGACATGAATCCTCTTTCCCCGAAAAATAATTTGATATTCGCATGGGGTCCGTTCCTCGGACTGGCTCCGGGTTGTTCCAGGTACTGTGTGGTTACGAAATCACCTTTGACAGGGACCTTTCTGGATAGTTACTCAGGTGGACATTTTCCCACTTATCTGAGGTTCAACCTCCCCGAATATCGTGCAATGATGGTCTCGGGGAAAGCCAATCATCCCCTCGTACTGACAATAGACGGGGGTGAAGTCGGACTGGAAGACGGAAGAGAGTACTGGGGAAGCACAACAAGGGAGATGGGTGCGGCAAAGGAAGGCTTTCTGGAAGCGTCCATCGGTCCGGCAGGGGAAAACCTGGTCAAGTTTGCCACCATTTCTTCCGACGGAGGTAAACACCACGCCGGGCGAGGAGGCGCCGGGGCGGTAATGGGGTCGAAAAATTTGAAGTCGGTCTTCGTCCGGAAACTGGACAAGCCCGGCACCCTACCGGACCTCCCCGGATTACGAAAAGAACAACTCAATTACCTCAATTCAAGCGAAAACACCAGGTGGGCCCGAAATGCCGGGACGATCGGCACACTCAATCCTATGAACGAGGCGGGTGCGCTTCCAACCCGTAACTGGACAAAGGGAAGGTTCGAGGAAGCAGGTGAGATCGACGACGAGGCAGTAGCAGAAGCACGTGCCAACAGTGAATCATGTTACCTCTGTCCGATCGCCTGCGGTTATAACCTCAAATTCGCTGCCGGGACCGATAACGAATGGGAGACCCATAAGGGCCCGGAGTACGAAACGACCGTAATGAACGGTTCT
>JAIPHN010000089.1 GCA_021735185.1 Candidatus Bipolaricaulota bacterium
CGTGGTGGGTCGAAGGTCAGCTTGAATTCTCTTTTCCTCGTAGGGCTGAACGGAAACGGTAGTGGACCAGTTCTCGTAGTTGGAGCGTTCCAGGGTTACTTCTCTGGTTCCCGGCTCTACCGAGACCGTTCCAGGTGTCCTGCCGACGAACTTCCCGTCCACGTAGACCCCGGCACCCCGGGGAGAAGAGTCCACCGACAAGTCCGACAGCCTTTTTGTCACCTTGACTCCGACCCAGGAGGTTGCCCAGTCCTTCTGAGAGACCTCCGTGGATATTTTTTCCTTCCCGGTAAGGGCGAAGGATTGGGCGCTGCTGGAAAGCCTGGGAAAGGGGTTATCCTTAAACTCTGTCTGGTCTATCGAAGTAAAAAGCCCCAGCGGCTTGATGCTGGCAATCGCCCCGAGGTACTCGGTTCCTTCTTTCCCTCCGGCAACGAAACTATAACCCTTGTCGGGCAGAGTCACCTTTCCAGGACCCACTCGATTGCTTTTATCGTATTTATTGGGGAAAAGTAGATTGACTCTCCCCTCCGTGTCGATATTATAGAGGTAAAGATACACTTTTTTAGTAAGATCAACCTTCATTTCTACTTCTCCACCCGGACGATAACGAGGCCTGCTCAGCTCTATTTCGACTTCCAGATCGTAGGATTTTGGCGGTTTCGTTATTATCCCTTCCGGGGCGGGGTCCCCCTCCCGTGCTTGGCCGGGACAAACGAAAAATAATAAGGCGAGAATAACTACTATAGAAATTTGACGACCCTGGTTCACTCCTGCCTCCCTCGCTCTGTTCATGTCCTTTTCCACCGTTAATTCTACCCAAAAGGGGAGTTGAGAGCAAAACACGCCAGCTTTTCGTTTTTGATTTTGCACAGTTCCAAATCCCCAGATGGGAATGGGCGGTCGACTTCGGTAAACTTAAGTTCGACGGTAAGGTCCTTCACCTTGGTTTTTAGGGAGGTAAAAGTGGCTAGATTCGAAGAGAAAGAAATAGTTAGATGGGAAAGCGGGCAAGCAAAAAGGATTAGCGACGACATAGTGGTCGAGTCATCCCTCGACCTGGTTGTCAACGATCGGGCCCTGGTTACGCTTATGTGCAGTCCCGAGGATCAGAGGGCCCTGTCCGTAGGCTACTTGAGGTCTGAAGGGTTGATAGAGGGTCGGGAAGACCTAAATGAGATAAACTACGAGCCGGAAGAGCAACTGGTTGAGATGCGGATAAAGACCGATAGCGTGGACCTGGAAACTTATCTTGCGGGGAAGAGAGCATTGACTTCCGGCTGTGGTAACGCAAGGGCGGTAGTAGAAAAGCTGGGAGATCTGGAAATAGAAGAAACTGAGGCCGGGTTCTTTCCGGAGATCCCTCGACTGACCGAATTAATGAAAGAACTTCAAATAAGAGCCGAACTTTTCAAGAAAACCGGTGGGTCTCACACGGCAGCCCTGGCAGGTCCCGGAGGGATCGACTATCTGGCGGAAGACATCGGGCGGCACAATGCCGTGGATAAGGTAATAGGCAAGTCAGTTATTGACGGTCGGGACCCGAAAGAGTTAGTTCTGTTGACCAGTGGAAGGTTATCCTCGGAGATGGTTTCGAAAGCGATACGAAGCTCAATTTCGAAAGTCGCATCCCGCTCGGCCCCTACGTCTCTTGCAGTAAGGATGGGGAGAATTACCGGGCTGGCAATGGTCGGTTTTGTTCGCGGGGGGAGGCTATCGATATATTCGGGCGAGAAAAGGTTTAAGGAATTGGACTCGGATTAGGTGAATTGCCCCCGGTTCGCCCCGCTGGCTTGTAATAGCCGGTTCGTTATCCTAAAATCTACGAGTTATTAACCTGCCTTCAGCTGGTAAGTGAACCTTTTTATTTAAGGAGAGTCTCGATTAAATGAACAAGGAAGCGAATAACGTATTAATTTGTAGCGCCTGGCCCTATGCATCGGGGATGCCACATCTTGGAAACATCCAGACTTCGCTACTGTCGGGTGACGTATTTTCTCGTTATTACGAGCTGAAGGGTCATTCCGTGCTTTACGTTTCCGGTTCGGACGCGCACGGTACCAGAATCGAGTTCGAGGCGGAGAGGCGAAATATGAAGCCGGAAGAGCTGGCGAATGAAACGCACGAGAAAATACTCGAGATACTGGAGGACTTCAGGATAGAGTTCGATAACTATACCATTACCACGAATACGACACACGAAGAGTTCGTCCAGGAAATACACAGGCAGATGGATGACGAGGGTTACATACTATCCAAGGAGGAAGAAAGGGCCTACTGTCACGATTGTCAGAGATTCCTTGCCGATAGGTTTATAGAAGGGACCTGTCCTGAATGCGATACGGACGGAGCCCACGGAAACCAGTGCGATAGCTGCGGCTCTCTCCTCGAGCCGGAGGACCTGGTTCAGCCTAACTGCGCTATATGCGGCGGGGATAATATTGAATTCAAAAACACGAGGCACTGGTATATTGATTTGGAGAAACTTCAGCCGAGGCTGGAGGAATACGTGGATCGGAACTACGACGACTGGCAGGACAACGTAAAAAGATTCACCGATCAAATGCTTAAAGACGGACTCGAGCCTCGGGCGATTACCAGGGATATAGATTGGGGAATACCTGCCCCTTTTGAGGGAGCGGAGGAGAAGGTAATCTACGTCTGGGCCGAAGCTGCTCTGGGATACGTTTCGGCTACTATAGAATATTTTAAGAAGAACGAAAGCGAGGAGAGCTGGGAGGATTACTGGTTTTCTGATGACGCTTTTCAGGTTTATACTCTTGCCAAGGACAATATTCCTTTCCACACCCTTCTGTTTCCCGGCCAGCTTTTAGCTTCCGGGCAGGGATATCACCTTCCGGACCAGATAAGTGCCGGGGAGTACCTGAACTGGGTGGGAGGAAAGTCCTTCTCAAAAAGTAAAGGAGTGGGGATATTCGCTGATGACGCTACGGAATTAATGGATCCGGTTTTCTGGAGATTCTACTTGATTTTTCAGAGACCTGAGAAGAAGGACGTCGAGTTCTCCTGGTCCGAACTCGATAAAGCCGTAAACAATATATTTATTGATAACGTGAGCAATTTCGTAAACAGGGTTACTTCTTTTGCTTATTCCAGATATGACGGGACCATCCCGGAAGGGAAGGTAGAAGAAAATGTGAACGAGAAGATAGAACGGACGGTTTCCGAGGTAGAGTCGATAATCGAGTCGGGAGGGCTTTCCGGAGCCTTAAGGGAAATCTGCGACCTGGCCAATTTTGGCAACGGCTACTTCCAGGAGAAGAAACCCTGGGAGACAGAAGATGAAACTGTAGTACTGTCCAGCCTGAAGGTCGCCAAGGCAATTTCAGTTATGCTGGAACCGTTCGTGCCTTCGTTCGCAAAGGAAGTCTACGAGATATTCGATCTGGACCGGACGGGCTGGGACGAGATAAAAAGGACCCCGTCAGGAAAGCTTGCAGAGCCACAACCCTTACTTGAGAAACAGGATATTGAAGGTATAAGAGAAGGCTACAAGAAAAAGGTCGAAAACAAAACCAGGCAAACGGAGGGAGAGCAGGAAATGAGTAAAGAAAGAATAAGTTTTGATGACTTTAACGCTTTGGACATGAGAGTTGGTAGGATCGTAAAAGTAGACGAAATGCCGAGTGCCGACCGGCTGTACAAGATCCAGGTGGACGTTGGATTCGACGAACTTCAGACTATATCAGGATTAAAGAATCATTACGAAGTTGCCGATCTCGAAGACAGACAGGTAATAGTGCTAACGAATCTCGAGCCGGCGACCATTCACGGAGAAAAATCGGAGTGCATGCTACTTGCGGCTGAAGGAGAAGAACTAGCCCTGCTCGGTCTCGATAAAGAAATCGATCCGGGAGCGGAGATTGCCTAAATTCCCGGCCCAATAGAGTGGCAGGGTTGAAAATCAGTGGAAACGTAAATTAGAATCTGGAGGAAACAATGTACGCAATTATAGAAACAGGCGGTAAACAGTATAGAGTCGAACCCGAGGAAGAGTTAAAGGTGGAGAAGCTGAAAGGAAGAGGAGTCGGGGAAACGGTCGAATTCGATAAAGTACTATTGGTAAACGATGAAGGGGGAGTGGACGTAGGGAAACCTTACCTCGAAGATTCCGTCGTAGAAGGGGAGATAGTTGAAAAGGACAAAGAGGAAAAAGTTACCGTATTTACCTACAAGAAAAGAAAAGGCCAGAGAAGAAAACTAGGTCACAGACAACCTTATATGAAGGTTAGGATAGATAGCATTTCTTCTTAAACGAGGGGAGATAAAATGGCTCATAAAGTAAGTAGTGGTTCTACGCAGAACGTTCACGATACGGCCGGTAAACGACTGGGCTTAAAAAAGTTCGGGGACGAATGGGTAGAACCCGGAAATATTATAGTTAGGCAAAGGGGAACGAAGTTTAAACCAGGAGAAAACGTAGGAATGGGAAGGGACCATACTATTTTCGCGAAAGTTTCCGGTCACGTGAAGTTCGAAGGATCAGGAGATAAGTATATAAGTGTCGTTCCTCCCTCCTAAAGACCATTCCAACCTTTCTTTGTGCGCACCGATAACGTGGGACAGGGTTTGATAGGGTATGTTTGTAGACGAAGCTACTATAACGGTTAAAGCGGGTGACGGTGGGCACGGCGTAATTAGCTTTGAACACCAACTCGGTCAGAGACACGGAGGACCGGACGGAGGTAACGGCGGTGGAGGTGGAGATGTCTATCTTCGCGCCGACAAAAGCGTAAATACCCTCCTGAGGTTCGATAAGAAGAATACGTTTCAAGCTGACAGCGGTAAGAAGGGTGGTACTCAGGACAAGACCGGCAAGTCCGCGGAAGACCTTTACATTGATGTCCCGGTAGGCACGATAGTTTTTGACGGGGAAACGGACGAGAAGCTAGCCGATCTACACGATAAAGGTCAGGAGATCCTGATAGCCCGAGGTGGCTCGGGCGGTCGTGGGAACAAGGCTTTCTCTTCATCGAGGAATACTGCCCCCCGAATTCGAGAGTGGGGAGAAAACGGCGAGGAGAGATACCTCCGGCTTGAGTTGCGGATGCTTGCCGACGTCGGAATAGTAGGATTTCCCAACGTCGGAAAATCCAGCTTGATTTCCAAGATTTCCGCCCAGAAGCCGAAGATCGGAAATTACCACTTCACCACGATGGATCCGCATCCGGGAGTGGTGGCAGTAGACGAATGGAACGAGTTCGTAGCCGTCGACATACCGGGGATAATTGAGGGCGCACATAAAGGTAAGGGTCTTGGCGATCAATTCTTAAAACACCTAACCAGGACGAGGGTTTTGATCCATATGGTAGATATATCCGGGGTTGAGGGAAGGGATCCTCTGGAAGACTGGAAGGTATTTCGGAATGAACTGAGAGAATACGACGGTTCGCTCGAAGGGACCCCGGAAGTAGTTGCCGGTAACAAGATAGATCTAATTGACCCTGAGGAAGTCGAAAAACAAAAAAAGAGATTTGGGGAAGAAGGTCTTGAGTTATACCCCATCTCCGCAGCAACGGGAGAGGGCGTAGATAAACTCGTCAAAGAAACTTACGAGTTATTGCAGCAGGAGGACGAGAGAGTCGAAGAGGAAAGAGAGAAAGAGGCGCGCGGGGACCACAAGGTTTATCGGTTTGAGGGAGAGAGCGGTTTTAGAGTCCTACAGAAGGAGGATAAATACGTCGTCGAGGGGCGGGAGATAGAGAAATTGGCACAAAAGCTTGATTTTTCTACTGAAGATGCACCCGATTATTTCCATCGAAGATTGGAAAAACAGGGTGTTATTAGTAAGTTGAAGGAGAAAGGCGCCCGTGACGGAAGCATAATTGAAATCGGAGGCATGGAGTTTGAGCTCGTGCTCTAGAGTTGGTTTGTTTGGAGGGACTTTCGATCCGATCCACAACGCTCATCTGGAAGTAGCCAGGCAGTCCCTGGCGCAGATGAACCTGAGCAAGGTAATATTAATACCGTCAAAACACCCTCCCCATAAATCCGAGGAGGG
>JAIPHN010000090.1 GCA_021735185.1 Candidatus Bipolaricaulota bacterium
CCCGTTTGTGGGAAACCTGTGAACGAGATGTGTAGATTTTGTGTGGAATGGAGTCGTTTTGATTGATGGATAAAGTCTCGAGTAATTAGGAAAGTAAAGAGAAAGGAGAATTTTCCAGACACGTAGAGACGAACCAGTTTGAAAATTACCACTCTTTGGTCCAGTATAAGGGTAGAATAAAAGTCGAAGGTAAAACCTTCTTAATCCATTTAGTTTTGCGTTTAGGAGCAACAATCCTGGCCGCCCAACTGTTCCCTGGAGAGCTTTATGACTATACATAATCTCCAGAAGCTTTTTGAGCCGAACTCGGTAGCAGTGATAGGAGCTAGTAGTTCCGAAAGGTCCGTTGGCGCCACTTTGTTGCGAAACGTCCTTCAGGGATTTCAGGGTCGAGTCTTTGCGGTTAACCCGAATAGGGATTCAGTGCTGGGGCGGACGAGTTATCCGGACGTAGGAGCTATCCCGGAGCCAATAGACGTAGCGATCATCGCCACCCCCGCTTCTACCGTTCCTTCTATAGTGGAGGAATGCGGGAAGGCGGGAATTAGCGCTGTAATAATAATATCCGCTGGATTTAGCGAAGCCGGTATTCAAGGGGAAAAATTACAAGAAAAAATCGAAGCCGGGAGAAAAAAGTACGGCATGAGAATTTTGGGGCCGAACTGTCTGGGCTTTATCAGGCCTCCCGCCCGGTTAAACTTGAGCTTTGCTCGAGAGGTTCCTTCGCCAGGAGGAGTAGCCTTTATTTCCCAGAGCGGGGCAATGGGGTCAAGCCTGATCGATTGGGCTACTGAGTCCCGGATAGGATTTAGCGCCTTCGTCTCCATCGGTAATACGCTCGATATTGGTTTCGCCGACCTGATCGACTACTACGGTCAAGATCCTTCCACCAAAAGTATTATTCTTTATCTGGAAACTCTGGAGGATCCCGAAGCGTTCATCAGAGCAGCCAGGCCCTTTGCCCGGAGGAAGCCTATAATTTGTCTTAAAGGGGGTAGGCACCCTCAAAGCCAGTCCCTGGTCTCCTCCCACATAGGGCTTAGCCCCCGGCGGAATGAAGTATACGATGCATTATTCAAGCGAGTGGGCATAACTCGAGTTAGGACTTTAGAAGATCTATTTGCTTGTTCGGAAATCCTCGCTCACGAACCCCTCCCCGAGGGTCCGAATCTGGCAGTGGTTACCAACGCAAACGGTCCCGCCATATTGGCTCTGGACACCCTGCTGGACCAAGGTGGGCGAGTCGCGACTTTCCACAAAGAAACCCGGCAAAAGCTTGGCAAGTTATTACCCCCTCAAGCCAACCCGGGCAATCCTTTAGATGTCTTAGGAGATGCGGGTAGTACCAGGTACGAAAAATGTGGCAGGGTAGTTTCAGAGGACGGGGACGTCGATGCCCTGCTCGTCATCTACTGCCCACAAGGGGAGGCCCCGGCGACGGATGCCGCTGAAGCGGTGGTGGAAGTGGTAGAAGATACGGAAAAACCAGTGCTCACGGCCTGGATCGGAGGGAAAGAAGCTCGGGAGGGCCGAAAAAAACTTCGGGATAACGGTATAGTCACCTGTACGGCACCGGAACAAGCGGCTAAAGCTTATCTTTATCTCTATCAGTACGTTCGAAATTTGGAGATGCTTTATCAGACGCCCGAGCAATTGGAATTCAGCCCAACCGCTTACTCTATCCCCAAACACATTAAGAAGGACATTGAGGAGGGGATAACTAAGTTGTCCGAAACGGAAACTCGAAAACTTCTTCGGGCTTACGATATAAATCCCCTTGACCAGAAGTCGATCTGCTCCGTTTCGGAGGCAAAAGAGTTCGCTTCCACGGCTGGGTTTCCCCTCACCTTGAAAGGAGACAGAGGGTGGAAGCTAACGGTTAACACTTGGGACCAACTTGAATCCGCTCTCTCCAGAATGGTTGGTAGCGGTTCTCACCAAAATAACCAACTACTCGTCCGGGAGAAAGTCCCGGAGGGGTCTTCGATTATCCGTCTCAACTCTTACAGGGACAGTCTATTTGGTTCCCTAATTATGGTAAATCCAACAAGGGAAAACTACGACGTAAAGGTTAGCAATATCGTAGGTTTTCCACCTTTAAACCAGGTACTGGCCCGCCGTCTGCTGGAGGAGGCAGGGATCGAGCGCCTTCTCAAAAATCTTTACAGGGACCCTCCACACCTAATACGAGAACTCGAGAGGACGCTGGCTTCATTTTCACAGTTACTGATAGATTATCCCGAGATTGTCGAGATAAATATTCCTCGCCTGGTCCTCGCGGAGGAGAAACTGAGGGCTCTGGGGACCGAAGTAACTTTAGGACCGGCTAAAGCGGAAAAAGACGAAAGGCCGCACTCCCACATGATCATTAGCCCTTATCCTGAGCGTTATGTAAGTGAAGCCGAGTTAAAGGATGGCCGATCTGTAACTATACGTCCAATTCGTCCCGAGGACGAACCCCTGGAAGTAGAACTCTTTGACACCTTTTCCGAGAGGACCTGGAGAGAGCGATTTTTCTCCTCTCCCCAGGCGGTAACTCATAGAAAGATGAGCACCTTCACCAATATCGACTATCGCCGCGAAATGGCTATAGTGGGAATATTGAAAGAAGGGGGCGAAGAGAAGATGATGGGGATGGCCCGATTAATAGTTGACCCCACCGGAGAAAAAGGAGAGTACGCTATTGTGGTTGGCGATCCCTGGCAGGGTTTGGGGTTGGGCAGGGAGTTAACGGAGGCGCTTGTCGAGTGGGCCCAGGATATGGACCTATATAGCATTTACGAATTTGTTCGTGTCGAAAACAAACGGATGATTAATTTTAGCAAACATATGGGGTTCCGGGTAGTGGGCCAAAGTGAAGATATGATAAAAATGAATTATCCATTATAGGTCCGGCCACGTTTTGAGAATTACGGACTTTACCCGGAACAGTCACGCTTTTCCCTTGCTTTGGGGATAATCCGAGGATCGCCGAAAGGTCCACTATCCAGGTGGTTGGCTCCAGCTCGAGATAATACGTACTTGTCCCGTTATCCCCATTTCTGCCGCTGGGTCCTATACTTACGGCTGGGGCTATTCTTTGCCCGGGTAAATTTGATCAGAACCTGGTCCATTTATATAATCCTAACTGGACCCCGTTTGCCTGTACTTGTTTTCTTCCACCGGCCAGATTTTGACGAGTAAGGGGGTGAAAAATGCCGGAATTGAATGTAGAATGCCCCCACTGCGGGGAAGAGACAGGCACCAGCAAGGTCGTCGAGAGCAAAAAGTTCTTCCGAGCTATCCGAATCCAGGAAGCCACCACCAATTGCGAAAATTGCGGAAAAACCATCACCTGGGGTGAAAAGGACGTTATCAACGAAGATGACCTTGGTTAGGATTTTGCCTCCCCTGTCCTTTTTCAGTCGTCTGGGCTAACAGAAGTTGATCTATTAGGGGATAGGTGGGCCTGGACCCGAAATGCGAATTTCTCGAGTTCGATTCCGGAGAGAACCAGGCATGAGAGATATTGAAAGGAGAGAATTCCTTTCTGTTCAGGGCGAGGTTGCCATCGGGAACCATACTATACCCTGACTCTATATGGACTCACACGATGTAATTTTCTGCAGGCCCAGAGCTGTATTTTATGTTCTTTTAAGAAATGGTTTACACCTCAGCGTTGGGCTAAAGTAAGTTTCAATAAGGTTTTTCCTTTACATAAGACGCCTGGATACTTCTGCCTAATGGTGGGAGTACGTCCTTTCAGGAACCTCTTGATTGGTTTTTTCGTAATTCCTCCCATACGGCACAGTAGCCTTAAATTGATTTTTCACTTTTTATGTCGAAAATGGTTGTAAGGAGGGAATAACGATGAGAAAAAATACAGTGATTTTTTTACTCACTCTCTCATTCCTTATGGTCCTGGGGGCGGGCTCTGTGGCGGCCAAAACACTTGACAAAGCAAGTCCAAAGTTAGCCAACCGGGTTGAAGGTTCTCTTCTTTCTAAAGAAGGTATTCTAAAAGAAAACCAGGTCATTTTATGGACTCCTTCGAAAAGCATCACGAGCAGAAGAACGAAAGCAGTGGCCTGGGCAATTCCTTCGGATCTTTCCCATGAAGAACTGTCCAGCAGAGAAGAACTGCCCGAATCGTTCCAAAAAGAAATAGAATCTGTTGGTGTAGTAATTATGGACGAAATGTCAATCTGCAAAAATGTAAAAACGGTGATTTATTCAGCACCGGTAGAGACGAATACGAGAATAGGAATATTCAGTACTTCCGAAGACCTGGATATCGATACGATAAAGGAATCGGTGGTAGCAGCACTTTTGAGCGAGACGGACCAGGATGAAGAACAACTTTCAAAACAGACGAAAGTAGCGGCCTGGTAGAGACCGGGGATCAAATTCCGAATAAGAATGAGAATCTTCAGCAAAAGCTTTATAAAAAAGTGGTTGAATTACCTCTGGCAAAGCGCGGGGGCGGGGCTATCGATCCTGCTGTTGATAACCTTCACCCGAATGGTCGGTCTGGTGCTGATAGCTGCCGCCGGGTCGACCGCATTTACGGTTTTCGGCCTACCCCACAATAGAACGGCCAGAACCAGGAATATAATTGGCGGGGGCGTGATAGCGGCTCTAGTCGGTTTTGCCTGCTCGTATCTTGGTCCCCTCTGGGTGGCCGGGGGAGTAGCTGTGGGGTCGGCCTCGTTCTTCATGGTTCTCTTCGACGCCGAACATCCCCCGGCGGCGGGAGCCGCTCTGGGTCTGGCGATATCCGCAAGTTTTCCCGAAGTGGCTTTCGTGATCGTCAGTGCCCTGACCTTTGCTCTGATCAGGTTCACCCTGCTTCCTTACCTGAAGGATCTATACTAGGTTGTCCGGGTCGAACATTTGTTATAGGGATCACTTTGAATTACCACCGGATATTTTCTAAAAGCCCAGTTAACGGTAGATAAGGCCAGCTGTATTTGAGCAAAGGAAAGGTTTAACCTCCCAATTGTGAATACATTAACCTTGACATCGCTAATTGTTTGGCTTATTTTCTATGCAAGGATGTGCAATAATGCATCGATTATTCAAAGTACTCGGCTCCGAGCAGAGATTGAAGTTGCTCAAACACCTGCTTCAGGTAGATGAGCCAACCTGCTATTGCGAACTGGAGGGAGTTATCGACAGGGACAGGTCCGTCATTTACAGGCACCTGAAAAAACTGGAAGAAGTCGGCTTACTGAAGACCAAACGCGTGGGCAAGCGGGTCGAGTGCGAAGTCCGAGACAGGGAAAAGGTAAACAACTTGCTGGAGTTAGCAACAGAACTAACACAAAACGAGGTGAACCAAAGTGAAAGTTGAAATACTTGGAAGCAGCGGATGTTCAACGTGCGAAAGCTTAAAACATGACGTCGAAAGGATTGTCGAGGAAATGGGGAAGGAAGACGAAATTGACGTAGTAAAGGTAGAAGATCCCGCCAGGTTTGCCAGCTACGGAGTAATGAGCACCCCGGCCCTGGTGGCAGACGGCGAGGTGGAGTTCAAAGGTACCGTGCCCTCTTCTCAGGAAATTCGAGAGGTACTTTCCTAAAGAAGGCCAGGAAGCTATATGTTCGAATATATCGCGGTTCAGTTAGTTCATTTAACCGGTCTAACCGGGAGGTTAGCGTCTTCGCTGGAGTTTTGGATCTACGATACGCTGAAGATTACCGTCATCCTGCTCGGAGTTGTCTTTTCGGTTAGTTACCTCAGGACGTACCTTCCGCCGGAAAAGATCAGGGACTTCCTGAAGGGCAAGAAGGCCCTGGTCGGTTACGTGCTGGCCGCAGGGTTGGGAGTTATTTCACCCTTCTGTTCCTGCTCCACAGTCCCCCTCTTTCTCGGTTTCGTCGGAGCCGGGGTACCGTTCGGCATGACCATAACGTTTCTTACCGTCTCCCCTATGGTAAATACCGCCGCGGTCTTCGTACTTTTCGGAACCTTCGGCTGGGGACTGACGCTAGCCTAC